>DASTMQ010000534.1:0-7816 GCA_035714005.1 Hyphomicrobiaceae bacterium
TGGAACTCATCGGTGATGCCGTCGGCGTTGGCCACAATCACCTTGCCCTCGTCCCAGGTCCAGGTGGCAACCTTGGCGCCGAGGCGCTGCATCTCGATGGCGACCACGGCGTTGGCCTGCAGGTCGATGATGGCGGCATATTCGACCTCTTCCGGCCCGCGCGGGTTGTCCAGCGTTCCGGCGGCAAAGCGCAGGATGGCAATGCCCTGAAACGGCGGCTTCTTCACCTCCCATTCGAGAATCCGGGGCTGGCCCTTGCCCAGCATCTCGAGCTCGATCTGCAGGCGCGGAAATTCATCGCTGCGGGCAACGAACTGCTTGCCCTTCTGGTAGACGCGCCAGCCGTCGCGGGCGGCGTCGGGCACCTCGCGCTGCTGCGGGCGCTCGGCAATGCCAAGCCGTTCCAGCGCGCGAGTTGCGGCATTGAGGTCGGGATCGAGCACTAGGGCTTGACGCAGGTCGGCGACGGCGAGCTCGGCGCGGCCTTGCGCTTCCTGGATTTCGCCGCGCACCCAGTAGGCGACGGCGCTGTTGGGATCGAGCTTCAGGGCACGCTGAACCTCCTTGAGGCCGAGCTCGGCCTGCTGTTGATGCAGGTAGGTCCAGGCGCGATAGGCGTAAGGCGTGGCCGCGCGCGGATCGAGCTCGATGGCGCGGGCGAGATCGGCCAAAGCCTCCTCGCTCGCCTCCGCCAGGGCATAGGCGTAGCCCCGGCCCGCATAGTAGGCCGAACTTGGGTTGAGCTCGATGGCCTTGGCGTAGTCCTTGATGGCGGAGGCCATGTTGTCGGCATCGAGGTAGGCTCGCGCTCTCAGCGCATAGACCTCGGGATTGGCCGGCTCGAAAGCGATGGCGCGGCTAAAGTCCTCGATCGCGTCCTCATAGCGCCGGATGGTGAACTTCGCCTCGGCGCGGCTGCGATAGGCGGCACTGAAGCGCGCGTCCGCCGTGACCGCGCGCGTGAAATCCCTGATCGCCCCGTGGGGGCGCTGCGCGGCCAAATGCGCCCTGCCGCGCCCGTTCAGCGCGGCGGCATTGGCCGGTGCCAGCGCGATCGCCTTGCTGTAGTCGGCGATCGCCTGGTCGATTTCACCGAGCCGCATCAGCGCCCCGGCGCGGTTGCTGTAGGCGGCGGCATAACCGGGCGCCAACAGCAGGGCCCGATCAAAGTCCCTTTGCGCCTCGCGCACGGCGCCGAGCCCGAGCAGGACGTTGCCGCGATTGTTATAAAGGGCGGCATACTCCGGGTAGAGTGCAATGGCGCGATTGAAGTCCTCGATGGCCTCCTTGGGTTGCTGGCGCCGGGCGTAGGCCACGCCGCGATCATTGAGAATGATGGCGCGACGGTCGTTGGGCAGTGTCTTGTCCTGCAGGACCTGTTCGTAGAGGGCAAGCGCCTGATCGACGTTGCCGCGCTGCAGCACCGCGGCGGCCTCGCGCAGCTTCAAAGTGGTGACGCTTTCCACCTGCGCCGCCGCGGGCGGCCCGGCACAGGCCGCCAGCACGACAACGAGGCGCAGGCCGTGGATTGGCCGCAGCGGCATCAAGGCTCCTTCGCTGCGGGGTGCGAGGCCCCGCTTGGCTCGTCGGGTTATAGCCGGAATCGGCCGCTGGCGAAAATGCCCGGCAAATTCGGCCTCAGCGCGCCGCCACCAAGGCAACGAGGGCATCGCCCAGTTCGCGGCAGCTTGCCTTGCCGCCCATATCGCGGGTGCGCACGTCCGTCTCGGTAAAGAGCCGCTCGATCGCCCCGACGATGGCGTCCGCGGCCGCCTTGTGGCCGAGGTGTTCCAGCATCATGGCGCCGGACCAGACCTGGCCGATGGGGTTGGCGATGCCCTTGCCGGCAATGTCCGGGGCGCTGCCGTGCACGGGCTCGAACATGGAGGGAAAGGCGCGCTCGGGATTAATGTTGCCCCCCGGCGCGATCGCAATGGTGCCGGTGGTGGCGGGACCGAGATCGGACAGGATGTCGCCGAACAAGTTGGAGCCGACGATCACGTCGAACCAGGTCGGGTTGCGCACGAGGTGCGCGGCCAGGATGTCGATATGGAATTGGCTGGTCTTGACCTCGGGGAACTCCTTGCCCATCGCGGCAAAGCGCTCGTCCCAATAGGGCATGGAAATCGAGATGCCATTCGACTTGGTAGCCGATGTGAGCTCGCGGCGCTTGCGCGTCATCGCCAGCGTGAAGGCGTAGCGCATGACCCGGTCGCAGCCGGTCCTGGTGAAGACCGCCTGCTGGATCGCCGCCTCCAGCTCGGTGCCTTCGTACATGCGCCCGCCGATGGCGGAATACTCGCCCTCGTTGTTCTCGCGCACGATCAGGTAGTCGATGTCTCCCGGCTTGCGGTCGGCCAGCGGCGATTTTAGGCCCTCGAACAGCCGGACGGGGCGCAAGTTGACGTACTGCTGAAAACTCCGACGGATGGGAATCAACAGGCCCCAGAGCGAGACGTGATCGGGAACGCCCGGCCAGCCGACCGCACCGAGGTAGATGGCATCGTGCCCGGCGATCGCGGCAAGGCCGTCGGCCGGCATCATCGCGCCCGTCTTGGCGAAGCGCTCGCAGGACCAGTCGAACCTATCCCAGCTGAAGCTGAGGTCGAAGCGGCGGCCGACGGCTTCCAGCACGCGGATGCCTTCCGGTACTACCTCGTTGCCGATGCCGTCACCGGGGATGACGGCAATCCGCATCGCGTTCGATTTTGCTGCCCCTGCCGCCATCGGTGTCTCCCACGCCAAAAGTTTCAGTACAAACGGCCGCCGCCGCGCTTGGCTTAGCGTATCGTGGCGGCCGCTTTTTTTACGAAGCGGTCGTCCCAGGTCTTGGCGCTATCGATGCTGGCGGCGGCGATTTCCTTGTCAAACTGCTTGAGGAAATCGAGCGAGCGCTGGCGGCTCTCGGCGCTGACGATGCCGTCCTGGGAATAAACCTGCTTATTGGCCTTCACCGCCGCGGTATAAAGTGCCTTATCGCCCAGCCAGTACTCCGGCGGCACGTTGGCGGTGATCTCGTCGGGCGTCGCATCTTGCATCCATTTTAGCGTCTTGTAGAACGCGTTGGTGAGAGCCTGCATTGTGTTGGGGTGCTTCTCGAGCCAATCGCGTTTGACGTAGAGCACCGCCGCCGACATCGGCCCGCCGAACACCTTGGTCGTCCCCTCGGTGGTGCGCGTTTCCGCCAAGGTGAGAATGTCGCCGCTGGATTCGAGCTTGGCCATCACCGGATCGATGTTGGAGATGGCGTCGATTTCGCCCTTCTGGATGGCGGCGACGGCGCCCGCCCCGGCGCCGACGCCGATGAAAGAGGCATCGTCTGGCTTGAGGCCGGCCTTGGCCATCAGGTACCACACGATCATATTGGTGGAGGAGCCGGGTGCGGTCACCCCGATCTTGGCGCCCTTCAGGTCGGCAGGGGATTTGATCTTGTCGGCGCGATCCTTCTTGACCGCGAGCGAGATGCCGGGATAGCGGCCAAGCTCAATGACGGCGACGATGTCTTGGCCTTTCGCCTGCATGCGCAGGGTATGTTCGTAGGCCCCGGTGACCACATCCGCCGAACCGCCGATCAGGGCCGTCAGCGACTGCGAACCGCCCTTGAAGTCGTTGATCTCGACGTTGAGCCCCTGCTGCTTGAAGTAGCCCAGCCGGTCCGTCAGCGCCAGCGGCAGATAATAAAGCGCGGAGGCGCCACCGACGCCTAGTCTCACGTCCTTTTGCTCCGGCGCCTGGGCCCGGGCCTGGCCGGCAGCGAGCGACCAGAGCGCACAAAAGACGAGCAGCGCCCAAGACCTGTACTGCCCCAACGACTTGCAAAACGTCATTCTTTCTCTCCGCATCCTTAGTCCTTCAGGCCCGGGCACCGGCGCCGGTCGGCCGCCAAACCAGCAGGCGATTTTCGGTGATGGTGACGAGCCAATCGATCAGCAGCACGAATAGCGCAAGGATCACCATGCCCGCAAATACTCCTGTCGTATCAAAGGTTCCCTCGGCCTGCTGGATCAGGTAGCCGAGGCCCGCGGCCGAGCCCAGGTATTCGCCTACCACGGCGCCGATGATGGCAAACCCTACCGAGGTGTGCAGCGAGGAGAACATCCAGGAGAGCGCCGAGGGCCAATAGACGTGCACGAACAGCTGACGCGGGTTCATGCCCAGCATGCGGGCGTTGGCGAGGATGACGGGGCTCACCTCCTTGACGCCCTGGTAGACGTTGAAGAAGACGATGAAAAAGACGAGCGTCACCCCGAGCGCCACCTTGGACCAAATGCCAAGGCCCAGCCACAGCATGAAGATCGGCGCCAGCACCACCCGTGGCAGCGCATTGAGCATCTTGATGTAGGGATCGAAGATCGCCGACAAGAGCGGATTGCGCGCAAACCAAAAGCCGAACGCGACGCCGCTAATCGCGCCGATGGCAAACGCCAGCAGACCTTCCGTTAGCGTGATCAACAAATGCTGCCACACGGTTTTACCGAAGCAGGGGTCGGATACCACCAGCAGGCGCCGAAGGTCGATCGTCTCCTGGCAGTTGACGATCTTTGCGGTACCGTCGGCAAACAAGGTCCAGACCCGCAGCGCAACGTCGCCGGGCGTGGAAAAGAAGAACTTCGGGAACAGGTACCAGCCGCCCACCGACACGGTGGCGCCAAAGTGCCAAAGCGCAACCAGGAACACGGCGACGAGGATCTGCACGATCAGCAGGCTGGAGCGCGACAGCTTCATGCCACGGCTCCCGCGTAGGCCTTCAAGACCTCGTCTCTCAGCTGCGCCCAGATCGCCTTGTGCAGTGCGTGAAAGCGCGGCAGCAGGCGGATTTCGGAGGCATCGCGCGGCCGGCCGAGATCGATGCTGTGGTCGCCGATGATGCTGGCTTCGGGTCCCGCCGACATAATCAGCACCCGGTCGGCCAGGGCGATGGCTTCTTCCAGATCGTGGGTGATGAACAAAACCGCCTTGCGGTCGGCGGCCCACAGCTCGAGCAGCAGGTTGCCCATGATCTGGCGCGTTTGCGCATCGAGTGGCCCGAACGGCTCATCCATGAGCAAGATGGTGGGATCGCGGATCAGTACCTGGGCGAGGCCCACGCGCTTCTTTTGCCCGCCGGAGAGCTGGTGGGGGTAGCGATCGCCAAAGGCGGCAAGGCCCACCTTCTTCAGCCACAGCTCGGCCCGCGACAACGCCTCTCGCCGCGGCGTGCCGCCAACTTCGAGGCCAATAGCGACGTTGTCGCGCGCGGTCTTCCAGGGCATCAGCGCATCCTGCTGCAACAGGTAGCCGGCCGATTGGTTGAGGCCGGCGAGCGGTGCTCCAAGGATGAAGGCGTCGCCCGCGCTCGGTACCAGCAGGCCGGCGGCGACATTGAGAAGGGTGGATTTGCCGCACCCCGTCGGCCCGACGACGGCCACGAACTCGCGCGCGCCGACGCTGAGGTTGGTGGCGGCCACGGCTTGATAGCGCGACCCGTTCGGCAGCGCGAAGGCGACGGCGACGGCGCGAAGCTCGATGGCGTTGGCGGCGGCGGACCGCGCCGGTGGCGGGCGGCCTAGCGGCTCATCGTTCAATGGGCGTTTCCCTGGCTCGCGATCTTGGGCTTGGGGACGTGTTACAACCCTAACGGGTCGCCACGCAAGGCAACGGGCGGGCCGCGACTGGCGAGGCTCAACGCGCCGCTGGCCCAGGAAACTTCAAGGCTTGGCGCCGATTGACGCGAGCAGGCTTTGCGCCAACGCAAGCGCCTTGGCTCGAGGGCGCAGGCAACCCCGCAGGCAACGGCGCCGGCAATGGCCTCACAGGACCGTCACCCCTCGGCCGTACCGGGCCCATCACCTGGCCACCACCTGGCCATCACCTCGGGCCATCACCTGACCGTCACCTGGTGCCCATCACCTGGGCCCATCCCCTGGTGTCCATCACCGGGGCCTCTCACGCCCGATCTTCACCGGCGCGTGGGCGCAACGCGGGCGAGCACCTGCGGCAAGCTATCGGGCAGGTCCTCCGCGATCAGGCCCGGGCCAAAGGCGGCGGCTGCGGCCCCGTGCAGCCAGACGGCGGCCGCGGCCGCTTCGAAGGCCGCCATGCGCTGCGCCAAGAGACCGGCGACGAAGCCAGCGAGCACGTCGCCGGCCCCCGCCGTGGCGAGCCAGGCCGGTGCATTGTCGTTGATGGCCGCGCGGCCATCGGGAGCCGCCACCACCGTGTCGGCACCCTTGCTGATGATGATTGCCCCGCTCAGCTCCGCGGCGGCGCGTGCGCGCTCGAGCTTCGATCCCGGCAGCTCACCGAACAGGCGCTTGAACTCGCCGTCGTGCGGCGTCAGCACGGCCGGTGCGGTGCGCGCCTTGAGGGCGGCAAATAGCGCCTGCCGCCCCGGCGGCGGTTCCCGCTCGCGCACCACAAAGCCGAAGCCCACGGCGCGCACCTCGCCGTCGCCAACGTCGGCGGCAAAAGAGGTGAGGGCGTCGGCATCGAGCACCACGGCGGCGGCTGTCGACAGCACCGCCAGCACGCTGGCGGCGGTCGCCCTGCCGACCCCGATGCCCGGACCAATGAGCGCTGCATTGCGGCGCTCATCGCCGAGGAATTGACTGAGTTCGGCGTCGGAGGCCAGCGCCTTTACCATGACCGCGGTTGCATGCGTGGCATTGATCGCGGTCGCCGCCCCGGAGCCGACCAGGGTAACGAGCCCGGAGCCCACGCGCAAAGCCGCGCGGGCGCCGAGGCGGGCCGCCCCGGTGCTTTCGGCGGGACCGGACACGACCACGGTGTGGCCACGTTGGTATTTGTGTCCCTGGGGCCGCGCGCGGGGAAAGGCTGCCCCCCAAAGTGCGGGACGGTTGAGAAACGTCCGCGGCGCGATGGCTGTTAGCGTGGTGTCGGGGATGCCGATGTCGGCGAGCCTCACCTCGCCACACAGCTCGCGCCCCGGCAGCAGCAGATGGCCGGGCTTGCGGCGGAAGAAGGTGACCGTGCGCGTTGCGGCAATGCTCGTGCCCTCCACCGACCCGGTGCTGCCATTGAGCCCGCTCGGCACGTCGACGGCGAGGACCGGCTTGCCGCTGGCGTTGATGGCGGCCACGATCTCGGCGGCCGCGCCGTCCAGCGGACGCGACAGCCCGGCCCCAAACAGGGCGTCGATGATCAAGTCACCGGCGCCGGCGATGCCAGCCGGCGTCAGCGTCTCAGGCGTCGCGCCCCAGCGCGCCGCCATCGCGGCGGCATCACCGCCGAGCGCCGCCGGGCTGCCGAGCAGCGTGAGGCGCACGCGGTAGCCATGCTGGCGCAAGATGCTGGCGGCCACGAAGCCGTCGCCGCCGTTGTTGCCGGGCCCGCAGGCGACGAGCACGGCCGCCGGGCTGCCGAGCATGCGCATGGCCTCGGCCGCCACCGCGCGTCCCGCCCGCGCCATGAGCTCAAGCCCCGTTCGGCCGCCGGCAATGGCGAGCCGGTCGGCCTCGGCCATCTCCCGAACGCTCAAAAGTTCACAACCCTGCATGGCCTGCGCATCATGCACCGACCACCCTCTGCCGCCAATCTCCCCTCCGAGCTCTTGCCCCGGACTTGCCCATGACTTGGGCAATTTGCGCGTTTATTAGGCGCATTCTGGGCTGGCGCCCGACGAGGTTGCCCTGTAGATACGCACAAGTCGTTCGTTGTCTGGAGATTTGAGCCAGCTACGCCTTGGCACGCGGTGTGCTAGGGCCATGAACCGACAGGCCAGCCTCGAGCATCGTCCTTTGGGAGCTGCAGGGAACGCATGAAGAAAATCGAAGCGATTATCAAGCCCTTCAAGCTCGACGAGGTGAAGGAGGCGCTG
>DASTMQ010000535.1:0-34659 GCA_035714005.1 Hyphomicrobiaceae bacterium
AGTGGCTTCGCCGAAAGCAATCGGCAGCACGCCGGTTGCCGCCGGATCGAGAGTACCGGCATGCCCGGCCTTGCGCGCCCCGAAGGCGCGACGCACGGCGCCGACCGCGTAGGTGGAGGTCACCCCGGCCGGCTTGTCCAACACCAGCCAGCCGTTGATTGCCTTGCCTTTTCTGCGGCGTGCGCTCCTCATCGTTTATCGAGATCCTGCCGCACCTTGTCGCTCGCCAGCAGCCGGTCGATGCGCAGCGCTTCCTCGAAGCTCTGATCGGCGCGAAAACGCACCTCGGGTGCGAACTTGAGATTGACTGCGCGCGCCACCTCGCCGCGGATGTAGCGCTTGTGGCTTTCCAGCGCCGTCAGTACGGCCTCGATGTCCTTGCCGCCGAGCGGCATCACAAAAATGGTGGCCAGGCGTAGGTCCGGCGACATGCGCACTTCGGGTATCGTCAGGACGTGGGACGCGAGCACCGCATCGTGAATTTCCCCGCGCGTAAGCAACTCGGCCAACGCATGGCGGACCAGTTCGCCCACGCGCAGCTGCCGCTGCGAGGGCCCCGTCGTTTTGCCGGAATGGCGCTTGGGCATGCTGCGAACTCGGATGGAAAAAAGGGCCGGCGCGCTCGCGTGCCGGCCCCCTGCAACGGCAAATACCTCTAGAGTGTCCGGGCGATGGTCTCGACGTTGAAGCATTCGATGACGTCGCCGGCGCGGATATCCTGGTAGTTGGCAAAGGCCATACCGCATTCCTGCCCCGCCGGCACCTCGCGCACCTCGTCCTTGAAGCGTTTCAGGGTGGAGAGCGTACCCTCGTGGATAACGACGTTGTCCCGAATCAGCCTGACCTTGGCGCCACGCTCCACTTTGCCCTCGGTCACGCGGCACCCGGCGACCTTGCCAACCTTGGAAATGTTGAACACCTCAAGGATTTGCGCATTGCCAAGAAAGATCTCGCGCAGGGTCGGCGCCAGCAGGCCCGACATCGCCGCCCTAACGTCGTCGACCAGGTCGTAGATGATGTTGTAGTAGCGTATTTCGACGCCGGACTGGTCGGCGAGCATTTTTGCCTGCGTGTTGGCGCGGACGTTGAAGCCGATCACCACCGCCTTGGAGGCATTGGCAAGGGCGATGTCGGATTCGGTCACGCCGCCGACGCCCGAGTGGATGATGCGCGCCTCCACCTCTTCGTTGCCGATCTTGCGCAAGGCCCCGGCAATGGCCTCAACCGAACCTTGTACATCCCCCTTGACGAGCAGGGGAAATTCCTTGCGCCCAGCTTCCTTGAGCTGCTGCATCATCTGCTCGAGGGTGCGCGCGGTGCCGGCCGAGCCAAGCGTCTGGCGCCGCTTGCGCGTGCGATAATCGGTGATCTCGCGGGCGCGGGCCTCGCTTTCGACCACGGCGAAGGGATCGCCGGCCTCCGGTGCCGAGTCGAAACCCAAAATCTCCACCGGCACCGACGGTCCCGCCGCCGTGACCGGCTCGCCCCGATCGTCGATCAGTGCGCGCACGCGGCCCCAGGCCGATCCGGCCACGATGATGTCGCCGACGCGCAGCGTGCCGCGCTGCACGAGCACGGTCCCGACCGGGCCGCGGCCGCGCTCGAGTTTCGCCTCGATCACCACCCCCTCGGCCGACCGGTTCGGGTTGGCTTTCAAATCCAACAGCTCGGCCTGCAACTGGATGGCTTCGAGCAGCCGGTCGAGACCCGTCCTTTGCAACGCCGATACCGGAACTTCGAGCGTTTCACCCGACATGCTTTCGACGATCACCTCGTGCTGCAAAAGGTCGGTTCGCACACGGTTGGGATCGGCATTGGGCTTGTCCATCTTATTGATGGCAACGATCAGGGGTACGCGGGCGGCCTTGGCATGGTTGATCGCCTCGACGGTCTGCGGCATCACACCGTCGTCGGCGGCCACCACCAGCACGACGATGTCGGTGACCTTGGCACCGCGCGCGCGCATGGCCGTAAAAGCCTCGTGGCCCGGAGTATCGATAAAGGTGATGCGTTGGCCATCGGGCGTTGCCACCTGATAGGCGCCGATGTGCTGGGTGATGCCCCCGGCCTCGCCGGCGGCGACCTCGGTCTGGCGAATCGCGTCCAGAAGCGAGGTCTTGCCGTGGTCGACGTGACCCATGATGGTGACGACGGGCGCCCTGGGCAGCTGCTGCTCGTCGGCGTCGGTCTTGCCGATGAAACCTTCTTCGACGTCCGCCTCGGAAACGCGCTTGGGCGTGTGGCCGAACTCCTGCACGATCAGCTCGGCGGTGTCGGCATCGATTACGTCGTTGATCTTGTGCATGGCGCCCTGCGCCATCAGCAGCTTGATGACGTCGACCGCCCGCTCGGTCATGCGGTTGGCCAGTTCCTGAATGGTAATGACCTCGGGAATGATTACTTCGCGCATGACCTTGTCACGCTGCTGGACGACCCCGGCCTGCCGCAGCTTTTCGCGCTCGCGGCGCCGACGCAGCGAAGCAAGCGACCGTTCGCGTTGGGCCTCGTCGAAGGCATTGTTGATGGTGAGCTTGATGCGCTCACGACGCTCCTCGGCGCCCTTGACCGGACTCTTGGCCGGTTTGGCACCCTTCTTCTTGGTGCGTGTTTCCTCTTCGCTGTCCGGTTCGACCTCGAGGCTGCGCACGGGACGCTTGCTCACGATTTCCGGCCGCCTGATCGTGTCGGCGGGCTTGCCCGTCTTTTCGGGGGCGTGCGCCGGCTTTGCCTCCGTGGTTGGCGGCTGCACCGCATCGCCTTCGGCTTGCGGCTCGGCTACGGCGGGCGCGCTGGCGGCGGCTTCGACCTCAGGCTTTGGCTCCTCCACCGGCGGCGGCGGTGGCTTCAAGGCTTCGAGGCGGGCGCGCTCGCGCTCTTCCATTTCGGAACGTTCGCGCGCGGCCTCGAGCGCACGACGCCGCGCATCGACCTCGTCGGTGGACAGGCCACCGGTGCGCTGCTGATGCACGATCTCGGCGACCACCGCCTCGGCCGTTTCGGCCGCGGTGGCCTCTTCCGCCTCGCCGGGCGCCGATATCGTGCGCTTTTTCTTCTTTTCGACCACCACCGATTTCGATCGGCCATGGCTGAAGCTTTGGCGCACATGGCCGGACTCGACCGTGCGCTTCAAGCTCAGGGGCTTGCGTACGTCACCGCGTAGGGTCTTGTCGGTGGTCTCTTTGATCTCGCTCATACACGTCCTGTATTCGAACCGATATCCGCAGCTCTCTCGGGGCCACCCTCTCGGTAGTGTCTGAGCCGGCGGGCCTCATAGGCAATTCGCCGGCAGGCGCCACCTCCGGACGCTGCAGCATGTACCACATTTGACCGCCCGATGGCCAAGCTCAATTCGGCACTCGTCAACTCCCGCACAATTGCCTCAGCCTCTCCGTCTGGACCCCGTAACGCCCTGAATTTACGGTCGAGCTTGGCAACACCGTCACCGGCGGCATCGGCCGCATGCACAAGGACGACCGCTCGCCCGAGGTCAATCATTTCTTCCACTTTGGCAAATCCCGCAACCAGGAGGCCGGCTTTCCGGGCGAGGCTGATGGCGTCGGCGAGACGCCGTCCAAGCAAGCTTTCGACCCTATGGGCCAGGTCGTCCGGCACCAGAACGGAGCGCTTCAGGCTGCGGGCGAAAGCCTGCTGGCGTATCGCGGCGGCCACGTCCCGGCGGGTTGCGCCAACCCAAACCCCGCGACCCGGCAACCGCCGCGCCAGGTCAGGCACGATGCTGTCATCGGGGGCGAGCACGAACCTGATGAGATCGTCGGGGTCCTTGTGGCGGCGGGTGACGGCACACAGCCGCCGCGGCGATCCATGCGTCGCATCCGGAGGAACTTGCTTGTCGTCCGCGCTTGCCACCTGCTCTTGATCCTTGCCGAGCCATGGCTCTCAAGCCTTGGCGCCCGTTGCCACGGCCGGAGCGCTCTGGGCGGCGGCGGCGGCGGCCTGCGCTGCGGCCGCGGCGGCTTCCTGCTCGGCGCGCAGCTTTTCCAGGTCCTCGGCCGTTACCCAGCCCGCGGCAATGCGCGCCGCCATGATAATGTCTTCGGCCTCCTTGCGCCCGATCTCCATGCCCTCGAGCACACCCTTGTGGCGGACGGGTTCGGCATCCTTCTCGCGTTTGCGCTCGGTCCAGCCGACCAGCTCATCGGTTACCGAGCCGGCGAGGTCTTCCACGGTTTTGATCTCGTTCTCCCCGAAGGCCACCAGCATTGCCGTGTTGATACCGGGAATTTTGGCGAGCTCATCGGAGACGCCAAGCGCCTTGCGTTTGGCATCCCGTTCGGCCTCCTGCCGCTCCAGGTATTCACGCGCACGCGCTTGTATTTCCTTGGCGGTGTCCTCGTCGAAGCCCTCAATGTGGGCGATCTCGCCGGCATCGACGTAGGCCACCTCGGCGACGGTCTCGAAGCCCTCGGTCGCCAGCAGCTGGGCGATCACCTCGTCGACGTCGAGCGCTTCCATGAAGAGCTGCGAGCGCTCGGTGAACTCCTTCTGACGCCGCTCCGATTCCTCCTGTTCGGTCAGAATGTCGATATCCCACCCGGTAAGTTGCGAGGCGAGGCGCACGTTCTGGCCGCGCCGACCGATCGCCAGCGAAAGCTGGCTTTCGGGAACCACAACCTCGATGCGGTTGGAATCTTCATCCAGCACCACCTTGGTCACCTCGGCCGGCGCCAGCGCATTGACGATGAAGGTGGCGGCATCCTGGTTCCACTGGATGATGTCAACCTTCTCGCCCTGCAGCTCACCAACCACCGCCTGCACGCGCTGGCCGCGCATGCCGACGCAGGCGCCGACCGGATCGATCGAGGAGTCCTTGGAAATGACGGCAATCTTGGCCCTGGAGCCGGGGTCTCGCGCCACCGATTTGATCTGCACGATGCCATCGTAGATCTCGGGCACCTCCGCCCGGAACAGCAGCGACATGAATTCGGGACGGGCGCGGGAGAGAAAGATTTGCGGCCCGCGTTGCTCGCGCCGCACATCGTAGATATAGGACCGGATGCGGTCGCCGAGCCGGACGTTTTCCCGCGGGATCATCTCGTCGCGCCGGATGATCCCCTCCGCCTTCTGCAAATCGACGATGACGTTGCCGTATTCGACGCGTTTGACGGTGCCGCTGACGATTTCGCCGACGCGGTCCTTGAACTCGCCATACTGGCGCTCGCGTTCCGCATCGCGCACCTTCTGCACGATCACCTGCTTGGCATTCTGGGCGGATACCCGGCCGAAATCCGGCGGCGGCAAGGGCTCCGCGATCAGGTCGCCGATCTTGGCATCGGGATTGCGTCGCTTGGCGGTCGCCAGCACGACTTGGGTGGAATCGTTTTCTACCGTTTCGACCACCTGCAGCACGCGGGTCAGCTTGGTCTCGCCCGTCTTTGGGTCGATCACACAGCGAATGTCGTTCTCGGCGCCATAGCGAGCCTTGGCCGCCTTTTGGATCGCGTCTTCCATCGCCTCGATGACGATCTTGCGATCGATCGACTTCTCGCGCGCGACCGCATCGGCGATCTGCATCAGCTCCAAACGGTTAGCGCTAATTCCGGCTTGGGCCATCTAAGGCACCCTCCACTTCAAGCTACGGCGCAACATCATCTGCTGCTTCGTCGGCATTTGCTGCTTCGTCGGCACTTGCTCGCTTCGAGCGCCGCAGCGATTCGCGAATGAGGCCATCCGTCAGCACGAGCCGCGCCTCGGCAATGAGCGCAACCGGCAGTGCCACGACTTGACGCCCGAATTGATCGAGCTCGACCTCGATGCGAACCTCTCCGTTCTCGACACCTTCAAGCATCCCCCGGAAACGCTTGCGACCGGACACGGGCTGCTTCAGCTCGATTTTGGCCTCATAACCCGCCCAGGTCTCGAAATCGGAGACGCGGGCCATGGGCCGGTCGATGCCCGGCGAGGACACCTCGAGCGCATAGTGGCCGGGTAGCGGGTCATGCGCATCAAGCAGCGGCGACAGATTGCGCGAGATCGCCGCGCATTCCTCGACCGTGATGGTCCCATCGGGCCGCTCGGCCATGATCTGGACCGTCGTGCCGTTGCGACCGGAAATGGTAACCCGCACCAAGCGAAATCCCAAGTCCTCAAGCACCGGTTCGACCAGCCCAGCAAGCTGTGCCGCCAACCCGGTCTCATGAATAAAGCGCGCCTCGGGTGTGCTACCGACCACCGCGTCTCCGCCTGCCCGAAACTCCCATGTGGGGTGCTCGCTCGACCCGCTCAAAACAAAAAGAGCGGACCCGGAGGGCCCACTCTCAGAGTTGAGATGATCATGAGCAGCAGGATGGTAAGCGGGAATTGCCCAACATGCAAGCGGGAAGTGTGAATTTTGTCGCACTGCAAAAGGAATGCCTGCCCCCGGTTGGAGGCGCTGCCACAGGCCCCGTGCTCAGGCCAGTGCTCGGCCAGTGCTCAGGCTCGCAGGAAGCGAAAATAGTTGCAGCGGCGGCCCGCGCGCAAAGCCTTGGCTTCATAACGGGTCTGGGGCCAGTCGCTGCCGCGCTCGCGCCAGTCAACGGCGGCCGCGGCCGTCCAGCGAAAGCTGCCCTGCCGCCGCACGGCCACCAACATCCAGGCGGCATAGTCGGCTATATCGGTGGCAAGGCGCAGCTCGCCGCCGGGCGCCATCACGCGCGCCAGCTCGGCGAGCGTGGCCTCCGACAGGAGCCGGCGCTTCCAATGCCGTCGCTTCGGCCACGGGTCGGGAAAGAGCACAAAGACCCGGCCGATAGAGGCGGCCGGCAGCTGTCGAATGAGACCGCGGGCGTCATCGGCGTACAACCGAATATTGGTGGTGGGGCGCTCGGCCATGGCGGCCAGGACCTTAACCACACCGTCCTGGAAGGGCTCACAGCCGATGAGACCCGCCTCGGGATGTTGCTCGGCCTGCCAGAGAAGGTGCTCGCCGCCGCCGAAGCCAATCTCGAGCCACACCTCACTTATGCCAGGCGGGAACAGGCGGTGAGGGCTTGCCAGCTCCGCCGCGGTGCCGGCAACGGCAAGGCGCGGCAGGAGATCGCGCCAGAGGCTGGCCTGGCGTGCGCTGAGCGCGCGCCCGCGTCGGCGACCGTAGCTGCGCAGCTCGCCGCTGCCCGCCGTCATGGCACGACCAAGGGGTGATGGCACCCGGCGCCGCAAACGCTGGAGGCGGCGCGAACCTCAGGCCATGGCTGCCCTGATCTTGGGACCAAGATCCGTCTTCTCCCAAGAGAACCCGCCCTCATTGTCGGGCTCGCGGCCGAAGTGCCCATAGGCCGCGGTGCGGGCATAAATGGGCTTATTGAGGTCGAGGTGCCTGCGGATGCCGCGCGGTGACAAATCCACAAGCTCACCCAGCACGCGCTCGAGCTTGGGCGTATCGATATCGTTGGGATTGGCGCCAACGTCGACGTAGATCGACAGCGGCTTGGCGACGCCGATGGCATAGGAGAGCTGGATCGTGCATTGATCGGCAAGTCCCGCCGCCACCACGTTCTTGGCGAGATAGCGGGCCGCATAGGCTGCCGATCTGTCGACCTTGGTCGGATCCTTGCCCGAGAAGGCGCCACCGCCATGGGGGGCCGCCCCGCCGTAGGTGTCGACGATGATCTTGCGTCCCGTCAGCCCGCAGTCCCCGTCCGGACCACCGATGTGGAATTTGCCCGTCGGATTGACGTGCCAGATCGTGTCCTTGCTGATCCATCCGGTGGGCAGCGCCTTTCGCACGTAAGGCTCGACGAGCTCGCGCACCTGGGCCGAGGTCATGGATTCCACCAGGTGCTGGTGGGAGACGACGATCTGGGTCGCCGCGACCGGCTTGCCGTTTTCGTAGCACACGGTCACCTGACTTTTGGAGTCGGGCCCCAGCACCGCCTCCTTGCCGGCATGCCGGGCCTCCGAAATCAGGCGAAGGATCTTGTGGCTGTAGTAGATCGGAGCCGGCATCAGTTCCGGGGTATCCTTGCAGGCAAAGCCGAACATGATGCCCTGATCGCCCGCGCCCTCGTCGCGATTGCCGCCACTGTCGACGCCCTGGGCGATATCGGCCGACTGCGGGTGCAAGAGCACCCGAATATCCGCCCGATCCCAATGAAAGCCCTCTTGCTCATAGCCGATGGCCTTGATCGCCATGCGTGCCACGTGCTGCACCAGATCCCGCGTGATGGTGTTGGGCCCGCGCGTCTCGCCCGCGATCACGACCTGATTGGTGGTGGCGAGGGTTTCGCAGGCGACCCTGAGCTGCCAGGGATCGACGCCGGCTTTCGGGCCTTCGCGATAAAACAGGTCGACAATCTCATCGTAAATGCGATCGCAAACCTTGTCCGGATGCCCCTCCGAGACCGATTCACTCGTAAACAAATAGGACTTTCGCGACACTGTGTTCCCCATGGCTAGGCGCCAAATTGCGCGTCTTGTTACAGTGTTTATGGCAGGGGTCAAGATGACCGCGGCTCGCGCACGGCAGCTCGCTGGCAACCCAGGCCGGCAGCGCTGGCGGCGCCCTTTAGTCCAGTACGTCGTCGTCGGCGGCAAGGCTGCGCACGAGCTCCACGATGGCGCGTCGGGCGCGCACATCCGCGATCCGCACGAACGCCTTGTTGAGCTCCAAGCCATCGCGGCTGCGCAAGAACTCCACGATCGAGCTTTCCGCCGGGCGCTCGGCAAAGCCGTCGGCCACGAAGCGCGGCACCTCCCCTGTTGGCGCCTCCTCGTAGAAAAACTGCACCGATACCCCCAGCACCTGCGCCAAGTCGAACAGCCGACTGGCGCCGATCCGATTGATGCCCTTCTCGTACTTTTGGATCTGCTGAAAGGTCAAACCCAGCTTCTCACCCAGTTTTTCTTGGCTCATCCCAAGCAGCATGCGGCGGAAGCGGACCCTGCTGCCCACATGCACGTCGATGGGATTGGGTCGGCGCGAGCCCTTATCCTCGCCATCCACGTCCGCGGCGAACTCGGTCGGTCTCGACATTCACTCAGCCCCGTCAATCCTGGTCTTCGCCTGCAATTGGTAGGTGCAGATGGCCAATGCGTCAACCTCAGGTGCACTGCAATGCGTCCGCGGGGACCCGCGGGCATCAGGCGCCGCGGCGGCGGGCGGTGAGCAGCACGGCGGCCCCGGCCAGCCACAGGCCCAGGAAAAGACCATCGCCAAAGCGGGCATAGGGCGGCGGCCGCAAGGGCGCGGGCAGCCCCGTATCCGCCGACCCGCGCTGATCGAGGCCCAGTTCCAAGAGCACCCGCCCGTGGCCGTCGACCATGGCCGAAATGCCGTTGTTGGCCACGCGGAGCAGGGGTAGGCCCTCCTCCACCGCGCGCACGCGCGCCTGCTGCATGTGCTGGCGCGGACCGGTCGTGTTGCCGAACCAACCATCATTGGTGAGATTGACGAGGAGCGAGGGCCGTTCGGGCCCGGCAACGACGGCGCTCGGAAAAATCGCCTCATAGCAAATGAGGGGCGCCAGCGCCGGCAGCCCAGGCAGGTGCAAAAGCGGACGGGGCGTCGGCCCGCTGCTGAAGCCGCCGCGCAGCCGCGTCAGGCTTTGCAGGCCCACCGCCTCGAGCGCGCCCTGAAACGGCAGGTACTCGCCAAACGGCACGAGGTGGACCTTATCGTAGGCGGCGAGCAGGCGGCCGCCCTCTGCGAACACCAATAGGCTGTTGAAGATCCGCCGGGCGGCCGTCGAGCCCGCTGGGGCGGCCTCCGCGCGCAGTCCGCCGGCGATCAACAAGGTTCCCGGCGGCAACAGGCGTCCGATCGCGGCCCGGGCGGCGGGGTGGTCGACCGGCAGGAATGGCATCGCCGCCTCCGGCCAAACGACGTGCGTAATGCCTTCCAGGCCGTCGGGCAGGCCCGCGGCGTTGTGGGCCGACAGCTGCAGATGGTCGAGGAAAATGCGCTCCTGGTTTTCGGGCCGCCACTTCTCCCGCTGGGGGACGCTCGGCTGCACGATCCGCAGCTTGACGCCCGGCACCATTGCGACGGGAGCGCCGGCCAGGCGCAGGTGGCCCCAGGCGGCCATGGCCAAAAACGGCACGCTGCCGAGCACCAGCGCCAGGCCGCGGCGGCGCCGTCCCGCCGGGCCCGCCGGCGCCTCAACCAAGAGCACGAGGGGGACCGCCAGCAGCCCGACACCGATCAGGGTCAAGCCATAGATGCCGACCAGGGCGGCGCTTTGCAGCAACGACAGGGGGTAGGTGAGCGCATACCCCAGCACGTTCCAGGGAAAACCGCTCAACAGATGCCCGCGGGCCCATTCCATGGCCGAGAGCGACAGCGCCAAGGCGAGAACGCGGCCGCTGCCCGGGCCCCAGAAGCGGGCCGCGAGCCCGGCGGCCACGGCGTGAAAGAGCGCCAGGCCGGCGGGCAATAAGGTGACGGCGAGGGGCAAGAGGGGCGCAAACACCTCGGCTTCGACAAGAAACGCATCCCCGATCCAGTAAAGCCCGCCGATAAAATAGCCAAACCCGAACCACCAGCCCACGGCCGCCGCCGCCCTTGCCGCGGTCCAGGGCCTTAACGGCGGGGCAGGCTCGGATCCGAGCGGAGCCGCCTTGCCGCTGGCCCCGTCGATCAGCCAGATCAGGGCGGGCAGGGTGACATAGAGCACCGGCCAGACGTTGAAGGGCGCCATTGCCAGCACCGACACCAACCCGGCGGCAAAGGCGGCTGCCCGGCGCCGCCAGCCGACCAAGGCTGCGAGGCGCCCGGCCCAAGCGGCGAGCGCGGCGGTGAGGCGCGTCAAGCCGCGCGCCGCAGGCGGCTGTTGCGGGCCGCTGCAACACCAGTTCGGCTCAAGATTTGACAATGCCTGGTTCCGCTGAGGCTGGCCGGCGTGTGACGTGCACCCTTAGCTTTTTCACCCGCCGCGGATCGGCATCCAGCACCTCGAACTCGACGCCCGCGGGATGCCGGATCAATTCGCCGCGCGCGGGCACGCGCCCCACCAGCGCGAACACCAGGCCGCCTAGGGTATCGATGTCGGCCTCTTCGTCGGCTTTGAGCAACGGGATGCCGAGGTGCTGTTCGAGCTCGCGCACGGGGGTGCGAGCGGCGGTCAGCAAGCCAAGCTTGGAATCGCTGATGATGTGGGCGGCCTCAACCTCGTCGTGCTCATCCTCGATGTCGCCGACAATCTGTTCGACCAGATCTTCGATCGTCACCAAGCCGTCGGTACCGCCGTACTCGTCGACGACCAGGGCCATGTGGATATGCGTTGACTGCATGCGAATGAGCAGGTTCGCCGCCGGCATCGAGGGCGGCGCGTAAATCATGGGACGACGCAGCTTGGTGGCGGCAATCGACTTTGACAGGTCGCTGCGGGAGAGGTCGAGCACCGGCTCGGAGGGGCCGGAAGCAGGGCCGGGTTCCGGGCGCTCGCCCGTCGGGCCATTGCCGTCGGCAGCGCGCCCAGTGGCATCGCCGTAAAGCCAGCGCAATAGGTCTTTGACGTGCACCATGCCGCGTGGATCGTCGAGCGACTCGCGAAAGAGCGGCACGCGCGACACGCCGGCGACGTCGAAGGTGCGCAGCAACTCGCGAATAGGCTCGTTCTCATCGACGGCAATGATATCGGCGCGTGGGACCATGACGTCATCGACGCGCAAGGCGCCGAAGCGCAAGATGCGCAGCAGCATCTCGCGCTCCTCCGTTGAGAAGGCATGCCCGTCGCCGGCCGCTTTCAGTTCTGCCTCGAGCGTGGCGCGCAGCGTCGGCGCACCGGGAATGCCGAGCCGGGCGCGCAGCGCCGAGAGCCAGCCGTGCCCCGCTTCACCGGTGTCTTGGGCCGCGGGCTGGACGCCGTCGGATTTGGCACTTGGGGATTTGCCGTTCATGGCATGGAAGGCCTGGTAATGGCACAAAGCGCTAATGTTGGCTCGGCGGGCTCGAGGCGTAGGGGTCCTTGAGGCCGATTGCCGTTAAAATCTCCGTCTCCAGCCGCTCCATCGCGACGGCCTCAGCCTCCGTCTCGTGGTCATAGCCGATGAGGTGCAATAGACCGTGCAGGACAAGATGCTGGACATGGTGGACCGGCTCAAGGCGGCGTTGCGCGGCCTCCGCGGCAATCGTCTCGGCCGCCAACACCACATCGCCCAGGTAGCGATTGGCTTCCCGGTCCGCGCGAGCGCGCGGCTTGAAGGGGAAGGAGAGAACATTGGTTGGCACGTCCCTGCCCCGGTAGGTGGCATTGAGGCGCCGCAGCAGCCGATCGCTGCCCAGCACAATGGTGGCCTCCCGGCCCTGCGTGCCGCTGCCGGCCGGATGCCGGCTCAAGGCAGCCGCCACCCTGCCGATGGCCGCCACCAGGGCATCGCCACGGCCCCACTCGCCCTCCGCTTGGCTGACGCTGAGGCTGAGGCCTAAGGGATCGGGCTGCGGCTCGGCCGCCGCCTCGGCCGGCAAAGGGACATTATCGGCGGGACGGCTGATGGCCATGAACTAACGCAAGCGCTCGTAGGCATCGACGATACGCGCGACGAGATCGCGACGCACGACATCGCCGGAGGTGAAGCGAATCGCCTCGATGCCATTGATCCCCTGCAGCAGCCCGACCGCCTCTTCGAGCCCGGACTTCTGCCCATGCGGCAAGTCGATCTGACTGGGGTCGCCGGTGACCACCATCTTCGAGCCCTCGCCGAGCCGCGTGAGAAACATTTTCATTTGCATGCTCGTGGTGTTCTGCGCCTCATCGAGAATGACAAAGGAGTGCGCCAGCGTGCGTCCGCGCATGAATGCCAGGGGCGCGATCTCGATCACCCCGGTGGTCAAATCCCGCTCGACCTTGGCAGCCGGCAGCACATCGTAAAGAGCATCATAGAGCGGGCGCAAATAAGGATCGACCTTCTCGCGCATGTCGCCGGGCAGGAAGCCCAGCCGCTCCCCGGCCTCCACCGCCGGACGCGATAGCACGAGCCGCTCGACCTGCCCGCGCTCCAGGCACTGGGCGGCATAAGCGACGGCAAGGTAGGTCTTGCCGGTGCCGGCCGGGCCCAGCCCGAACACCAGATCCACGCGGTTGAGCGCTTCGATGTAGGCGCCCTGGTTGGGCGAACGCGCCGTCACCACCTTGCGCCGCGTGCGGATTTGCGCCAGCGGGCTCGCCGGGACGGCATCGGCGCGCGAATGGCGCAACAAGCCATCGACATCGCCGGGACCGATGTCTTCCCCTTGGCGTATGCGCGCATAAAGCTTTTCGAGCACTTCGCGCGCCGTCTCGCAGGCCGGGCCGGGTCCGGTCAGGGTAACGACGTTGCCGTGAGCGTGGGCCTCGATCCCGAGCCGCTCCTCCAGCAGCGCCAGATGGCCGTCGTATTCCCCGAGCAGCCGGTTGAGATGCCGGTTGTCTTCGAACGGCACCACCAGACGGGCCTGCTCATTCCTGAGCTGCTTGCCCAGCCCGGCAGCCCCCGGCCCACGCATGCCAGTCAAAGACCTGGCCTCCTAAAGAAAACACAATAGCAGAGAATCTCCACCTCCAACGTTAGCACATGGCGCGGCTTTCGGCGCCATAGCTGCCGCGCCCAGGCTGCAGGATCAAACCGCTGAGACTATTGGGTCCCGCACTCAAGATTTCAACGTCGAGGCAGCCCCCAATATGCTGCGGCGCGCCCGGGGCATGGACGGCCTGCAGGTAAGGCGTCCGACCGACGATCTGGCCCTGGCGTTGGCCGGGGCGCTCGAACAACACCGGCATCACCCGCCCGACACAGGCCGTATTGAACGATGTTTGCTGTCGCCCCAAAAGCCTTTGCAGGCGCTCAAGGCGGCGCTCTTTTTCCGGCTCCGGGACCGCCCCGCCAAATGTGCTGGCGGGCGTACCTGGCCGCGAACTCCATTTGAAGGCATAAGCTTGCGCGAAGCCCACCGCCTCCGCCAGCGCGAGCGTGGCGGCAAAGTCGTCCTCCGTTTCGCCCGGAAAGCCCACGATGATGTCGGTGGAGAGCGCAAGGTCTGGCCGGGCGGCACGCAGTCGCCCGATCAGGGCCAAGTAATCGGCCGCGCTGTGCTTGCGGTTCATTGCCTCCAGGATGCGGTCCGAGCCCGACTGGAAGGGCAAATGCAGGTGCGGCATCAGCTTGGCCATTCGGCCGTGCGCCGCGATCAGGTCATCGAGCATGTCGCCGGGATGGCTGGTGGTATAACGCAGCCGCTCTAGCCCATCGATACCCGCCAGCTGGCCCAGCAGCTGTGCCAGGCTCCAGCGCACCCCATCGGGCCCGTTGCCGCGATAGGCGTTGACGTTTTGCCCGAGCAGCGTCAGCTCGCGCGCGCCGGCCTCGATGAGCTGGCGCGCCTCCGTCTCGATCTCGGCCACGGGCCGGGAGTACTCCGCCCCGCGCGTATAGGGAACCACGCAAAATGTGCAGAACTTGTCGCAGCCCTCCTGCACCGTCAGGAAGGCGCTTGCCCGCTGCGTCGAACGTCGCCGCGGCAAGCCCGCAAACTTGCTCTCCAGCGGGAATTGGGTCTCGATCTGGGGCCGTTCTTCAAGGCTTGCGCGCGCCACGAGCTCGCCCAGACGATGATAGCTCTGCGGCCCGACAACGAGATCCACCACCGGGGCGCGGCGCACGATTTCGCTGCCCTCGGCCTGGGCCACGCAGCCTGCCACCGCCACCAGCGTTTGCTTGCCCTGTTGCTGGCGACGGGCTTTGAGCTGACGGATCCGACCGAGCTCGGAATAGACTTTCTCCGCCGCCTTTTCGCGAATGTGGCAGGTGTTGAGGACGACCATGTCGGCCTCCTCGATGGCGGCGGTGGCGAGATAACCGGCGCGGCCAAGGGCCTCGCCGATGCGCTCGGAATCATAGACGTTCATTTGGCAGCCGAACGTCTTGACGAACACCTTTTTGGATGCAGCCATTTAACCCAACTTATTTCGCGGGCCGGGATGCGGCAACGCCCCCCGCAGAGACCGGCAGGCACCCTCGCTCGGCCAAATTATTTGCGCCCTCGTTTCAGTGGCACGCCGAACAGCTCGAGGCGGTGACCAACCAGCGTGAAGCCCAGCTCGCGCGCCACCCGCTCCTGCAGGCGTTCGATTTCCTCGTTGCGGAACTCGATGACCTTGCCGCTCTCGATATCGATCAAATGATCATGGTGCTTGCCGGCGGCTTCCTCGTAGCGGCCCCTGCCCGCGCCAAAGTCATGACGCTCGAGGATGCCCTTGGCGGCAAACAGCTTGAGTGTCCGGTACACGGTTGAAAGGGAAATGCGCGAATCCACGGCATTGGCGCGCCGGTAAACCTCCTCCACGTGCGGGTGATCTTTGGAGTCCGAGAGCACGCGCGCGATAATGCGCCGCTGCCCCGTCAACCGAAGCTGCTTTTCTGCGCAAAGCCGCTCGATGCGGCTTGGGAAAGTTTCGATCAAGACCGACATGCCGTTGATAACGACAGAGAATCCTTTGCTTCTTTGCTTATAGGAGAGCCGGGCGTCGGCCGCAATCCTGAGCCCTCAACTCTACTACAGGGCGAGGGCGAATGTAACAGCATCAAGCGGTGCGGCCTTGGCCGTCACATAATAGGCCGGGCGCCGGCCCGTTTCCTCAAACCTCAGTCTGCGATAAAGCGCAAGGGCAGCCGTATTGCCGGCGGCCACCTCGAGGAACAGGGCACGCGCACCCGCTTCCGTCGCGGCCCCGATCAGGGCCGCGATCAGGCGGGTGGCGAGACCCTGACGGCGCCAGTCGGCGCGGACCCCAAGCCCCAGGATTTCGGCTTCGTCGGCCGCGACCTGGCCAAGAATGAACGCGACGGTGTCAGCTGCTGCTGCCTGCCGCGCCACGAAGGCCACCGCCGCCGGGTGCCCGAGCAAGCTTGCGAAGCCTCGCGCATCCCAGGCCGGATCGAAGAGCTCGGCGTGGAGCTTGGCGCAGTCGTGGGCGTCCGCCGGGGTGGCCCTCAGCACGCTGAGGCCGCCAGTCGCCGGCGCCGGCATTAGCCGAACACCCGCGGCAGCACCCCGCCGGCCTGGGGCTTGGCGTCGGGTGCGCGCAAATAAAGGGGCTTGAGCGGCTGGCCAACGACAGCCCCGCCGGCGAGCAGCGCCAGCACCGATGCGCAGGGCTCGGCCTCGGGCAGCCGCGCTTCGGCAGCCGCGGCCCCTGCCCGCACCACCGCTGCCGCGCCCGATCCCACCACGATCGCCGGCGCCCCGCCCAAGGCCTCGGCGCAGGCCTCAGGGGCCAACAGCAGGGGAGCTCCGGGCGCTGCGGCCGTGGCATGGAAAAGCTGAAAGTAGAGCATGCCCAGGCGCGCATCGAGGGCAACCGCCAGCGGCCGTCCCCGGCTCGCGTCCCCGAGCTGGGCGCGAGCCCCGTGGGCGATAACCGCCAGGCAATCCATGCCCACGGCCGGACAGCCCGTCGCCAGGGCCAAGGCGCGGGCAGTGGCAATCCCGGTGCGCACGCCAGTGAAATTGCCTGGGCCGCAGGTGACGGCGATGCGCCCGATATCCGCAAAGCCCAAACCCGCGCCGGCCAGCGCCGCGATCAGCATCGGCAGCAGCCGCTCGGCGTGCCCGGCCTGGCGGCGTTCGCAGCTCTCCCATAACAGGCGCGCACCGGCTGGGTCCGCGCGCGCCACGGCCACGGAGAGGCCGCCAAGACAGGTATCGAAGGCAAGGATATGCATGGACGCTAAATGATGCTCGCCATCTGCGCGAAGGCGAAGCGGGGACCACGTGGCCGCAGCTTGGGCGGGTCGCCATAGCCGAGGTTGCACAAGAAGTTAGATTTTATGTCGGTGCCGGCGAAGAATTCCTTGTCGACGCCGGCATTGTCAAAGCCCGACATCGGCCCGGCATCCAGGCCAAGCGCACGCGCGGCGAGCACGAAGTAGCCGCCCTGCAGCGAGCTGTTGCGCATGGCGGCAGTTTCCGCGCCGCTCGGATTTTGCGCAAACCCCGGCATCGGCTCTTGTCCTTGCGGCGGACGCTCGTAGAACTTGGCATCGTAGCCGATGATGGCACAGGCCGGGGCCAGCATGGTCCTCTCCCGATTGCCTTCGGCCAACAGCGGGCGCAGGCGTTCCTTAGCCGACTTGGAACGCACAAAGACGATGCGCGCCGGCAGGGTGTTGGACGCCGTGGGACCCCACTTCATCAAGTCGACGAGCTCAACCAGCACGGCATCGGGCACCTCGATCGGCAGCCAGGCGCGGTGCGTGCGTGCCTCCAAAAACAGTTGCCCGAGCGCGCTATCGTCCAGTCGCTGTGCCATGCTTGCCTCTCCAAAAGGGCTCCACCGATAGCAAAAACCCCGCTCGTGGACGAGCGGGGCTCAAACAGCCTAGCCGGCGCCGGGCCGCAGCAAGTCTACACGGGCCGCACCTCCCGCACATCGGGACAGAAGTGGCGCAGCAGATTTTCGATGCCGTGGCGCAGGGTTGCGGTCGAACTTGGACACCCCGCGCAGGCCCCGCGCATGTGCAGGAACACGACGCCATCCTTGTAGCCGTGAAAGACGATGTCGCCGCCGTCATTGGCAACCGCGGGCCGCACGCGCGTATCGAGCAGCTCCTTGATGGTGTTGACGGTATCCTCGTCTTCCGGGTCGTAGTCCTCGGCGGCGGCGTCCGCGCCATCGCCCCCGCTCGCCATCGCCGGTGCCCCGGAAATGTAGTGGTCCATGATGGCGCCGAGGATGGCGGGCTTGATGTGCTGCCACTCCTCGCCGTCGCTCTTGGTCACGGAAATAAAGTCCGCGCCGAGGAATACTCCGGTGACGCCCTCCACGTCGAACAGCCGCAGCGCCAGCGGCGAGCCTCCGGCCTCGACCTTGTCGCGGTAGTCGACGCTACCCTCGCCAAGCACCGTCTGGCCCGGAATGAACTTGAGGGTCGCCGGATTGGGGGTCGGTTCGGTCTGGATGAACATGGGGATGTGCCTCGACGCCTGCTCTTTGGAATCATTCTAGTAGATGGGAGGCGCAGGGTCAAAATGCGAGGCCGGTCGCGAACGGCGGCCCCTACGCCAGCGCCTGGATGTCGGCGATCGCCAGTTCGCCGGGAACGACGGTGATCGGGATCGGGAATTTGCCGGCGGCCGACCCCGCCCCCAATGAGGAGACCAGCGGCCCCGGTCCGGTCGCCTCCTTGGAGGCGCCCAGGACCAGGATGGCGATATCCTCGTCCTCGTCGATCTGCTGCAGGATGGCGTCGACCTTTTTGCCCTCCCGGATCACCTCCTCGATCGGCACCATATCGAGGCCGTCATTGCTGAGTTTGCGACGAAACAGGCGAAACAGCGCTTTGGCCTTGGTGGTCTGTTCCTCGAGCTGCGCCTGCCGCACCGCGTCCCAAACCTGGGTGTCGGGCTCGATCACGTAGAGCAACAGCACATGGGCGCCCGTGTGGGAGGCGCGGCAGGCGGCGTAAAACAGGGCGCCCTCCACCTCGGGCGATTCGTCCACGACCACCATCAGCTTGCGGCGGTGGCCCTGTTCGAAGACTCTGCGCTTCTTGGCCATGTCTCACGCTGCCATGGCTAGTTGGCCATGGACAGCATGCTGCCATGGCTTGCCCTCGCCAACAATAGCGCTCGGGGCCTGGCAGTGCGCGCCGGCGCCGAAGCTTGATCAGGGCTGCAGGAACCCCACGATCTCCTTGACCTGGCGCATGATCGGTGCGGCCAGCAGCCGAGCGCGTCCAGCGCCGTCGGCAAGGACGCGATCGATCTCGCCGGGATCGGCCAGCAACCGCGACATTTCGGCATTGACGGGACCGAGGCGTGCCACCGCCAGCTCGGCCAAAGCGGTCTTGAACTTGGAAAATTGCGAGCCACCGAACTCCTGCAGCACCTGGGCTTTGCTGTGGTTGGCAAGGGCGGCGAAAATGCCGACCAAATTGTCGGCCTCCGGGCGGTTCGCCAGGCCCGCCTCCTCGCTCGGCAGCGGCGCGGGGTCGGTCTTGGCCTTTTGGAACTTGCGCGCGATGGTGTCGGCATCGTCCGTCATGTTGATCCGCGAAAGCTCCGATGCATCGGACTTTGACATTTTCTTGGTGCCATCGCGCAGGCTCATGATGCGCGTGGCCGGTCCCATGATGACGGGCTCGCACAGGGGGAAGAAAGCCGCCTCCGCATGACCGGCCGCGCGGATGGCGTCGGCATAGTCGTTGTTAAACTTTTGCGCGATATCGCGCGTCAGTTCGAGATGCTGCTTCTGATCATCGCCGACGGGGACGTGGGTTGCCTTGTAGACGAGGATATCGGCGGCCATCAGGATCGGATAGGCATAAAGCCCAACGGAGGCTTGTTCGCGATCCTTGCCCGCCTTCTCCTTGAACTGGGTCATGCGATTGAGCCAACCGAGCCGGGCCACGCAGCTGAACACCCACGCCAGCTCGGCATGCTCGGCGACCTGGCTTTGGTTGAAGATGATGCTGCGCTTGGGATCGAGACCGGCGGCCAGATAAGCCGCCGTCACGGAGCGGATCGCAGCCTTGAGCTCGGCGGGGTCCTGCCACAAGGTGATCGCGTGCATGTCGACAATGCAGTAGAGACAATCGTGCGTATTCTGCATTTCTACCCAACGCGTCAGCGCGCCCAGGTAGTTGCCAAGGTGGAGATTGCCGGTCGGCTGCATGCCGGAAAAGACGCGCGGGGTGAAGGCCATGGGTATCCCTCTTGAATGCGCGCGCGTTATGGCGTCAGCCGGCAAGGAAGGCAAGCGCCGCCGGCCGGCGGCGTTCATTGCTGTTCTCGGCCTCAAGTGTTCTCGGCCTCAAGTGTCCGCCGCCGGCGAAGCGCGGCGCAGCAATGGCAGCAGTTGGCGGATCTGCACCGCGCCCAGCCCGAGCACGCCAGCGCCATAGACCAGGATGCCGGTACCGATCAGCGTGAAGAGCGCCAGGCTGCGTTCAAGCGTGGCACCGGTACGGGCAAACGAGGGCGCCAGCAGCGCCGCCACGATCCACAGCAGGGCGCTCATGGCGAGGCTCGCCAGCACGATGCGCGGCAAAGCCCGGCGCAGGCGGGCATCGCTGGCAAATTGTCCCCTGCGCACCAGCGTCGCATACAACAGCGCGGCGTTTAGCCAACCGCCGAGCGTGGTTGCGACCGCGATGCCGAGGTGGGGCATCAGACCCAAAGCTCGGAACGCGAAGAACAGCCCGATTGAGCCCAGCGTGTTGAGCGTGAGGCTCAAGGTCGCATAACGCATGGGAGTGGCCGTGTCTTCGCGGGCGAAGTAGGCCGGCGAGAACACCTTGATGAGTACGAACGAGGGCAGGCCGAGCGCGAAGATCGCCAGCGCGTAGGCCGTCGCCGGCGTGTCGGCCGGGGTAAAGGCGCCGCGCTCGAATAGGGCTTGTACGATCGGCGTCGGCACCACCAACAGCGCCGCCGCGGCCGGCACCGTTAGCAGCATGGCAAATTCGACGGAGCGGTTTTGACTGTCCATTACGGCGGCGTGCTCGCCGGCGCGCAAATGGCGTGACACGTCCGGCAGCAAGACCACGCCGATGGCAATGCCGACGATCGCCAGCGGTAGCTCGTAAATCCGATCCGCATAGTAAAGGTGCGAAACGGCGCCAGCCTGCAGCGAGGCAACAATCGTACCGATCATGATGTTGAGCTGGGTGACGCCGCCCGCAATCACGCCCGGAATGCCCAGTCGGACGAGGCGGCGCACGCCTCGGCTCAGGCGCGGCCATCGCAGCGTGAGCCACAAATCGTTGCGCCGCGCCCCGTCGAGCAGGAGCCAGAGCTGCAGCAGACCGGCAACGAACACGCCTGCGGCCTGGATGACGCCGGCCAGCGGATCGTTGCGCAGGCCCATGGCAAGCGCAATGAGGGTTGCCGTCATCATGGTGACGTTGAGGACGATCGAGACCGAGGAGCTTTCTATGAACTTGCCCATCGAGTTCAGTACGCCTGAGAGCAGCGCCACCACCGACATGCACAAAAGATAGGGCATGGTGATGCGCGTCAGCAGCACGGCGAGATCGTACTTGGCCGGATCGGCGCTGAAACCCGGGGCCAGGCCCCACATCAGAAAGGGCATCAAGAGCTCGGCAACGATCGTCAGCAGCAGCAGCACGAACACCAGGCCCGCCAGCGCCTCTTCCGCAAACCGGCGCGCCGCCTCCTTGCCTTCGCCCTCCAGCGCCTTGGCAAACAGGGGAACAAAGGCGGAGTTGAAGGCCCCCTCGCCAAACAGGCGACGAAACAGGTTGGGGAAGCGAAAGGCGACAAAAAAGGCATCCGCCACGGCGCTCGTGCCCAGGGTGGCGGCTAGCAAAATATCGCGTATGAAGCCGAACACACGGCTGAGGAGCGTCAGGCTGCCGACCGTGGCGAAGGCGCGGTAGAGTCTCATGGGGCCCGACCCCTAGCGGAGCGCGCGGACAAGAGCAAGGCAGGCGAGGCGCCGTGGCGGCGCTTGGCTCGGCGCCCGAGCACGACCGAGCCGGGTTGCGCTCGCCAAAGCGGCGCGCCGGGGCTTGTTAGATCACCATGCCGACGCCAATGCGCCCGAGCCCGGGGAGCTTGAGGGCCGGCCGGCGCAGATCGATGCCCAGCACCAGGCCGAAGAGGTTGATTTCCACGCCCTCCACCCAGGCAACGGTGAAACCGGCGAGGCCGGCAACGGACAGCTGCAGGCCCGTTCGGCTTGGCGTCAGCGCGATGAGGTCCGCCTCGGGGCGGAAATCCTTGCCGATCGCGGTCGGCGGCAGCGCGATTTGGGCCTCCGGAATGGCGCACAAGACGTGGGTGACGAACGAGTTCGAGTTGGGGCCGGGCCAAACCCGATAACCGCCGAAATCGTTGTGGGGATAGCTCGCCACCGCCGCGCGAATCTTGGGAATTAAGGCCTCCGCCGCCGCGCCCTCCACGGCGCCGATCCGAACCGGCCGGTGCCCATACCACCGCGCATCGGGCGCCCAACCGTCGATTTTGACGGGGCGGCCCCACGCCACCTTGTCGAAGCGCGTGTAGCGCGTGGCGTTGCGCTCCTTGATCACGATCCAGCTATGGTGGGCAAAAATGCCCTTCCAGCGGCCCGTGCGCGCTGCATAGACGTGCACCAGCGCCTCGGGCTTTGTTCGGGCCGCGGGCAACAGTTGGGCGCTCGACCAATCGGCCTCGCTCCAGGCCACGGCGGTGTCGTGCGACAGCCACCAGGCCGCCTGCACGGCCAGCGGCGCCAGAAACAGGAGCGCGAGGGTGGCGAGCGCGATTCGGAGGCTGAACATGAGCGCACTGCTGACGCGACAATTTGCCGACATCAAGGCCTGGCCTTGAGCCGCGAAGGCAGCTGCCCACTGGCGGGGCGTGCCAGCGAAGCGTCGCCGGCGGCGCCCTCGCCCAGCACCTCAAGCAGGCGTTGGCGAATAGACTTTTGCCGCTGCGGGCTAACAATTTTCTTGTTGGTGAGATCGGTGACATAAAACACATCGACCGCCTTCTCACCAAAGGTGGTGATATGCGCCGAGGTAATATCGAGGTTGAGGTCTGAAATTGTGTTGGTGAGCTCAAACAGCAGGCCCGGTCGATCGAGACCGGCTACCTCGATCACGGTGAATTGCTGGGATACTGCATTGTCGATCAAGACCTCTGGCGCAACCTGGAAGGCGCCGATCTTGCCGCGCCGTTCGCGTCGCTTGGCCATCAGCGCCCCCAGCCGCTGCTCGCCCTTGAGCAGTTGCTCGATGGTCTCCGAAATGCGCCGCGCGCGTCGCAGCTCGTCCTCATCTTGGTCGAATTCGCGCGCCAATAGGAAGGTATCGAGCGCAAATCCATCGCGTGTCGTCGAAATGTGGGCACCCGAGATGTTTGCCCCGGTCGCCGCACAGGCGCCCGCAAACAGCGCCAGCAGCCTCGGGTGGTTGGGGGCGAACAGCGACAGCTCGGTGATGGCCGTGAAGGCGTCGGTGGCGACGCTGCTGCCAAACTTGCGCTCAGAGCCCTCGACGGAGCGGATCAGTTTGGCGTGCTCCAGAACCTTGCGCGTATCGGTTTTGAGCCAGTAGTCGGGGTAGTGGCGCTCGATGAAACGCTCAGCATCGAGCCGCGGCCAATCGGCGGTCGCCGTGCGAAACGCCGCCTGGGCGGCGGCGATGCGATCGCGCGAAGCAAGCTGCGTGTGGCCGCCGGCGACGACGGGCTCGGTCTCATAGTAGAGCGCGCGCAACAGCTGCCCCTTCCAGCCATTCCACACGGAAGGCCCCACCGCGCGGATGTCCGCGACGGTGAGAACCAGCAGCAGCTTGAGGCGCTCGGGGCTTTGCACGATGTCGGCAAAATCGCGGATCGTCTTGGGATCGCCGATATCGCGACTGAAGGCGAAGGAGCTCATCGCGAGGTGCTGCTCGACGAGCCAGGCTACGGTTTCGGTCTCCGCCCCGCTCATGCCGAAACGCGGGGCCAGGTGGCGCGCGATGCGAGCGCCCGCGATTGAATGATCCTCCTCGCGGCCCTTGGCGATGTCGTGTAGGAAGGCCGCCACGTAAAGGGCACGCCGGTACTGCACGGTTTTAACGATGGCGGTCGAGAGTGGGTGCGGCTCTGCGGCAATGCCGCGCTCGATGTCCGACAGAACGCCCACCGTGCGGATCAGGTGCTCGTCGACCGTGAAATGATGGTACATGTTAAACTGCATCATCGAGACGACGCGGCCAAACTCGGGCACGAAGCGGCCGAGCACTCCGGCCTCGTTCATGCGTCGCAGCGCCGGCTCGGGATTGTTGGCGGCAGAACAGAGCATGTCGAGAAAGATGCGGTTGGCTTCCGGATCGTTGCGGAGCTTGTCGTCGACCAAGCGCAAGGAGTGCCGCAACAGCCGCACGGCACCTGGATGGAAAAAGGCCCCGGTTCGCTCGGCCGTGGCGAAGAAGCGGATGAGATTGACGGTATCGCGCTTGAAGACGTCCGCATCGGCGACATTCAAACGGCCGTTGTCGATGCGGAAATCGCTGGTAATGCGGATCCGCCGGCGCGCGCGCCAGCTCAGCGGATTGAAAAGTTGCGCCAGACTCGGTGAGGCCTTGTGCTGTTCCATTTCCAACACCGAGCAAAGGATGGTCGTCAGGTCGCCGACGTCCTTGGCGACCAGGAAATAGTGCTTCATGAAGCGCTCGACGGCGCGCAGGCCTGCCCGCTCGGAGTAGCCCAGGCGCTGCGCCATGGCCGGCTGCAGATCGAAGGTCAGCCGCTCCTCGGCGCGTCCGGCAAGAAAGTGCAGGTGACAGCGGACCGTCCAAAGAAAGTCTTCACAGCGCCGAAAGGTGGAATACTCCTCGGCCGAGAATACCGAGGTCTCCGCATTGGGCTCGCTCAGGCCGTTACCATAAAGATATTTGGCGAGCCAATGCAGGGTGTGCAGATCGCGCAGGCCACCCTTGCCGTCCTTAATATTGGGCTCGACGCGGTAGCGCGAGGCACCGGCGCGCTGGTGGCGCTCATCGCGTTCTGCGAGCTTGGCCTCGACGAACTCGCGCGCGGTCCCCGCAACGACTTCCGCCTGAAAGCGCCGGGTGAGTTGGGCGAACAGCGATCGGTCCCCCAGAATGTAGCGGGCATCGATCAGGGCGGTGCGGATGGTAATGTCGCCACGCGAAAGCTTGAGCGACTGTTCAACCGAGCGGGTGGCATGGCCGACCTTGAGGCCCAGGTCCCACAGCAGGTAGAGCAGGTATTCCACCACGCTCTCGCCCCAGGGCGTCTGCTTGTAGGGCAACACGAACAACAAATCGAGGTCGGAGGCGGGTGCGAGCAGACCCCGGCCGAAGCCGCCGGTGGCGACGATCGCCATTCGCTCCGCATCGGATGGGTTGGTCGCACGATAGACGTGATTGCTGGTATAGTCGAACACCAGTTGAATGAGTGCATCGTGGAGCCGCGCCAGACCCTCGGCGCAACGGCGTCCGTTGCCGTCACTTTCAAGCTGCCGCGCGGCCGCGGCGCGCGCCGAACGCAAAAGCTCCTTCAAGCGCTCGATCACGGCCGGCCGCGCCGCCGCCACCGACCCCTGCGCTTCGATGATGCCCTCGAGCTCACGGCCAAGCTCGCGTAGATCGAAATAGGGGGCGGGGGTGATATTGTTGTCCATCGCGGTCAAGCGATCATAGCTGCTGCCGGGCGGCGAGATCGTCACGGGCGACCCTTCTCCACCAAGGCCTTGAGTTTGTACAGGGCATCAAGCGCCGACTTGGGTGTGAGCTCGTCCGGATTGACATCGGCCAGCGCCCGCTCAAGCGCCGTCGCTTCGGGACGCCCGCAAGCCTTGGAGCGGGCCGCCGCAAACAGCGGCAAATCGTTCAGCAATGCCTCGCCGTTGCCAGCCTTGGCTTCGCTATTCTCCAGCAGCGCCAATACTTGGGCCGCCCGCTCGGTCACCGGCTTGGGCAATCCGGCCAAGGTCGCCACCTGGATGCCATAGGAGCGATCGGCGGCACCGGGCCTGACTTGGTGCAGGAAGATGATCTCATCACGCCATTCTTTGACGTCCATCGTGACATTGGCGATCTCGTCGAGGCGGCCAGCCAGTACGGTCAGCTCGTGGTAGTGGGTGGCGAACAGCCCGCGGCACTTGTTGACGGCCTGCAGAAATTCGACGACCGCCCAAGCAATCGACAGGCCATCGAAGGTGGCCGTACCACGCCCGATCTCATCGAGGATGACGAGGGAGCGCTCGCTTGCCTGGTTGAGGATGGCAGCCGTTTCGACCATTTCCACCATGAAGGTCGAGCGCCCGCGGGCCAGATCGTCGGCGGCCCCGACACGTGAGAACAGGCGATCAACGATGCCGATGGTGGCGGAACGAGCCGGAACAAACGAGCCCATCTGCGCCATCACCGTAATCAGGGCGTTCTGCCGCAAGAACGTGGATTTGCCCGCCATATTCGGGCCAGTGACCAGCCACAGGCGCGCCTTGGGGGGCCCGGCAAAGCCGTCGGGGGCGGCAGCGGTGGCCGGGACAAGCACGCAGTCGTTGCAGATGAACTGCCCCGCCTGCGCCGCCGTCAAGGCCTGTTCGACCACCGGATGGCGGCCGCCGCGAATGTCGAACGTGGTGCTGTCGTCGAGCGTGGGTCGGGCGTAGCCTTGTTCGGCGGCGACCTCGGCAAGGCCGGCCTCGCAGTCGAGTTCGGCCAGCGCTGCCGCCAAGCGAATGAGCGGCTCGTGCTCGCGCTTGATCGCGGCGAGGAGTTCGGCGAAGATTTCCTGCTCCAGCGCAAGGGCACGATCGGCGGCGGCAACAATCAGCGATTGGGTCTCAATCAGCTCCTCGGTTGTGAAGCGCACCGCCCCTGCCATGGTCTGACGGTGCTTGAAGCGCTGGGCCAGCGGCTCGCTCAGGAGCGGCTTGGCGGAACCGGCGGGAGCCTCCAGATAAAAGCCCAAGATATTGTTGTGCCTGACGCGCAACGATTTGACCCCGGTCTCCGCCACGTACTTGGCTTCGAGCTCGGCCAACATTTGGCGATTGTCATCGCGCAGGCCGCGCGCGGCATCGAGTTCTGCGCGAAAGCCCTGCCGCACAAAGCCGCCGTCGCGGCGGTGTTGCGGCAGCTCATCGGCCAGGGCCAAGCCGAGTTGCCGAGCGAGGCCGGTGGAGCAGGCGGACAGCGCGCTGACGGTTGCCGCGAGATTGACGGGTAGACCGACGGCACCGCAGGCCGCCCGCAACAGCTCAGCGCAGCCGCCGGCCGTGCCAAGGCCGTCGCGCACCGCTGCCAGGTCGCGCGGGCCGCCGCGTTGCAGGGCCAAGCGCGCGAGCGCGCGCGCAATATCCGGCGCCGACCGCAACCCCCGGCGCAGGTCCTCCCGCAAACCATCGCGCTCATTGAGGAAGGCCACGGCGTCGAGGCGAGCGGCAATTGCCGTCGGGTCTCGCAGCGGCCCTGCCAGACGACTTGCCAGCTCGCGCGCGCCAGGACCCGTCAGGGTGCGGTCGATGGCGCCCAGCAAGCTGCCTTGCCTGCTCCCCGACAGCGAGCGCAGCAGCTCGATGCTCGAGCGCGTCGCGGCGTCGATCAGCAGCCGGTCGTCTGGCCCGGTCCGGCGCGGCGGGCGCAACGGCACCTTTTGTCCAAGCTGCGTCAGCTCAACATACTTGAGAAGTGCGCCGGTGGCCGCCAGCTCGGCGCGCGTAAAGGCGCCGAAGGCGGCCAGATCGGCAACGCCCAGCCGTTCTTTCAACAGCCGCTCCCCAGCCAAACTATCGAAGGAGGCGCCGGGCACCGGCGTCACGGCGGCGGCGACGCTGTCGAGCCCCCGGCGCAGCTCGCTGGCGGTCAACGTTTGCTCGCTCACAATCACTTCACTGGGCGACAGGCGCATGATGTCGCCGGCAAAGTCGGCGGTGGAGACCTCGCCCATTTCGCACTCACCGGTGGAGATCTCCAGCGAAGCGAGCGCGATCACGCGCTTGGCGCCGGCGCCGGGAGGTGGGTAAAAAATGGCGGTGAGATAGTTGCGTGCCCTGGCGTCGAGAAGACTGTCTTCGGTCAGCGTGCCGGGCGTCACCAAGCGCACGACATCGCGTCGTACCACGGCCTTGGAGCCGCGCCGCCTCGCCTCGGCGGGGTCCTCGAGCTGCTCGCAGACGGCAACGCGAAAACCCTGCTTGATCAGCCGATGCAGGTACTCTTCGGCGCGGTGGATCGGCACCCCACACATGGGAATATCGGCGCCAAGGTGCTTGCCGCGCTTGGTCAAGACGATGCCGAGCGCGGCGGCGGCGGCGACCGCATCCTCAAAGAACAGCTCATAGAAGTCGCCCATGCGGTAAAACAACAGGCAGTCCGGATGGGTGGCCTTGATCTCAAGGAATTGCGCCATCGAGGGCGTCACGCCCGCCGCGGCGGGCTGCGCGTCGGGGGAGGCGGGCGGCCGTGCCGGTGCCGAAGGCGTGGGCGGCGACGCCGCCTCCTTAGCACCGGCAGCCGCCGTCGATGTCTTGTGCCTATCCGCCATTGCTCCGCCACAAACGTTGCCGGGCAAGGCATAGCCGTTCCGTGCCGGCGAGGAAACAGCGGCACGATCTTGTTCAGCGCCATTGTGTGGCCTGAGAGCGCGCTCTATCGTCACTGCGAAAGCGATCTCGGGAGCTGCTCATGTCGAGAAAGTTTGCCGCCGCGCATTTCACGGCGCAGGAGGCATTGCAATTCCACAGCCAGGGCAAACCCGGCAAACTTGAGATCACGCCCACCAAGCCACTGACAACGCAGCGCGATCTGTCTTTGGCCTACTCCCCCGGCGTTGCCGTGCCGGTGCTGGCAATCGCGCAGGATGAAAATCTTGCCTACGACTACACCAACAAGGCAAACCTGGTGGCCGTGGTGTCCAATGGCACGGCGATACTCGGTCTTGGCAACCTCGGGGCACCGGCGGCCAAACCGGTCATGGAGGGCAAGGCCGCCCTTTTCAAGCGCTTCGCCGACATTGATGCCATCGACCTGCTCGTCGACACGCCCGATGCGGACGCCGTCATCAACTGCGTGCGCTACCTTGGGCCAAGCTTCGGCGGCATCAACTTGGAGGACATCAAGGCGCCCGACTGCTTCATCATCGAGGAGAAGCTCAAGGAGTTCTTGAACATACCGGTCTTTCACGACGACCAGCATGGAACTGCGATCATTGCCGCGGCCGGCCTCATCAATGCGCTCGAGCTCACGGGTCGCCACATCGAAACCTTCAAGCTCGTGGTCAACGGTGCCGGGGCGGCGGGAATTGCCTGCCTCGAATTGTTGACCGCCATGGGCATGCCGCGCCGCAACGTGATCTTCTGCGACACCAAGGGCGTGATTTATCAGGGTCGCAAGGAAGGCATGAACCAGTGGAAGTCGGGTTATGCCGCCAAAACCAAGGCTCGCACGCTTGCCGAAGCGCTCGAGGGCGCCGACGTCTTCTTCGGCCTTTCGGCCGCCGGCGCGGTAACGCAGGCGATGGTAAAATCGATGGCAGACAAGCCGATCATTTTCGCCATGGCCAATCCCGACCCCGAAATAACCCCTGAGGAAGTGATGGAAGTGCGACCCGATGCCATCGTTGCGACCGGGCGCTCCGACTATCCCAACCAAATCAACAATGTGTTGGGCTTCCCCTTCATCTTTCGCGGCGCGCTCGACGTGCAGGCCTCAACCATCAACGAGGCCATGAAGATCGCGGCGGCAAAGGCGCTGGCAGCGCTCGCCCAGGAGGACGTCCCCGACCAGGTGGCGGCCGCCTTTCTCGGTCGCCAGGTAAAATACGGCCCGGACTATATCATCCCGGCGCCCTTCGATCCGAGGCTCGTTACCCACGTGCCGCCCGCCGTGGCCAAGGCCGCCATGGATACGGGGGTCGCGCGCCGACCAATCGTCGATATGGAAGCCTACCTCGGCCGGTTGTCGGCCCGCCTCGATCCGGTCGCCGGCTGGCTCAACAGCATTTTTGCGCAAGTGCGCGCCGCACCCAGGCGCATCGTTTTTGCCGAAGGCGAGCAACCGCAGATTGCCCGCGCTGCCAACGCCTTCTACAACGCCGGTCTCGGGCGTCCAATCCTGATCGGGCGCGGCGTACCGATCCGCGAGGCCTTCAATCTCGCGGGCATCGGCCTGACGGACGTGATCGAGATGCACGACACCAGTCTCGACGAGCGCCGGCAGGAGTATGCGGACTTCCTGTATGGCCGTCTGCAGCGCAAGGGCTATTTGCTGCGCGATTGCCAACGCCTAGTGAACAATGATCGCAACGTGTTTGCCGCCTGCATGGTGGCGCTCGGGCACGCCGACGGCATGGTCACTGGCGTGACCCGCAACTGGTATACCGCCTATGAGGACGTGCGCAAAGTGCTCGACGCCAAAACCCGGCGGCGCGTCATTGGCGTCTCCGTGGCCCTCATTCGTGGTCGCGTCGTGCTGGTGGCCGACGTGAGCGTGCACGATATGCCCGATGGCGTGCAGCTGGCCGACATTGCCGAGGAGGCCGTGCGGGTTGCCCGCCGCCTGGCGATCGAGCCGCGCGTGGCACTGTTGGCCTACTCCACCTTCGGCCACCCGCGCGGCGAGCGTTCCGATCGCGTGCGCGAGGCGGTGGCAATCCTCGACAAGCGGCAAGTCGATTTCGAGTATGATGGGGACATGGCGGCCGACGTCGCGCTCAACCGCGAGGCCCTGAAGCAATATCCCTTCTGCCGCCTCTCGGACACCGCCAACGTGCTCGTCATGCCCGCCTTCCATTCTGCCTCGATATCGACCAAGATGCTGAAGGAACTGGGCGGGGCCACGCTGATCGGACCCGTGCTGGTGGGCCTCACGCATTCGGTGCAAATTTGTCCGCTGGGCGCCAAGGACAGCGATGTCGTCAACATGGCTGCGCTTGCCGCCTACGACGTGAACACCTAGGGCACCGGCTAGGCCGCGCGGGTGCGGTCGCCGCCACACCAGCGTTTGAGCAGCCGGTAGAGGTCATCGCGGTCGAAGGGCTTAACCAAATAGTCGTCCATTCCTGCCTCCAGGCAGCGACGACGATCATCATCGAAGGCGTTGGCGGTCAGCGCCACAATGGGCGGCGCGGTTTGGGCGCCGTCCGCGACGGCGCCCAACAGCGACTTGATTGAGCGCGTGGCCTCCAAGCCATCCAGCACCGGCATATGCACATCCATGAGAATGAGGTCGTAGGGTTGCTCGCTGCCGGCGATCACCCGGCGCATGGCATCCACCGCCTCACGTCCATTGCCGCACAGGCTCGCCGCGCAACCGGCCTTCTCCAGCATCCGCCGCGCCAGCAGGGCGTTGATGTCGTTGTCTTCCACCAACAAGACTCGAAGTGGGCCGGCTTGCCAGCTCGGCTCGGGCGCGACTTTGGCGCGACCGGCCGCTTCGTCGGCCTGAGCCTGAGCCGAGGCAGCGCCGAGGTGGGTCAGCAGCGAGCGCGGCCGCACCGGGCGCAGCAGATAGATGGCAAAACCCGCCCCGCGAAACTCGGCAAAATCCGCCTTGGCGGCCGTATGGAGCACGACGATGCCCTGCACGGCCTCAGTGCCGGCCGCGCGTCGGGCACAAGACAATAGGCTCGCTGCCGCGGCAACCCCGCAGCGACCGTCAACCACTAGGGTCGTGAAGGGCTCGCCTAGCCCCGCCGCAGCCGCGATCAGCTCCGCGGCGCCGACGACGGGCCCTTCTTCCAGCGGGATGCCGGCGCCTTCGAGCGCCAAGCGCAGGGCCCGGCGCTCGATCGGTCGATCCAACGCCAAGAGGACGTGCGACATCGATGCCGTGCTGGCGCGGGCAGGCCGCGGCGCGAGCGGCTGCTCGGCACGCTTGAGGCGCACGGTTGCCACAAAGGTTGAGCCGCAGCCCGGCCGGCTGCTGACCTGAATATCGCCGGCCATGGCGCGCGCCAAGCGCCGGGAGATGGCAAGCCCCAGCCCGGTTCCACCCTGACGGCGCTCGAATGCCACTTCGGCCTGCTCGAACTCGCCGAACAAGGCGGCCAGCGCCTCGGCAGGAATGCCGATGCCTGTGTCTTCCACCGTGATCGCCACCGCGATCTCGCCCGCGGCGGGCTTGCCGGCATGCGCCGCCGGCGCGACGGCGATCAGCACGCCGCCGGCATCGGTGAACTTGATGGCATTGCCGACCAGGTTAGTGATGATTTGGCGCAACCGAACCTCGTCCCCAAGCAGATGGCGCGGCAGCTTCGGGTCGATGGCCCATGCGATGTCGATTCCCTTTTCGTAGGCCTTGGGCGCCAGCAACTCCACCACGCCCTGCACGCAGTCCTCAAGCGCCAGACCGGCGCAGTTGAGCTGGAGCTTGTCCGCCTCGATTTTGGAGAAATCGAGGATCTCGTCGATCAGGATCAGCAGGGTACGCGCGGACTGGTCGATGGCGCGGGCGTAGGTCTGTTGTTCGGGCGCAAGCTCGGTCTCACACAATAGCTGGGTCATGCCGAGGATGCCGTTCATCGGCGTGCGAATCTCGTGGCTCATGGCGGCGAGGAAGCGTGACTTGGCACGATTGGCCGCCACCGCCTGCTTGCGCGCCTCTTTGAGCTCCGCCTCGGCGCGGCGCTCTTCCGTGATGTCGCGGCCGAGACACTGCACTTCCGCGCCGGACGTCTCGCTGCCCGGTACGGCGTGCTCTTCCCATTCGAACCAGCGCGGACCTGCCGCCGTGTCGATCTCCTGCACGTAGCGCTGCCGGCGCAGCGCCCCGCCCGGCATCAGCGGCGCCACGGCATCGCCGGCCAAGACCCGATGGGCGAATATACGACCGAGCACCTCCTCGCGCTCCAAACCGAACACGCCGCAGAAGGCCCGGTTGACAAAGGTCAAGCGGCTGCGGGCGTCGCGCCGCAAGATCACGTCGGCCTGATTGTCGAGCAGATCCCGGTAACGGGCCTCATTTTCCCGGATTTGCCACTGAATATCCTTGAGCTCCTCCAACCCGCGTTCGAGGCGTTCGCCGATGCGCACAAAACGGTCGAACTCGGCGGGAAGATCATGCGCCGGTGGCGCCGAGCGCGGCTGGCACCGAGCCAGGGCGAGGCGCAGGCGGCTGGCACGAAGCAGCCGCCTTTGCAGCGCTTGCAGCAAAGCCGGCAGCCGGCCCGACAGGTCGTGCAGCTGAGACACCCTTGACGCCCGATCATTTATCGTTGACGGCTTTGTCGTGCATCAGAACCACATGCAGATTGAGAAACGTTTACCCGGATTGTTCACCCCTGCCGCCGCCTAACGCACGGGCTTGCCCCGGCGGTGCGTTTCGGTACGGCCGCCAACCAAGAGGTAACCAAAAATGGGTCCGCTCGTCGGTTTGCGCATTGTCGAGATGGCCGGGATCGGCCCGGCGCCGTTCGCGGCGACGCTGCTTGCCGACATGGGTGCCGAACTGATCCGCGTCGATCGACGCGGCGCCACAGACCTCGGTTTGCCGGGGCGGGAAGCGAAGTTCAACGTGCTGCACCGCGGCCGACGCTCGGTTGCCGTCGACCTCAAGAGCGAACAGGGCTGCGAGGTGGTCAAGCGCCTCGCAACTAAGGCCGATGCTCTGCTCGAAGGGTTCAGGCCCGGCGTGATGGAACGCCTGGGGCTGGGGCCCGAGGTGCTGCGCGCGCTCAATCCCAGACTGGTCTTCGGCCGCATGACCGGTTTTGGCCAGCAGGGTCCGATGGCGCAAAGCGCTGGCCACGACATCAACTACATCTCGCTTGCCGGCGTGCTGCATGCCATCGGCCGCCAGCCCGACGAGGCGCCCGTGCCCCCGCTTAATCTGGTCGGGGACTTTGGCGGGGGCGGCATGTTTTTAGCCTTTGGCATCGTGTGCGCCTTGCTCGAGGCGCAGAAATCCGGGCAGGGCCAGGTAGTCGACGCCGCCATGGTGGACGGGGCCGCCTATTTGATGGGTCCGATGTTTGGACTGTTTGCGCAGGGGTCGTGGCGCGATGAGCGCGGTGTCAATGTGCTCGATGGCGGCTCGCCCTGGTATAACGTCTATCAGACCAAGGACGGCAAGTGGCTCTCCGTCGGCGCCATCGAGCAGCGCTTTTACGCTGAGTTCGTGAGCAAGCTCGGCCTCGATCCGACGCAGCTGCCCGCGCAGCACGATCGGCAGGGCTGGCCGGTACTCGCTCGGCATTTCCGAGAGGTGATTGCCACCCGTACGCGCGACGAATGGGAGCGAATATTCGCGGGCAGCGATGCCTGTGTCGCGCCGGTGCTTTCGCTGGCCGAGGTCGAACACCACCCCCATAACAAGGCGCGCAATACCTTCCTTTGCCGCGACGGCGTGCTGCAGCCGGCCCCCGCGCCGCGTTTCAGCCGCAGCCAAACCGAACTGGGAATGCCGCCGCGCCCGCTTGGCGCCGATACCGACGCGGCGCTTGGCGATTGGGGCTTCAGCGCCCGCGAAATCGGCGAATTGCGTCGGGCTGGGATTGTGGGGGCGCTTGCAGAGGTGCAATGACGACGATGGACCTGACCGCGGCCCAGCAGGAGATTCGCGCCGCCATCTCAAGGATTTGCGGCAAATTCGGCGACGACTACTGGCTGGCGAAAGACCACGACGGCGGTTTTCCGCACGATTTTCACCGTGCCCTCGCCGATGCCGGCTGGCTCGGCATTGCGATTCCGGAAGCCTACGGAGGATCGGGGCTGGGCATCACCGAGGCGGCCGTGATGATGCAGGCGATCGCCGAGTCGGGTGCCGCCTTTTCTGGCGCCTCGGCGGTGCATATGAACATCTTCGGTCTCAACCCGGTGGTGGTGTTCGGCACGGAAGAGCAAAAGCAGCGCTTCTTGCCGCCACTGGTGAGGGGCGATGAAAAGGCCTGCTTTGCCGTGACCGAACCGAACGTCGGTCTCGACACCACCAGGCTTAGCACGCGCGCGGTGCGCAGCAACGAGGGCTACCTCGTGTACGGACAGAAAATCTGGATCTCGACCGCGCAGGTGGCCGAGCGCGTGCTGCTGTTGGCGCGCACGACGCCGCTCGAGGAGGTAAACAAGAAAACCAGTGGCTTGTCGCTGTTTTACACCGCGCTCGATCGCAAGTACGTCGAGGCCCGCGTGATCGACAAGATGGGACGTAAAGCGGTTGACTCCAATCAGCTATTTTTCGACGGCATGCCGGTGCCGAGCGAGGATTTGATTGGCCAGGAAGGCAGAGGCTTCGAGTACATCCTGCACGGCATGAACCCCGAACGCATTCTGGTGGCCGCCGAGGCGG
>DASTMQ010000536.1:0-34500 GCA_035714005.1 Hyphomicrobiaceae bacterium
TTGGCGAGCGCGACGATGTCGCTTTGGCGCGGGCTCAGCAGGTACACGCATGGCCTCCCGTTTGGACCTCGGCCACTTATTTCGTTTGCATCGCTCGCGCAAGCTTAACGCATTCGTCGCGCTCGACAACCCGGCCTGGCCGGCCCCCGCTTTCGTAATTGCCGCGTTTGGCGCCCAACTTCCGGCCTTCTATGCGCGAATACGTTTTCGATTGACATTCGTTTTGCTTCGATCATAGCGTTAACTGACGTCTCGTACAACTTTGGGAGGAGATCATACATGAAGAGACGAGGAACGATCACGGCCGCAATGCTGGCGGTGATGTTGGCAAGCGGTAGCGCCTTGGCCGGCATGGATGAGGCACGGCGATGGGTTGACCGGGAATTCCAGCCCTCGACGCTGAACAAGGACCAGCAGCTCAAGGAGATGGAATGGTTCGTCAATGCGGCCGCCCCCTTCAAGGGGATGGAGATCAACGTGCTGTCGGAAACGATCCCGACCCACGAATACGAATCGAAAACGCTGACCAAGGCCTTCGAGGAAATCACGGGTATCAAGGTCAATCACCAGGTTCTGGGCGAAGGCGAGGTCGTGCAGGCCGTCCAAACGCAGATGCAGACCAACCGCAATCTGTACGACGGCTACATCAACGATTCGGATCTCATCGGCACGCACTCGCGCCTGCAGCTGGCGGTTAATCTAACCGACTGGATGGCCGGGGAAGGCAAGGACGTCACGCTACCGACGCTCGACGTCGACGACTTCATCGGTAAGTCCTTCACGACTGGCCCCGACGGCAAGCTTTGGCAGCTCCCGGATCAGCAGTTCGCCAATCTTTATTGGTTCCGCTACGACTGGTTCAAACGGCCTGAGCTCAAGAAGCAGTTCAAGGACCGATACGGCTACGAGCTCGGGGTACCCGTCAATTGGTCCGCCTACGAGGACATCGCCGAGTTCTTCAGCGTGCACGTGAAGGAAATCGATGGTGTACGTATCTATGGTCACATGGACTACGGCAAACGCGCGCCCGATCTCGGCTGGCGCATGACCGACGCCTGGCTGTCCATGGCCGGTGCGAGTTCCAAGGGCTTGCCCAATGGACGCCCGATCGACGAGTGGGGCATCCGCATGGAGGAAAACTCCTGCAATCCCTCCGGCGCCTCCATCTCACGCGGTGGCGAGACCAATGGACCAGCGTCGGTCTATGCCATCCGCAAGTGGGACGAGTGGCTGCGCAAGTATGCCCCGCCGGGTGCCGCCGACTACGACTTCTATCAATCGCTGCCGGCGCTGTCGCAGGGCAACGTCGCCCAGCAGATCTTCTGGTACACGGCCTTCACCGCCGAAATGGTCAAGCCCAAGAGTGAAGGCAACAACACGGTGAACGACAAGGGCGAAGTACAATGGCGCATGGCCCCTTCACCGCACGGCCCCTACTGGGAGGAGGGCATGAAGCTCGGCTATCAGGACGCCGGCTCCTGGACCATCTTCAAATCAACCCCGCTGGAGCGGCGCAAGGCCGCTTGGCTCTACGCGCAATTCACGGTCTCCAAGACGGTATCACTCAAGAAAAGCCACGTCGGCCTCACCATCATTCGTGACAGTGACATCCGGCATCAATCCTTCACGGAACGGGCAGCAAAGCTCGGCGGCCTAGTCGAGTTCTACCGCTCACCGGATCGCGTGCGTTGGACGCCAACCGGCATCAATGTGCCCGACTATCCCAAGCTCGCCCAGCTCTGGTGGCAGAACATCGGTGATGTGAACTCCGGAGCCTTCACGCCGCAGCAAGCCATGGATCGGCTGGCCAAGGAGATGGACGACGTGATGGCGCGCATGGAGGACGTGGACAAGAAAGCCAAGGTCTACGGCGGCTGCGGCCCGCGGCTCAATCCCGTCAAGGACCCGAAAGAGTGGCTCGGCAAGCCGAACGGGCCGAAGGCGAAGCTCGCCGACGAGAAGCCCAAGGGCGAAACCGTCGACTACGATGAACTGATAAAACGCTGGAAGAGCTAACCGGCGTTCGCCGCAGCCGGCGGCTATCCGCCCGGTTTAAACGGGGCAAGCGCGCAGACGCAAAGTCTGCCGCTTCCCTCCTCGCCGTTCTCGATCGATACTGCGACCCTCGGCCAGGGACCCTACCCATCGGACGCTTACGTGACGCTCGAACTCAGAAACGTGGTGAAGAGCGTCGGCGCGCAGACCCACATCCATGAGACCAACCTGCGCCTCGCCAAGGGGGGCTTTAATATCCTGCTTGGCACGACGCTGGCCGGCAAGACGACGCTGATGCAGCTGATGGCAGGCCTCGAGCAGCCCAGCCGCGGCGAGGTATGGTTCGACGGCAAGAACGTGACCGCCGTTGCCGTGCAGAAGCGCAATGTCTCGATGGTCTATCAGCAGTTCATCAATTATCCGAACCTGAGCGTGTTTGAGAACATCGCCTCCCCCCTCAGGGTTGCAGGCATGGGCCGAGCCGAGATCAAGGAGCGCGTACACCGCATAGCCGAACTGGTCAGAATCGCGCCGATGCTGGCTCGCCGCCCTGGCGAGCTGTCGGGCGGGCAACAGCAACGTACCGCGCTCGCACGCGCCCTCGTCAAGGATGCGGATCTGGTCCTCCTCGATGAGCCGCTCGCCAATCTAGACTTCAAACTCAGAGAAGAGTTGCGCGACGAACTGCCGAAGCTGTTCGTCAATCGGCACAGCGTCGTCGTATTCGCAACGACGGACCCCATGGATGCCCTGCTGCTCGGCGGGCACACGGCGACGCTTAGGGAAGGGCGCATTACCCAGTTCGGCCCGACGGCGCAGGTCTATCACCGGCCCGCCGACCTCGTGACCGCACAGGTCTTTTCAAATCCGCCGATCAATACGGCAAGCGTCAGCAAACGCGCGGGCCACGTCGTCCTCAGCGACACGGTCAAATGGCTGGCAACGCCGGAACTGCGCGAGCTGCCGGATGGCGCCTACCTGGTCGGTATTCGCCCGCATCACATCAGCCCCGTCGCGAACGGAACTGGCAGCACGCGCCTCGACGGCAAAGTGCAGATCACCGAGCTCAGCGGCTCGGAAAGCACCATCCATTTCCAGCACGGTCCCTTGCATTGGGTGTCGCAGTCGCACGGGATCCACGCCGTCGAAGTTGGCACGACCATGCAACTCTTCATCGACGTCGATCGCTGCATGTATTTCAGCCCCGAGGGCAAGCTGGTGGCATGAGGCAGTCTGGCGTACCTCGGCGAGGCGCGGCGGCGCCGCGCGGTATTTGAAGGGCCTTTGGGGCTATGGCCAAGATCAGCCTGGAAAACGTCAAGCACAGCTACCTAAAACGCCCCCGCACCCCCGAGGACTGGGCCTTGAAAAAACTCGATCTCGAGTGGTCGAATGGCGGTGCCTACGCCCTGCTCGGGCCATCGGGCTGTGGCAAGACCACGTTGCTCAACGTCATTTCCGGACTGGTGCGTCCGACCGAAGGCCGGGTCCTGTTCGACGACGTCGATCTGACCGAGCGGCCGACCGACCGGCGGCACATTGCCCAGGTTTTTCAGTTTCCGGTTGTGTACGACACCATGACGGTTCGGGAGAACCTGGCGTTTCCCCTGCGCAATCGCGGCCTCAAGGCCTCCGAGATCGAGCAGAAGGTCGAAGCGATCGCGCACATGCTCGATCTCGACGAGATGCTGCCAAGGCGCGCGTCGGGGCTGACCGCGGACGGCAAGCAGAAGATTTCGCTCGGGCGGGGGCTCGTGCGCTCGGATGTCAACGTTATCATGTTCGATGAGCCGCTCACCGTCATCGATCCGCACCTCAAATGGCAGCTGCGCTCCAAGTTGAAGGAGCTGCATCAGCGCACGCGGCGGACCATGATCTATGTGACGCACGATCAGACCGAGGCCCTGACATTCGCGGAAAAGGTGGTGGTGATGCACGAAGGCCGCGTCGTGCAGGTCGGCTCGCCGGTCGAGCTGTTCGAGCGCCCACGCCATACCTTTGTCGGGCATTTCATCGGCTCGCCGGGCATGAACATTTTACCCTGTGAGGTGAGCGGCGGCGGCGTGCATTTTGCCGGCCGCCGGGTCGAGGTCGAAAATCCTCCGCGCGGGTCCCTCGCTGGCCGGCACACCGAGCTCGGGGTGCGGCCCGAATTCGTCTTGCTGGCCGAACAGGGCATCCCGGTCAACATCGTCAAGGTCAGCGATGCCGGCCGCTATCGCATCGTCGAAGCGCGCTGCGAGGAAAGCCGCATCAAGCTGCTGCTCGAGGAAGGCGTTTCGCTGCCGGCGAGCAACGCCTCGGTCCGCTTCGACCCCGCCCACACCCGGCTCTACGCCGACGGTCAGCTATTGGAGTGAGGTGGGCCATGGAGGGCAAGACGCAGAACCAGATGGGCTGGCTGTTCGTGCTGCCAGTGGTCACTCTCGTCGCCTTCAATGCCGTGATCCCGCTGATGGCCGTGGTCAACTACTCCGTGCAGGAGACCTTTGGCAACAACATGTTCTTCTTCGAGGGCGTGAAGTGGTTCGAGCAAGTGCTGCACTCCGACCGCTTCCACGCCTCGCTCGGCCGGCAGCTCTTCTTCAGCGGCATAATTCTGGCTATCGAGGTGCCGCTGGGCGTCGCCATCGCACTCGCCATGCCGCGCCGCGGACCGTGGGTCTCGGTTTGCCTGGTGCTGATGGCGCTGCCGCTCTTGATCCCCTGGAACGTCGTCGGCGCAATGTGGAACATCTTCGCCCTGCCCGACATCGGCATGCTCGGTAGGCTGCTCAACGATCTGGGCATCAACTACAACTACACCCAGCAGCCGATTTCGGCGTGGGCAACGCTGATCGCCATGGACGTTTGGCATTGGACGTCGCTGGTCGTCCTGCTGGCCTATGCCGGGCTGAGCGCAATCCCAGATGCCTACTACCAGGCGGCCAAAATCGATGGCGCCTCACCTTGGGCGGTCTTCCGCTACATCCAGTTGCCGAAGATGCGGCGCGTTCTAACGATCGCCGTGCTGTTGCGCTTCATGGACAGCTTCAACATCCACACCGAACCCTTCGTATTGACGGGTGGGGGACCGGGCAATGCCACGACCCTGTTGTCGATCGACCTGGTCAAGATCGCGCTCGGCCAATTTGATCTCGGTCCGGCGGCGGCAATGTCGATCATCTACTTTTTGATCATTTTGCTGCTGTCGTGGGTCTTCTACGCGGTGATGACGCGAGGCGAGGAACAGTGATGCGCAAGCTCGGCTGGCTGGTGCCGGCGCTCTATATCGTGTTTCTGCTGCTGCCGATCTACTGGCTGGTGAGCATGTCGTTCAAGACGACCAATGAAATTCTGGGCGCCTTCACGCTCTGGCCAAAAAAGTTCACCTTGGAGAACTACCAGAAAATCTTCACCGACCCGACCTGGTACAACGGCTACATCAACTCGCTGATCTACGTCGTCATCAATACCGTCATCTCCGTGCTGGTGGCCTTGCCCGCGGCCTACGCCTTCTCGCGTTACCGCTTCCTGGGCGACAAGCATCTCTTCTTCTGGTTGCTGACCAACCGCATGGCGCCCGCCGCGGTTTTCGCGCTGCCGTTCTTCCAGCTTTATTCGGCGATCGGTCTGTTCGACACCCATATCGCCGTGGCCTTGGCGCACTGCCTCTTCAATATCCCGCTGGCGGTATGGATTCTTGAGGGTTTCATGTCGAGCGTGCCGCGACAGCTCGATGAAACGGCCTACCTCGACGGCTACGGCTTTTGGCGCTTCTTCCTCAAGATCTTCTTGCCCACGATCGCCGCCGGCATTGGCGTCGCGGCCTTCTTCTGCTTCATGTTTTCCTGGGTCGAGCTGCTGCTGGCCAAGACGCTTACCTCGGTTGCCGCCAAGCCGATCGCCGCGACAATGACCCGCACGGCGAGCAGCTCGGGATACGAACTGGGTTTGCTTGCCGCCGCCGGTACGCTCACGATCATTCCCGGCGCCTTCGTGATCTACTTCGTGCGCAACTACATCGCCAAGGGTTTCGCGCTCGGCCGCGTGTGAGGCGCCGCCTTTCGCAATCGCAGGAGGAGCTCCTTGCACCTGACCTGGATGGCCTGGACCTGGGAAACCGCGGCGTTCTTCTTGTGCATCGCCGGGCTGTTGATTTGCATGACCATCTGGGAGTTGCTTTCGCCCGGCGGGGCGCCGCGGCGCGGCATTCTCGCCATCCGCACGACCCGGGGCGACCGGTTGTTCATCGCACTGTTGAGCGCTGCCTATCTCCACCTGGCTTGGCTGGCGGGCTTCGGCACGCCGCTCTGGGGTGCCACGGCCGCCTCTATCGTGCTGGCCATCGCCGTTTTTCGCTGGGTCTAGCAACGACCCGGCGGCGGGCAGGCGGATCCCGGATCATCAGGGTGAGCATAAGTTCGCCGTCAGAGCGCCGCTTTCCTGTGACAAGAATCGCGACATGGGCACGGGGGACAACCAAACGGAAAGGCCAACGATGACCCGCATCGAACTCAACGCCATCCGCCGCAAGCTGAGGGAATTGAACCTCGAATACAGCGCCCTGCTGCGCGACAGGTTCGGCGAGGGCCGCTTTGCGCGTATGGCCAAGTTAAGGGCCGAGCGCAACGCGCTGGTGGCGCTGATCGCCGAGCACGACGGGCGAGAGACGAGCGCCGTGCGGCACAACGGCGCCTTCCATCCGGCCACCGAAGGCTTTCCGCTCGACGCGCAGGCTTGAGGTGTTGCGCGCCGGGCGGCTCGGGCGGAAGGCCTTAATTGCCCTCGATCGCCTCGCGCAAGATTTCAAGCTCCAGCCATTTCTCTTCCGCCGCCCGAAGCTGCGATTGCTTGGCCACAAGCGCCGCCGAAGCCTGCCTGAAAGCCGCCGGATCCCGCGCATAAAGGCCGGCATCACCTAGTCGGCGCTGCAAGTCGTCGATCTCGGCGCCAAGCGTGGCGATCGCCGCGGGCAGGCTCCCCAGCGCGCGCTGTTCATGGTAGCTGAGCCGGCGTTTTGCGGTTTTGGCTGGCGCCGTGGGCGCCGTCTTCTTTGCCGCCGCAGCCGCGGGCGGCTTGGCGATTGCTTGCTTGCCAGTCAAGTCGCCGCCGCGTTGCAGCATCATGTCGCTGTAGCCGCCGGCGTATTCCGACCAGCGGCCGTCGCCCTCTGGGACGACCACTGCATTGACCACGCGATCGAGAAAATCACGATCATGGCTGATGAGGACGAGCGTGCCAAGGTAGTCGCCGAGCATCTCCTCCAATACGTCGAGCGTCTCGATATCGAGATCATTGGTGGGCTCATCGAGCAGCATCAGGTTCGAGGGCCGAGATAGCGCCCGCGCCAGCATCAAGCGGCCGCGTTCGCCGCCGGAAAGGGCACGCACCGGCGTGCGCGCCTGGTGCGCCGTAAACAGAAAATCCTTCATATAGCCAACGACGTGGCGCGAGCGGCCATTGACCGTCACCGTGTCTCCGTGACCTCCGGTCAACGCCTCGCTCAAGGTCCAGTCAGGATTGAGACTTTCGCGCTGCTGGTCGAGCCTCACGATCTGGAGATTGCTGCCAAGTCGAACCGAACCGCTATCGGGCGCCAGCACCCCCGTCAACAGATTGGCCAATGTGGTCTTGCCGCTGCCATTCGGCCCAACGATGCCGATGCGATCACCCCGAGCGATACGCGTCGAATAGCCGTCCACCAGGCGCCGCCCCGCGTAGCTTTTGCCGATCGCCTTTGCCTCGATGACCAGCGCGCCGGAGACGGAGGCTTCCGGGGTACCAAGGACGGCCTTGCCAACCGAACGGCGCTCCTCGCGCCGTACCTGCCGAAGGCTCTGCAGCTCGGCCAGGCGGCGCACGTTGCGCTTGCGCCGCGCCGTGACGCCGTAGCGCAACCAATCCTCCTCGCGCGCTATTTGGCGATCGAGCTTGTGCCGCTCGACGTCCTCGAGCGCAAGTTGCTCGTCGCGCCAGGCCTCGAATTGGGCAAACCCGATATCCACACGTCGGGTGCTGCCACGATCGAGCCACACGGTTTGGCGGGCAAGATTGGCGAGAAAGCGCCGGTCGTGACTGACGAGGACGAGCGCGGCGCGCCCACCAAGCAGTTGGGCTTCTAGCCATTCGATACTCGGCAGATCAAGGTGGTTGGTCGGCTCGTCGAGCAGGAGAATGTCGGGCGCCGGCGCGAGTGCGCGCGCCAACGCCGCCCGGCGCAGCTCCCCGCCCGAGAGCTGGCCCAAGGCTTCCGAGCCGTCGAGCCCGAGCTGCTGCAGGAGATAGCGCGCCTGGTAGGGATCATCCGTTGGCCCGAGGCCCGACTCGGCAAACCCTAAGGTCGTGGCAAAGCCCGTTCGATCGGGCTCCTGCGGCAAATAGCGGATCGCCACGCCCGGTTGCACAAATCGCTTTCCTGCATCGGGCTCCACCAGCCCGGCCGCCACGCGCAGCAGCGTCGATTTGCCCGAGCCGTTGCGGCCAACCAGGCACACGCGATCCCCCGCCGACAGCGTCAGCTCGGCGCCTTCCAGCAGCGGCGCGCCGCCGAAGCTCAGGGCGATGTCGCTAAGCTGGAGCAAGGGAGGTGGCTGGGCCATCGGGGACAATCTAGCAGCTGCAACGGGCGCTCGCGACCCAGGGTCGGCCGGCCACTTGATCCTGCCGCGCCCCCCGATGCCGCAGCTGCCGACAGGTAGCGGTGAGCGAGCTGCGGTTCGGCCGGCCTCGGGCATCACCATCAGCGCCGCGCGCTCGCCCGCTTGTAGCCCAAACCCGGTTAGTCCAAGTCTTGTTGGCCCGAGCCTTGTTAACCCAAGCCTTGTTAACCCAAGCCTTTAAGCCAAGTAGGGCCACGACGCCATGGCAGGCCACAACGATAGGCGGCGCGGCGAGCGCCGCGGGGCGCGCAAGCCACCGTCGCGACTGGTCACCCAAAGCGGCGGGGACTGCAGGCGGCAAGATCGATCCGGGGCTCCTCTCCGGATACGAGCTCGGCGACCGTCCTGGCGGTCTTGGCCGCCGCGGCCACGCCGATATGGCCGTGACCGAAGGCATTGACGACGTCCTTGCTCTTGCGCGAGGCACCGAGCACCACCTCGTGCCCCTTGCGCAGCAAAAGCTGGCCGTCGTTACCCCGACGATGCCGGCGCCGATCACGGCAATCCCGTTCTCGCCGCCACAGCCGCCATTTAGCCCACTCGAGTCGGTCCCGACGCCGCCGCCGATTTTGCGCATTGCCGCAGACACGATAAGGTCGCGCCAACATCCCCGCGCTTCTTTCGGAAGTGCCGTCGACCTGAGCAGCCAGCCGTGCGCACCACCTCGCTTGCCCCAGACGATTGGCTTGCTGTCGCTGCCGCCATTGTCCGTGGTGCCCCCCTGGGCGCCATGGGCGGCACCGCGGGCGCGGACGCGGGACCGCAAATTTCTTGTGGCACGATAACCTTCGCGGGAGCTGGCTGATGCGCAATGATTTCGGCGGACCACGGCTCGCTCATGGTGGCAAGGCCGTCTACGGCGCGCGCCTCGGCATCCTAATGCTCGAGGCGCGCTTTCCGCGCATTCCGGGCGACATGGGCCACGCCGGCAGCTGGCCGTTTCCGGTACTCTACAAGGTGGTGAAGGGGGCCTCCCCGCAGCGCGTCGTCGCCGAACAGGCAACGGGGCTGCTGCCCAGCTTCATCGCGGCGGCCAAGGAGTTGGTGGCGCTCGGTGCCGACGGCATCACCACCAACTGTGGCTTCCTTTCGCTTTATCAAAAGGAGCTGGCAGCCGCCGTGGCCGTGCCGGTGGCAACCTCGAGCCTGATGCAGGTGCCGATGATCGAGAGCACCTTGCCGACCGGCAAGCGGGTCGGCGTCATCACGGTCAGTGCCGCCAACCTGACGCGCGACCACCTGCTGGCTATCGGGCTAGACCCCGCCTTGCCCGTGGTCGGCACCGACGCCGGCCGTGAATTCACGCGCGTGCTGATCGGCAATGAAGAAACGCTCGATGTGGCCGCGGCCGAGCAGGATATCCTCGAGGCCGGTGATGCGCTCGTGCGCAAAGATGACCGGGTGGGTGCCGTTCTGCTCGAGTGTACCAATATGGTGCCCTACGCGCGCGCCCTGCGCGACCGGTTGGGTCTGCCTGTCTACGACATCTACAGCTTCATGCTCTGGTTCCACGCCGGATTGGCGCCGCGCGATTTCGGACATCCGGGCTCGGCCGCGCGCCCCTGGCGCGACTAGACAGGGGGCCAAAGGCCCGCCGGCTCAGTCATGGCTGCTCGAGGCCGGCGGGTCAGCCTCACCGGCCTCGAGCCAGTCGACCAAGGCTTCGGCCGCCGCCGTCAGGGCGCCGGTGTTCTCGATGATGAGGTCGGCATCGTTCGGCTTGAAGTCGGAGGCGCGCGCCAGGCGCAAGGCGAGCTCGGCGCCCTGCTCGCGGCGGCGCTGCGCCAGCCGGTTGGCCCTGAGCTCGGGGGGTGCATCGATCAGCACAACCGCGACGTTGCGATAGCGGGCACGCGCGCGGGCTACGATCGTGCGCGAGGCATTGAACACGACGCATTCACCACGTCGTACCGCCTCGTCGATCTCGGCCGGAATGGCGTATTGCAAACCGTGGGCTTGCCAACTCAGCGCAAAGTGGCCTTGTCTGAGGCGGGTCGTAAATTCGCTGGCGCTGACGCAGTCATGGTCCTCCGCGCCGCCGGGCTCTCGGGTAACGAGGCGCCTGACAAAGGCGAATTGCTTGCGGTCGGCCAAACGGCATCGGACTTCGCGCAGAACGGCATCCTTGCCGGCGCCGCTCGGCCCCACGAGCAGGACGACCCGGCCCGGTGCCAGATCCAAAACCGTGCCGTCCTCAAATGACCCGTCGCCCGCCACGATAGACCTCACGCACCACGGGAAGCTCACCCACGATACGAATGCGCGCCAGATCCGCGCGCAGTCCCGCCGCGATCTGTCCGCGATCGCTGAGCCCGGCGGCCCGCGCCGGGTGAAGGGTAACCGTGCGCAGGGCGGCCGGCAAACCATAGCCCTCAATGCGACGGGCGAGGTCGAATGCCCCCATCAGTAGGCTCGCCGGCACGTAGTCGGAAGATAGAATATCGAGCACGCCGTCCCGCGCCAGCGCCTCGGCGGCCACGTTGCCGGAGTGGGAGCCACCCCTTACCACATTGGGTGCGCCCATCAGCACCGCAATGCCGGCGCGATGGCAAGCCGCGGCGGCTTCGGCCGTGGTCGGGAATTCGGCAATCGCCGCGCCTTCGGCGACCGCCTCCTCAACATGGGCGAGCGTTGCATCGTCATGGCTTGCCGTGACGATCCGGTGCGCCTTCGCGAGGGCGACGAGCGCGGCGCGGTGGCGCGCATAGTTGGCGGCAAACTGAGCGCGCCGGGTGTGCATGAAACGCTCCAGTTCGCTGGCGGGCAGGCCCGACTTGCCGCCATAGTAGGTTTTTCCAGGCGCCGAGATCGCAGAACTGGCGAGCGCCCGGCGTGTGATCCATCAAGGAAATGAGCTTGGTGTCATAGCCTTTCAGCAGCCAGCCGGTCTGCTCGACCACATCCTCGGCGCAGATCTCGCAGCGCACGTGCAAACGATGCTCGGCGCGCAAGAGATCCTGGGCTCTGGCGGCCTCGATGGCGCCCAGGATCGCCTTCAGTTCCGCCGCCACGGAGCCATAGGCGAGATCACTACCGACGCGCACGCAATCGAAAACGGTGGTAATGGCGGATGCTGCAACTTGCGCATCGTAGGCGACGACGGCCGCCAGCGGCGGCCACGCCACCTTGGGCCGCGGCTGCAGATGGTTTTCCAAGTGATCGGTATGCAGGTCGATTAGGCCCGCGACCAGGAAGTCGCCGGCGCAGTCGAGGCCGCGCTCGGGGGCCCGGCCTTCGCCCAGTTCGACGATACGCTCGCCGCTGACGGCGATCCAGCCGGTCGTCACCGCGGCCGGGAGCACGATGCTGGCATTCTCGAAAATCTGCGTCCTATCCACGGCTCGGCTCTCAGGCTCGAAAACGGCTGACATCGATCGAACGATCGGCGACCTGCCGCTTGACGTCCTCGTCATGAAAGATGCCGATCAGCGCCGTGCCGGCACGCTTGCGAAGGCGTATGAACTCAATCACCGCGGCACGATTGGTTTGGTCGAGCGAGGCCGTCGGCTCGTCGAGCAGCAGCACCGGATGCGTCGCCACGAAGCCGCGCGCGATGTTGATGCGCTGTTGCTCGCCGCCGGAGAAGGTGGCCGGAGGCAGCTGCCAAAGTCGCTCCGGAATGGCGAGCCGCGCCAGCAGATCGGCGGCCCGCGCCCGGGCGGTCGCCGCTTCAAGTCCATTGTCGCGCGCGGAGTGTGTGACGACGTCGAGCGCACCGACACGGGGAATGGTGCGCAAGAATTGGCTTACGTAGCCAATCACGGATTGGCGCAGGCGCAATACGTCGCGCGGCGAGGCGCGGGCAACATCGGTCCATTGCCGCCCCTCCCGTACCAGGATGCTGCCGGCATCGATGCGGTAATTGCCGAAAATCATCTTGAGCAGGCACGATTTGCCGACGCCGGAAGGACCGTCGAGAACAACGCACTCGCCCGCGTGCACCTCGAACGAAACCCCGCGCAGCACCGGCAGCGTGGCGCCGCCACGCAGGTGCATGACGAACGTTTTGGCCACTCCCGTTACCTGGACCATGGCGGTATCGGTCGCGACCATTGCTCACCCGCGCAAATCGGCAGAGACCAGAAGCTGCGTGTAGGGCTGGCGTGGATCGTCGAGCACCTGATCGGTGAGACCGGTTTCGATCACACGGCCATGCCGCATCACGAGCAATCGATGCGAAAGCAGCCGCGCCACGGCCAAGTCATGGGTGACGATGACGACCGCCAGTGCGTGGTCTGCCACCAGGCCGCGCATCAGGTCGAGCAGTCGAGCCTGCACGAGACGTCGAGCCCGCCGGTCGGCTCGTCCATAAACACCAGGCGCGGCGCCGTCACCATGTTCTTGGCAATCTGCAGGCGCTGCCGCATGCCGCCGGAAAAAGTCGTGGGCAGATCGTCGATGCGTTCGCCGTCGATCTCGACCCGGGTCAGCCAATCGAGCGCCTCGCCTCGGATCCTGCCATAGTTGCGCCAGCCCACCGCCATCAGGCGTTCGCCGACGTTGCCGCCGGCCGAGACGCCCATGCGCAAGCCCAGACGGGCGTCCTGGTGTACAAAGCCCCAGTCGGTGCGCAGCAGCAAGCGCCGTTCGACTTCGGCGAGCGCAAACAGATCGCGCACGACCCCATCGCGCATGCGGTAACGGATCCGCCCCCGCGTCGGGCGCAACTGGGTAGCGAGCAACGCCAGCAGGGTGGATTTGCCCGATCCCGATTCGCCAACGACGGCCAAGACCTCGCCGGCGTAGAGCTCGAGCGAGACATCCATGCAGCCGATGCGAGCGCCGTAAAGCTTGGTCAGACCCGCCGCGGTCAGCAGCGCGCCTTCACCGCCGCTCATGGCGCGCCTCCCGCCGCCGCTGCCTGCGCTCTGCGTCCCTCGCAGTAGTCCGTGTCCGAACACACGAACATGCGCCCGCCCGCATCGTCAATGATGACCTCATCAAGATAGCTATCCCGCGCGCCGCATAGGGCGCACGGCTTCTCGAAGCGCGTGCGCGCGAAGGGATGATCATCGAAATCCAGACTTACGACGCGGGTGTAAGGTGGCAGGGCATAGATGCGCTGCTCGCGTCCGGCGCCGAATAGTTGCAGCGCCGGCGACATGTGCATCTTGGGGTTGTCGAACTTCGGCGTCGGCGAGGGGTCCATCAAATAGCGGTCTTCGACCATGACAGGATAGGCGTAGGCGGTGGCGATATGACCGTGACGAGCGATATCCTCGTACAGCTTGACGTGCATCAGGCCGTAGTCTTCGAGCGCATGCATCTGCCGGGTCTCGCTCTCGCGCGGCTCGAGAAAACGCAGCGGTTCGGGTATGGGCACCTGATAGACGACAATTTGGCCCTCGGCGAGCGGCGCCTCGGGAAGGCGATGGCGCGTCTGGATAATGCTTGCCGCGCCGGTGTGGGTGGTGGTGCGCACCCCGGCGGTGCGGGCAAAGAACTGGCGGATGGACACGGCGTTGGTGGTATCGTCGGCGCCTTGGTCGATGACCTTGAGGACGTCGTGCGGTCCGAGGATCGAGGCGGTCACCTGCACGCCGCCGGTGCCCCAGCCGTAGGGCATCGGCATCTCGCGGCTGGGGAAGGGTACCTGGTAGCCTGGAATGGCGACCGCCTTGAGGATGGCGCGCCGGATTGAACGTTTGCTTTGCTCGTCGAGGTAGGCAAAGTTGTAGGAGATGCCGCCCGTCACTGCGCCGCCCCGTCGCTGGCGCTGGCAGGCGCGGCTTGGCGGTCACCGCCGCGGGCGGCGAGCCACTCCGCGCGCAGCTGCCGCAGCAGCGCCAGCTCCGCCTGGAAATCGACGTAGTGGGGGAGCTTCAGGTGCTCGACGAAGCCCGTGGCCTGCACGTTGTCGCAGTGCGCCAGCACAAATTCGGCATCTTGCGCCGGTGCCGTGCGCTCTTGCCCCAACTCTTCGCTGCGCAGAGCGCGATCGAGCAGCGCCATCGCCATCGCCTTGCGCTCGGCATGGCCGAAGGCCAGGCCATAGCCGCGCGTGAACTGCGGCGGCTGCGTCGCCGAGCCCTGGAACTGGTTCACCATCTCGCATTCGGTCAGCGTGATTTGCCCGAGGGGAACCGCGAAGCCGAGCTCCTCGGGCACAAATTCAACCTCGACCTCGCCCATGCGGATTTCGGCGGCAAACGGGTGAGTGCGGCCGTAGCCGCGCTGGGTCGAATAGGCGAGGCCAAGCAGAAAGCCCTCATCGGCGCGCGCGAGCGCCTGCAAGCGCAGGTCCCGGCCCGCGGGAAATGCGAGAGGAGTGCGGGTGAGATCGCCGACCCCGTCGCCGTCGGCGCCGGCGTTGGCCTCGATCAGCCCCTCGCGATCGAGCAGCTGCGTCACCTGCGGCGCCGGTTCGCCGGCCGGCACGGCCGGCCGGCGCTGGGCTGCTGGCGCGGCCGCCGGCGGGGAAGGCTCGAGCAAGCGATGCGTGTAGTCGAACGTGGGTCCGAGCAGCTGGCCGCCCGGCAAATCCTTGTAGGTTGCCGAAATGCGCCGACGCAGGCGCATGGCACCGGTATCGACCGGCGCCGCATAGCCCAAGCGGGGCAGCGTGGCACGGTAGGCGCGCAGCAAGAAAATGGCTTCAATCAGGTCGCCGCGCGCCTGCTTGATGGCTTGAGCCGCCAAATCGCCGTCATAAAGCGATCCCTCACACATCACGCGGTTGACGGCGAGGGCGAGCTGCTCACGAATCTGGTCGGCGGAAATCTCGGGCAGGCTTGGGTCGCCGCGCCGCTCGCGCGCCAAAAGCTCGTGCGCTGCGGTAATGGCCGCCTCCCCACCTTTGACGGCGACATACATCAGGCCGCCTCCGTGACGCGCAGGCTGCGCGGCAAGGCCGCGATGCTGCGGTAGGTGGTCAGAAAGATATCGACCCCGCGGGGAAATTGGGCGCGGTTGGCGCCGAGTTCAGCCACGAAGGCGGCAGGCAGCGGCGCGGCCGAGAGGCGCGCCAGCTGGCGGAGGCCCGGCCCTTCGAGCCGCCAGCCCCGCGCCTCCAAACGCTCGACCTGTACCAGCAGGGTGGTGGAGCGGTCCGGATAGTCGCTCGTTCCCTGCGCAAAGCTTGCAAGCGCGGGTAGGCGGGCCGAATCCGCGACGAGGGCAAACAAGGCCAGCGCCGGTGATAGGACCAGCCGGGCGCCGGTGTGAAAGCGCAAGAAGCCGGCAACGTCCGGATTTTGCGCAAGCGCTCCGTCAAGCCACACCGGCGTCTCGAAGTCGCATAGCGTCAAGGCGAGTGCCGCCGTCGGTGCCAAAAGCGGCATGGGCGGGGTTGGGCAACCCTCGCAGGCAAGGATCGTGCCTGGAGCCGCCATCGCCCGCAGGGCCAGGCGAAACACCGCCTGGGATTGGCGCACGCGATCGTCGAAGGCCGGCTGCAGCATGGCTCAGCCCTCGCCGCGCACCAGGGTGAAGAAGTCGACCTTGGTGGTGGCCACGTCGGCGCGGACGCCTGCATCCTCGGCGGCAACGCGCGCCATGACGGGGCCCATCAGGCTGGCCTCCAGCCTGACGCGGATCGCCGGGTCCTGCGCCAGCGCATCCAGCATCGCTGCCAGGCGAGCGCGGCGATGCGAGCGACCCAGCAGGTAGGACACACCCGTGCACCCGTTTGCAAGCCGCACCGCCGCCCGCGTCACGGTCACCTCACCCAGGTTGAAAGGCGCGCCGGCGCCACCGATACGGCCCCGCACCATCACCAGCCCGGTCTCGGGCGCACGCAGATCCTGGGCGGAGGGCAACTCACCAAGACGCGCGAGCGCGTCGGCGAGCTCCGCCTCGGTTGCCCGCGCACACACCCCCATCAGTGCCTGACGCCGTGCAATATCAGCGCCGACACGGTCGCTGCCGTTCCCCTGCGCCCTCGCCATGAGCGGCTCATTAGCGCTGCTGCTTAAAAGTTTTGTGACGGTCGGGCGGCGGCCGCTCGGCCGGGGCGCCCTGTTACACGGCTGTCATCAAGCCGTGGCTTGCTTTGTCACGGAGCGGCGCTAGGTCGACGCGAGCGAACAAGGGGGCGGCACGGGTGTCCAGCGCAGCCATCGAGGTCATCGGGGTCGCAAAGTCATTTCGGCCCGGAACGCCGGTGCTGCAAGATGTCGGCTTCAGCATCGAGCGCGGCGAAATGGTCGCCCTGATTGGGGCCTCGGGCTCGGGCAAATCCACCCTCATTCGGGCCATTGCCGGTCTCGTCAGCATCGACCGCCCGGCCTCCCGCTCCGGGGCGGCGGCCGCCGGCAAAATCCGCGTCTTGGGCGAGCCGATCCAGGAGGACGGGCGCATCTGCGCCTCCGCGGCGCGATTGCGCGCGCGGGTTGCCATCATCTTCCAGCAGTTCAACCTGGTGCCGCGGCTTTCCGTGTTGACCAACGTCTGTCTCGGGCTGCTCGGCCAGATTCCGGTTTGGCGCGGCACGTTCGCCCGCTTCAATCGCCGCGAGAAGCGGCGGGCGATGCAGGCGCTGGCGCGCGTGGCCATCGCCGAGCACGCATTAAAGCGCGGCTCGGAACTATCCGGTGGTCAACAGCAGCGCGCCGCCATCGCCCGGACGCTGGTGCAGGGAGCGACCGTCCTGATTGCCGATGAGCCCATCGCCTCGCTCGATCCGCGAGCCGCTCGGCGCGTCATGGACATCCTCGCGGCGCTCAATCAGGAAGACAAGATCACCGTACTGGTGTCGCTGCACCAGGTCGAATACGCGCTTTCCTATTGCCGGCGCACGATCGCGTTGCGCGACGGGCGCATCGTCTATGACGGGCCGTCGAACGCCCTGACGCCAGCCTTTCTCAACGAACTTTACGGCGCCGAGAGCGAGGAGCTGTTCTTGCCCGCGCGGGCGGTCCAGGTGCCCGCCAATGGGCATGCGCCTGGCCTCGACGCCGGCGATAGCGGCTGGCGGGGCGCGGCCGCGGCCGCGCCGGCGTGACGGGGCCCACCCTCTTCCGGACCATTGGTTCGGCGGGAACTTAAGTGAGAAGAGTGATGAGGACAGGCAAGGAGTGACGACATGCTTCGCTCACTGATGGCGGCATCGATGGCGCTAATGCTGGCGGCCGCGCCGGCTGCTGCGGCCGAGGAAGTGAACTTCGGCATCATCTCGACGGAGACGACGACCAATCTGAAAACAATCTGGGAGCCGTTTCTGGCCGACATGGCCAAGAAAACGGGGCTCAGCATCAAGGCCTTTTATGCATCCGACTACGCCGGTGTGATCGAGGCCATGCGCTTCAACAAGGTGCAGGTGGCCTGGTTCGGCAATAAATCGGCCATGGAGGCGGTCGATCGTGCCAGCGGCGAGATCTTCGCACAAACCGTCGACAAGGATGGCAACCCCGGTTACTGGTCGCACATCATCGTACACAAGGATAGCCCCTACCAGACGCTCGACGACGTCTTGAAGTGCGACGGCACGCTTGACTTTGGCATCGGCGATCCGAACTCGACATCGGGGTTCCTGGTCCCCACCACCTTCATTTTCTCGGCCCGCAATATCGACGCCAAGAAGTGCTTCAAGACGGTGCGCAACGCCAATCATGAAGCCAATGCCCTGGCGGTTGCCAACAAGCTGGTGCAGGCCGCCACGAACAACAACGAAAACCTGCAGCGCCTGGCCAAGACGGCACCCGACAAGGCCAAGGACATCCGGGTGATTTGGACCTCGCCGCTTATTCCGTCGGACCCGCTGGTGTGGCGCAAGGACCTCGACCAGGCGCTCAAGAAAAAGATCGCCGACTTCATCTTCAGCTATGGCACCAGCGACGAGACCGAAAAGAAGGTTTTGGCCGGCCTGCAATGGGCGCCCTTCAAAAAGTCCGACAACAATCAGCTGCTGCCGATCCGGCAGATGGAGGTCAACAAGGCACTGGCAAAGGTCAAAGCCGACACCAGCATGGCGGAAACCGACAAGAAGGCCCAGCTCGCCGAGTTGCAAAAGGAGTTCGACGAGCTCGGCAAACGGATCGCCGCCGCAAAGTGATCGCTGGCCAAGGTCTTAAGCTGACGGTGCGGGGCCGCTCGGACCCGCACCCTTGTTTGTGCTTGCGAAAGGAGTTGGCATGCGGCTGAGCGCCGAGGCGCCGGAGCACGCGGCCGAGCTCAAAACCATCCCCATCCCGCGAGCTCCCTTGCTCAAACGGGCCCGGGGTTGGGCCATTTGGCTTGCCATTGCCGCCCTGCTGGCGTGGAGCTGGACGCCGGTAGAGATGTACAAGATCGGCGGCCTCATCACCGACTGGCGCAACATGGCCGAGTTCGCCTCCGGCTTTATGCGCCCAAGCCTGCGCGATTGGCCCACCTATGCCCAGCAGATGCTGGAAACGGTGCAGATGGCGCTGTGGGGCACGGCGCTGGCGGTGCTGTTTGGCGCGCCATTGGCGATCTTGAGCGCCGCCAATGTGTGCCCGCAATGGATCGTACAGCCGGTGCGCCGGCTAATGGACGCCTGCCGAGCCATCAACGAGATCGTGTTCGCCTTGCTGTTTGTCGTCGCCGTGGGCCTTGGTCCACTTGCCGGTATTCTCGCCTTGGCCATCCACAATATTGGCATCGTCGCCAAGCTGTTCTCGGAGGCGGTGGAATCGATCGATCCGCGCCCCGTTGAGGGCATCCGCGCCACCGGAGCCAGCCGCCTGCAGGAGGTCATCTTCGGCATTGTGCCGCAAGTCATGCCCTTGTGGAGCTCCTTTACACTTTATCGGTTCGAAACCAACGTGCGCTCCGCCACCGTGCTGGGCATCGTCGGTGCCGGCGGAATTGGCCAGTCGCTCTATGAAAATATTCGTGCCTTTCAATACGCCGAGACGGCAACCATCGTCATGATCGTCGTCCTGACGGTGATGCTGATCGACCTCATGAGCGCGCGCATTCGCAAGGTCCTGGTGTGAAGCGCGAAATTGGGCGCATCAACCCCATGGCGTCAGCATAAGCCGGCGGGCGCATGCGCTCCGTCGCCTGCGCTTTGGCTTGCTCGGCAACAAAAAGGGTGCACCCTCAAGACCGCTCAAGACTGCTCACGGCCAGCCGGCAGAACGCAGCGGGGGCATGAGCGCCAAAGGCCCCCGCGGGCAACATCCGGTGCGGTCGCGGCGCGCGCGGCGCAAGCTGTCGCGGTCAGCCGCCACTTGGGAGCCCGCCAGGGCTCCCGTCCGGGCTGGGTCAGGCGCCGACGGCGTCGCTCACGCACTTTTTGACGTGACTGTTCTTGGCGGCACCGCTCAGCTTTTTGTCGGATGCCGACTTGCCGCAGCTCGTGGTGGCATCCTTCTCGCATTTGCTCATGAACGACTTGAGGGCGGCGCCCGCAAGTTTCTTCTGCTCGGCCTGGGCCTTGCAGGTCGGTGCCGGCGCCTGAGCGGCGGCCATCGTCGTGGCCACAACTACCAGGGCAAGAACTGCGAGATATCTCATGGCAAGCCTCATAGCACACGGGGTCAAGGGCACACGGGGTCAAGGGCACACGGGGTCAAGGGCACACGGGGTCAAGGTCGCCAGCCTAGTCAGGCTCAGATGAACCACAGATGACTGAGCATTTTTTGCCAGAGCCGGACATCGAGGCGGCGACCTCATTGGCTCAAGCTAACGACGGCAACCGCCTTGGCGCAAGCCGCGAGCTTGAACGTTGGCAGCAAACGCGGTCAACCGAGGCAGCAACCGCGCCCAGCGGTTGGCTGCAATGGAACAAGATCCTCCCGGAACCTGGTCGAGCTAGACCGCGTAGAACTGACGATACCAGGCAACAAAGTGCGCGATACCCTCATGCAGGGGTGTACGCGGAGCAAAATTCACGGCGGCGGCAAGGCGCGTAACGTCGGCGTAGGTGGTCGGCACGTCTCCAGGCTGCATCGGCAGCAGGCGAAGCTCGGCCTTGCGGCCGAGCGCCGCCTCGATCATGGCAATGAACTGTTGCAAGGTAACGGGCGAGTGATTGCCGACATTGTAGAGGCGATGCGGCACGGCGGCACCCGCGTCCACGTCGGCCGCAGCGCCAGGCCCGGGCGCCAGCGGCACAAGCCGCGCTATAGCTTCGACGACATCGTCGATATAGGTGAAGTCACGCTGCATGTGGCCGTGGTTGAAGACGTCGATGGGGCGGCCCTCCAGTATAGCCTTGGTAAAGGAGAAATAGGCCATGTCCGGACGACCCCAGGGACCATACACCGTGAAAAAGCGCAAGCCGGAGGCGGGAATGCCGAACAGCTCGGCGTAGGTGTGCGCCATCAGCTCGTTGGCCCGCTTGGTCACGGCATAAAGCGAGCGGGGATTGTCGACCCGATCGGTCTCGCAAAACGGCACCTTGCTGTTGGCGCCATAAACCGAACTCGAGGAGGCATAGATCAGGTGCCGGACGGGTCGCGCGCGGCAAGCTTCCAATATGGCGAGAAAGCCGTCGATGTTTGCACGCAAGTAGGCCGACGGATCCTGCAGGGAAAAGCGGACGCCGGCCTGGGCGGCCAGGTGCACCAGATAGTGAGGTCGAAAGTCCTCCAGCAGCGCCAGCACGCGGGCCTTGTCGGCCACATCACAGCGCTCGAAGGCAAAGCCCTCAAGTCCTTCGAGCCCGGCACGGCGGGCCGCCTTCAGCTCCACATCGTAGTAGGCGTTGAGGTCGTCCACGCCGAGCACGCGCGCACCGGCCGCGAGCAGCCGGCGGCAAATGTGAAAGCCGATGAAGCCGGCCGCCCCGGTGACGAGGATTTGCTTTCCCTCGATCTCGGCCGGCAAATTGTCGCTCATGTCGACGCTCCAGCACCATTCGTCCAGCTTGCTCGCCGGCGGCCAACGCCGCCCGGTTGGCCCGCCGCCCTCGCCCGCTCCGGCCTTTGCCGCCGCCGCAAGCTCAGCCCAAGCCGCTATTGCTCCGTCGCAAAGGCGGCGGGCGGCGCCGAAGCGATCGTGCCCACCGCTGGTGCGCGGGCCAGCACGACGCGAATGGCATTGAGACCCGTCGACGTCAAGGTCCAGCTGGCGTCGCCGCCATGCTGGCGGGCAATTTGCCGGACCAAGGTCAGGCCCAATCCGGTGCCGACGGTGCCGCCGCCGCCGCAGGCGCGATAAAAAGGCGAAAAGATCCGCTCGCGGTCGTGGGGCGCGATGCCCGGGCCGTGATCTGAGACCAGCACCATCGCCTCGGCATCGGCGCGCCCCACCTCTACCGCAATCGGCGCCACCCCGTGCCGCTGGGCATTGTCGAGCAGGTTGCGCAGCATGCGCTGCAAGAGCCCGCGATCGCCGCGCACCAGCACGGACTGGCCGACAACGGAACAATGCTCATAGCGCGCGGCCTCCTCGGCGGCAACGGCGAGCAGATCGACGTCCTCGCTCCTGTCCACGGCCCGCACGGCATCGAGGCGACTGGAAAGCAAGATCTCGTCGATCAGGGTGTCGAGTTCGGCGATATCCTTCTCCAGGTTCGCCTTGCGCCTGGCGTCCGGAGCACCCTCGAAGAGCTCGATGCCGAGCCTGATGCGCGCCAACGGCGTGCGCAATTCGTGCGAGGTATTGGCAAGCAGCATCTTGTGCGCCCCGACCAGCTCCTCGATCCGCGCCGCGGCTCGGTTGAAGCTCTCGGCCAGGCGCGCCACCTCGTCCTTTCCCTCGACCTTGACGCGCGCGCCAAGGTCGCCCGCCCCCAGCGAATCCACGCCCGCCTGCAGACGTTCGAGCCGGCGCGTCAACCGGCGCACAAGCGGGTAGGCGCAGATCGCGACCAGGACGGCAATGGCAGCGAGAAAGCCGACGATGCCCAACACGGGGCGGCGCTGGCGTGGCGGTGGGCGGGCGACCACCCAGCGGCCGTCGGGCGTGCGAATGGCCCAGGCCGGCCCGTTGCGGCCATAGACCCAGCCCCCGCCTTGCCGGGTTCCCGGACGCGGCACGGCATTGCCCGCCGCCGCCAGGGCCCGACGCTCCTCGTCGAACAGGCCGACGTCGACGCCGAGACGCGCGTGCAGTTGATCGATCGCCTGCTGCTGCACCGGCGCCGGCGCGCCCGCCGGGGCCAAATGCGCCGCGACCAATACGCCCGCCATTTCGAAGGCTTGATCGCTGGGGGTCTCGTTGGGCGCAAAACGCCACAGCGCACCGGCCATAACCACGACCGCGAGCAGGCTGGCGATGATGGTCAAGTAGAACTGGTGGTAGAGGCGCCGCATGCCGGGCTTAATCCTGCTGCTTGGCGAAGACGTAGCCGGCGCCACGCACGGTAATGATGCGCCGCGGCCGCTTTACCTCATCCTCGATGGCGGCGCGGATGCGCGAAATATGTACATCGATGGAACGGTCGAACGCCTCCAGCGGCTCCATTTTCACGATGTCCATCAAAGCCTCGCGCGTCATCACGCGCCCGGCATGTTCGGCAAGCGCCAACAACAGCGCAAATTGGTGACTGGTGATGAGCTTCACGCTGCCATCGAGACGCACCTCGCGCGCGCCCCGATCGATCTCCAGCCGGCCGAAGCGGAGCACGTCGGGTCTGTCGCCGGCCTTGCTGCGCCGCAGGATGGCGCGCAGGCGCGCCAACAGCTCGCGCGGCTCGAAAGGCTTCGGCAAATAGTCGTCGGCGCCGATTTCAAGGCCGATCACCCGGTCCATGGCGTCGCCGCGGGCGGTCAGCATCAGGATGGGAATGGCCGCCTGTGCCCGGATCTTACGGCAAACGTCGAGCCCATCCATGTCGGGCAGCATCAAATCCAGGATGATGGCATCGAAGCCGTCGCGCGCCGCAAGGGCCAAACCGCGGGCGGCGTCGGCGGCACGTTCGACGCGAAAGCCTGCCGCGCCGAGGTAGTCCTGCACCATCTCGGCGAGGCGGCTGTCGTCTTCAATCAGGAGTAGGCGGTTGCTCACCGAAATATTCTAACCGCGACGCCAACCGTGCCAAAAGCCCCGACGCTCCCTAAACTCCGCCAGGCGCTCATCGAGCCGGCGGCGCTGCTCCGGCGTCAATACCTCGGCGGCATCCCCCAGGGCTTGCGTGAAGCGCTTGCTGGCGGCGTCCGCCAAGGCCAGCTGTTCGGCCCTGAGCGCCTCCATGCCGGCACGATCGATGCCGGGCTGGATCAAGAGGGTGCGCCCGCGCTGGCGGGCCGCCAAGGCCTTTTCACGCATCGGCAACAGGTCCTGCACCAGGCCCTTGACGATGCTGCGCAGCTTCTCCTGCTGCTCGTTGCTGGCATCGATTTCAATGGCGAGGTGCCTGACCGCACGGTCGGCGCGATCCTCGGCGCGGGCTGGGTCGAACGATGCACCCATGAGGCTCGAGCCGTGCCAATAGTGCTGAGAGACGGCGCGCGAGGCGGCAGCGCCGGTAAGCGCCGCCGTCAGGGTCAGCGTCGCCAGCCAGAGCCAGCGCCTGGCGCGGCGGCGCGGCGGTGTTGACGGCGTCGAGCCGGGCGGAAGTGGCGGGGATTGGTCGCTCATGCGTGGCTCCTTAAAAAGTGCTGGGCTGATTGCCCGAATGCAGATCTGGGAGGGCTCGATTGCTGGCGCTTCTCGCCCAGGTAAAGTTTTGTGAAGTTGCGTCGGGTGGCGTCACCCCCGCCGGCCCCGCCGGCGCGCCTGCTTGCGGTGAAGCTCGTGGCCAACTGAAGTGCCCCGAGCAAGCGAGCCTCCAGTCTTTCGCCTTTTCGCGCGGGGATGTTAGGTTCACCCATCGTTTGGCACCGATAATGGCGCGGCCATGCAGGTCGAGACGCGCGCATAGGTGAAATGGCTTTGTGCGTTCCTGTCAGCCAAGCGCGGGACGCTTGCAGCCGCCGCGGCGGCGGCCACCTCGCGTTTTAAAGGCGGTCGCGGGCGGTGTGAACCGCTTGCCAAGGCCCGTCGTCGCTAGCGAAGGGAGAAGTCGAGATGCGTTCCAGAATTGTGCGAGCCGGGTCGCGGCCGACCAAGCAAGCGGCCGCGGCCAGCTTTACCGGCATCGTCTGGCAAGATGAAGTGTTCGCCCCCGAGCCGCCCTCCCGCGTCCGCGCCTCGCGGGTGACATTCACCCCCGGCGCGCGCACCAACTGGCACACGCATGCCGTGGGCCAAATCCTCTATGTGCTCGCCGGGGTCGGACGCTATCAGATCCAGGGTGAGGACGTGCAGATGCTGCTGCCCGGCGACACCGTGGTCATTCCACCGCAAGCGCGCCACTGGCACGGCGGCGCGCCCGACCACATGATGACCCATCTGGCCATCTCCGAGACCAGCGCTACGGGCGAGGCCACGAGCTGGCTCGAACCGGTGAGCGACGCCGACTATCTCAAGGCGCCGGCCAAGCCGGCGTGAGCCCGCATGGGCCCGGTGCCAGGCTTTGCCGCATGAACGCGCGCCGCGGCGCAAGGCCCGCGGCCGCCCCGATGGGGCGCGTGCCGCAAAAGCATCATTGGCGCCACTGGCCGCCGCCGTCCATGTCGATGACGGTGCCCGACAAATACTGCACCTGGGGCGCGGCGAGCATGGTGGCGAGCGCGGCGACTTCCTCGGCGGTCTTGATGCGTCCGAACGGTAGCTTGTCGGCACCGAGCGCCTCCTGCCAGCGGCTTTCGTCGCCGAAGCGCACTTGGGCGCGCTGCCGGGACAGCTGCACGATGCGATCGGTCATGGTGGCCGCGGGATTGATGCCAAACACGCGCACGTTGTAGCTGGGCGTCTCCGCGCCGAGCGCGTTGGTAAAGGCGATCAGACCGCCGTTGCCCGCCGCACCGCAGATGTAGTCGGGGCGCACGGCGCGGCCACCCATGCCGATGATGTTGATGATGGTACCCGACCTGCGCGCCTTCATGCTGGCGACGTAGAGTTGGCAGAGGTGGATATAGCCAAACACTTTCAGCGCCCAGGCCTCCTGCCAACGTTCCATACTGATGTCGGCGATACCGCCGCCGGGAATGGCGCCGGCGTTGTTGACGAGGATGTCGATGTCGGGGAAGGCTTCGTGCAGGTGCCGACGCTGAACCGCCTGCGACAGGTCCGCGGCGTGGGCGATGGCGCGCGCGTTGTGTCTGCGGGCCACCTCACCGGCCGCGGTCTCGAGCACGGTCTTGTCACGCGCCACCACGATGACGCTGGCACCTTCGGCCGCAAAAGCGTGCGCCAGCGCCAAGCCGATGCCTTTCGAGCCGCCGGTGATCAGAACGCGTTTGCCATCGAGACCAAGATCCATGCGCATTCCCCTTCCAGCCGGTGCCTTACGACATGAATCTTAGGATCGCGGCGGCGACCTCGTCGGGCTTGTCGAGCTCGGCCAGATGTCCGGCGCCGGCGATGATCCGAACCTCGGTCTTGGCCCGCATCGCGCCGACAACGGCATTGGCATAGCTTTTGGGCAGCAGCCGGTCCTCAGCCCCCCACAGAATGAGGGTCGGCGCCTGGATCAGCGGCAGGCGGCGCTCGAGCCGGGTGTTGCCCAGCGGCCAGAAAATGCGGGCTGCGGCTTCGGCCGCTCGCGTCTGTTCGATCGGCCATTCGATCGAGTTGGCACCGGCGGGCATTTGCTTCAAGGCCCGGTAGATTTCGGGCTGCGCCGTCATCAAGCCGGCGATATCGTCCTGTTTTTGCGCCCAAGGATCGGTGGCCGGCGCCCGCTCATCGAACAGGCCAAAGGGCGCGATCAGCGCCAGACGTTTGACCTTGTCCGGCCAGATCGCCGCCATCTCGGCGGCAAACGAGCCGCCGACCGAGCTTCCGACCAGATCGCCGCCGGCGAGATCGGCCTTATCGATGAGATGGCGGACCGCCAGCACCCAATCGAGGTGCGAGTCGAGCACGCTGTGCCCGCGATCGCCGCCCGGGAAGCCCGGCAACGAGGGCACGATCACCGTGCGCGTTGCGGCCAACCGATCAAGGAATGGGATCCATCTGGGCAGCCCGCCGTAGCCGGCAAGGAAGCCGATTGTCGGCCCCGAGCCCTTGCGCCACACCCGCGTGGGATAGCCGTTGATATCGATGGTCGAGGTATCAGGCTCGGTCACGCTGCCGCTCCGGCTCACAAGGGATGAAGCATGTCGGCTTCACGGCGCCACGGCCTGCGGCATGAACGCCGGCAACGTGGCGCGCTGCCGCCGCGCCAGGGGCTGCGGCCACCAGCGGTTCTCCCAATCGGCGAACAACCCCTTGAGTTTCGGCATGACTTTCTCGGCGAACAGTCGCGTGTTGTACTTGGTCACCTCGCTCGACAGGTTGCCGAACTGCATCAGCAGCATGAGCTGGCCGATGTTGAGGGTCGTGGCGAGCTCGTGCAGCTGTTCGGTGACGTCGTCGGGCGAGCCGACAATGACGTAGCCGTTGGCGACGATGTTGTGCATGTCGCGGGCGAGCGATTGCATCTTGGTCGCCGAGGAGGCGTTGGTGGATGGCCCGCTCCCCGCCTTGCCCTCGGCTGCCAACTTGACCTGGCTTTCGATGCCGGCGCGCTGGGTCGCCTCCGTGACGTATCCCGGCGGTCCGGCAAAGCGCGGATCGACGTGCAGGCAGCGGCCGTAAAAATACTCGGCGGGAGCGCTGTAAAGATCGAGCGCTTGCTGGCGGCTTTCCGCCACGCCGACCACCTGGGCGAACCCCGCACGATAGGGGTTGCGGTCCTTGCCGAGCTTGGCCATCTCCTCCCAGAACCCCTGCATGACGTTCTGCGCCATCTTGTAGCCGTAGTAGGAAAGATAGCAGAACACATAGTCCATCTCGGCGGCCCAACGCCAAGTCTCAACCGAACCGGCGCCCGGAATCCAAATTGGAGGGTGTGGTCGTTGGATGGGCCGCGGCCAAATATTGACGTAGCGCTGCTGGTTGTAGCGGCCGTTGAAGGCAAAGGTGTCCTGCTCCGTCCAGGCGCGCAAGACGAGATCGTGAGCCTCGTAGTAGCGCTCACGCAGGTGGCTCGGATTGCTGCCGTAGGCGTAGGTCGTATCCATCGGCGTGCCGACCGGAAAGCCGGCGATGAGCCGCCCACCGGAAATGCAGTCGATCATGGCGAATTCTTCGGCAACCCGCGTCGGTGGATTGTAGAGGGCGAGGCTGTTGCCGAGCACGCAGATGGCCGTGTCGGTGGTGCGCCGCGCCAGCGCCGAGGCGATCAGATTCGGCGAGGGCATCAAGCCGTAGCCGTTTGAGTGGTGCTCGTTGCAGCAGATGGCGTCAAAGCCACAGGCGGCGGCAAACTCGAGCTCATCGAGGAACTCGTTGTACATGTGGTGGGCGCGGGCGGGATCGAATAGAGAGGAGTGGATGTCGACCCAAACGGAGGCATGCTTTTGCTTGAAGTCCTCGGGCAGCTCCTTGTACGGCATCAGGTGGAACCAGAGAAACTTCATGGGACCTCCTCCAATCGGCTGCTCAACTCCGCCGGCGGCATGCGCGAGCAAACGGCAAAGCGGCCGGGCAAACCGGGGCAAGGGACAAGCATCGCGCGCTGAACATTGAGCGGTCAAGAGCGGGCTGCCGGACCACCTTTGGTCGGCCACAGCCGGGCGCCCAACCGGGCAAGGGCAATATCGCCACTGGCCGTTGCCGCCAACTTGGCGCAAGCTTGCCTTCCCATGCGGCAGCCGCCATCACCGGCGCCGCTGACAACCTGGGAGGAGGCGTTGTCCAAGCTGCCCGAATACGAGATCTATGCCATCCGCTATGCCAAGCAGGATGAGCGGCCCGAAGCGCACATGTTCCTCGGCGGCGATCCGCGCAAGCTGATCCAAGGTCTCGACTTCTTCACCTACGCCTTGCGCGGCGCCGGCCGCACGTGGATCGTCGACACCGGCATGACCGAAGTACAAGCCAAGCGCATGGGCCGGCACTACGATTTCATCCTGCGACCACGCGAGGCCCTGGCCAAGATCGGCATCGAGGCGACATCCGAGCCCGACGTGATCCTGACGCACGCGCACTTCGATCACGTCGGCACGGTGGCGGACTACGCCAAGGCACGCTTCCATATCCAGGACGCGGAAATGCTGCACGTGACCGGGCGTGACATGACACACGCTCCCTTCCGCGCCGCCTACCATGCCGAAGACATCAAAGTCCTGATCGACCTCGTGTTCCAAGACCGCATGGTCTTTCACAACGGCGACGTGACGCTGGCGCCCGGCATCGAGTTTTTGCTGCTTGGCGGCCATGCCCGCGGCCAGGCCGTCGTCAGGGTCAATACGGCGCGCGGGTGGGTCGTTCTCGCCTCCGACGCCGTGCACGTGTTTGAGGAAGTCGACCAGGAGCGCCCGTTCGCCATTTTCTACGATCTGCCCGGCATGCTCGAGGGCTATCGCCGCATCAAAGGGCTGGCGGGCACGCGCGACCTCATCATCCCCGGCCACGACCATCGCGTAACCTTGGCCTATCCGGCGGCGGCAGCGGGCCTGGACGGCAGGGTGGTTCGGCTCGACAAACCACCATCCTGGCCACCATCCTGGCCACCGGCTCGGTAAGATGTGAGCAAGCGAAAATCCACTTCTGCGCTGTCTCAGTCTGGGAGAGGGCCATGCACGTCGGCGTTGCCATGTTCTGCACGGATTATGCGATCGCCCCAACCCAGCTGGCGGCGGCCTTGGAGGAGCGAGGCTTTGAGTCGCTCTGGCTACCGGAGCACAGTCACATTCCCTTGTCGCGCCGATCGGCCTATCCAGCGGGCGGCGAGCTGCCCAAGAAATACTATGACGTCATGGACCCGTTCGTGGTGCTGGGCGCGGTGGCGGCCGCGACGCGCCGCTTGAAAATAGCGACGGGGATCTGTCTGGTGCCGCAGCGCGATCCGATCCAAACGGCGAAATCGGTGGCCACCATCGACCACCTGTCGCAAGGCAGATTCCTGTTCGGCGTTGGCGCCGGCTGGAATGCCGAGGAGATGGCAGACCACGGCACCGACTTTAAGCGCCGCAATGACGTGCTGCGCGAACGGCTCGAGGCCATGCGTGCGATCTGGACGCAAACCAAGCCCGAGTATCATGGCGACTTCGTCGAGTTCGGGCCGATGATGACCTGGCCGAAGCCGGTGCAAAAACCGCACCCGCCGGTGCTGGTGGGGGGCGGCATGCCCTACGGCGCTCGCCGCGCGCTTGCCTTCGGCGACGGTTGGATGCCGCACGCGCGCCGGCCGAGCTACCACCTTTTGGAAAAGTTGCCGGAGTTTCACGCCATGGCGGCAAGCGCCGGCCGCATCCTGCCCGTTACCGCCTTTGGCGTGGAGCATGATCCGGCGCGGTGGCCGGCCTATCGCGAAGCGGGCATCGCGCGCATCGTGCTGAGCCTGGAGCCGGGGGCAAGCGACCTCATCTTGCCACAGCTCGATCATTGGGCGGGCACGATCGCCGACCTCGCCTGAGCGCCTGCCTGCGGCGGCAGCGGCCCGGAGGGGGCTCCAAGCTCTCAAGATTGGTCTCGCTGGCCCAGCGCGACCTATATTGCACCGCATCATGAACGGCGCCGACGGCAACGCGCCGAGGCACTCACCGAGATGTGTTGAGCGGCGGCATTGACAGAACAATGCCCTTGCCATGCGCTAGGGGCCAGCGACCTTGCGGGGTCGCGGCCGACGTGCCCCGCGCTCTGAGACCGCTTGTCGGACACGCCGTGTCGTGGCCCCTGGATTTTTGCGTTTCAGGAGCGTGCGCTCATGGCACCAACAGATATCATTCTCCCTAGCGAAACGGCGAGCCAGCTGCCCAAGGTGCGCTCGATCGGGCTCCGCGATCTCAGGGAGGCCTTGGCAAGGGGCCTCGACGACTTTCGAGCCATGCCGACGCATGTCATCTTCCTCAGCCTGATCTATCCCGTGATCGGCCTCATCCTGTTTCGCGCGGTGTTCGGCTACGATCTCATTCCTCTGCTCTATCCGCTGGCAGCCGGCTTCCCCCTGATTGGGCCATTTGCCGCCGTCGGTCTCTACGAACTGAGCCGGCGGCGCGAGCTCGGGCTCGATACGTCCTGGAGGCATGCCTTCGATATCGTTCATTCCCCGTCGTTGCGGCCAATCTGCCTGCTGGGTGGGCTGCTCCTGGTAATCTTCACCGTTTGGCTGGCTACGGCCGCCGCCCTCTACGAGGCACGGTTTGGCGACTATGAGCCGACCAGCTTTGGCGAGTTCGCACGTCGGGTGCTGTTCACGCCGCGGGGCCAGGACCTCATCATTGTCGGCAACGCCGTGGGCTTCTTGTTTGCCGCCGTGGCCTTCACCCTCAGCGTGGTGTCCTTTCCCCTGCTGCTCGACCGCAATGTGGGGGTGGTGGGCGCGATCATCACCTCGATCCGCAGCATCTGGCGCAATCCGGTGGCGATGATCGTCTGGGGCATCTTCGTCGCCGGCCTACTCGTGCTTGGGTCACTGCCTTTCTTCCTCGGCCTTGCCGTCGTTGTGCCGGTGCTCGGTCACTCGACCTGGCACCTCTACCGCAAGGTCATCGAGCCCGACGCCGGCCCACGGCCAACTTACCAGCCCAAGGAGAAGGGCCGCCGCTGGGCCGCCGACTTCCCCGTCGCCCTGTTCATGCCAACCTCCCGCGGCGACAAGCCGGCCTCCGGCAGCCGCTGACGGGCGCCGGCCCCGCCCAGGCGACGGCGGCGCAACGGGGAATTGGCGCTGGATCGATGGCGGCCGCAAGCGCGGCCGGCCCCGGCCACGGCGCGCAGCAAGGCTCCGATGCAAAAGCGAGGCTCCACAGGCGCCCGCTTCGGCGCTAGCCTGGCCGTCGTGCGGCAGAGGGAGTGCCCCCAGCAACCCCCGAAGCGACCCCCGGTGCGCCGAGCCGAGGGCAAAGCAAGGCAATGCTGGATGGCACCCGCCATGGCGCGCTGTGGGCCCGTGGGGTTCGGCAAGATGGAAGAAAGATGGCAAGCGTGATCGAAGCGCCGGGGGACGGGAAACAGAAAGCGCGATCCTTCGATGCCCTGGTGATCGGCGCGGGGTTTTCCGGGCTCTACCAGCTGCTCTCTTTGCGCGACCGGCTGGGGCTGTCGACCCGGGTCCTGGAAGCGGCTGCAGGGGTCGGGGGGACCTGGTACTGGAACCGATACCCCGGTGCGCGCTGCGACTCCGAAAGCCACTCCTACTGCTATACGTTTAGCCAGCAGCTGTTTGAGGAATGGGAGTGGAGCGAGCGCTATCCCGCGCATCCGGAAATTCGGCGCTATCTCAATCACGTTGCCGACCGGTTCGATCTCAAGCGGGATATCGAGTTCGAGGCCCGGGTCGTCGCCGCCGATTATGACGAGGCGGCCAACCGCTGGCGGGTGACGACGCAGAACGGGGGCGCCTTCCTGGCGAAATACCTCATCACCGCCGTTGGCTGCCTGTCGACGGCGAACGTGCCCGCGATACCGGGGCTTGAGAGCTTTGCCGGCCGCTGGGTGCACACGGGACAGTGGCCGCACGAGGGCGTCGATTTCCGCGGCAAACGCGTTGGTTTGATCGGGACGGGCTCGACCGGCATCCAGGCGGCGCCGGTGATTGCCGAGACCGCCAAGCATCTGACCGTGTTCCAGCGCACGGCAAACTACAGTGTGCCCGCCCGCAACGGACCTTTGACGCGCGATTTCCTCACCTACCTGAAGCAGAACCACGCCGCGCTGCGCCAGATCATGCACGCCACGCCCAACGGCCACGCCTTCAGCATCGAAGATCGCTCGGCGTTCGATGTCAGCGCCGATCGACGCCAGGCCATCTACGAAGCGGCCTGGGAAAAAGGTGGCCTGCAGTTCCGCGCCAGCTTCCGCGATCTGTTGGTCGACAAAGCGGCCAACGACACCGCGGCGAATTTCATCCGCGACAAGATCCGCCAGATCGTCAAGGATCCGGCGACGGCCGCGACGCTCAGCAATATCGACCACCCCTACGCGGCGAAGCGGCCACCGATCGACACCGATTATTTCGAGACTTTCAATCGCGACAACGTCTCCCTCGTCGACGTGCGCGCCGCCCCCATCGAGGCCATCATGCCGACCGGCATCCGCACGCGCGAGCGCACCTACCCGCTCGACATCATCGTGTTCGCAACCGGCTTTGATGCCATGACAGGTCCGCTGCTGCGCCTCAACATCCGCGGGCGCGCCGGTCTGTCGCTGGCGGACGCCTGGCGCGCGGGGCCGCGCAACTATCTTGGCCTCCAGGTGGCCGGTTTTCCCAATCTCTTCACGGTGACGGGACCGGGCAGTCCATCGGTGCTATGCAACATGCCGGTCGCCATCGAACAGCACGTCGAATGGATCACCGACTGCATCCAGCACCTGCGCTCGGGCGGCGTGGAACGCATCGAACCCTTGCCCGAAGCGATGGACCGCTGGGTGGACGAGGTCAACGCCGCCGCCAATGCCACGCTGCTACCGCAGGCGCATCATTCCTGGTATCTGGGCGCCAACGTACCGGGCAAGCCGCGCGTGTTCATGCCCTACGCCGGGGGCATGGCGCACTACCGCAGGATCTGTGACGATGTCGCCCGCAGGGGGTATGACGGCTTTCGGTTGGGCCGCTGAGCCGCAAGGCAATTGCAACAGGGAGTGAGGGAGGATCATGCAGCCTGGACAGCGATTGGTAGGCAAGGTCGCAATCGTGACGGGCGCGGCATCGGGCATCGGGGCGGAGACCGCACGCCTGTTTGCGCGGCACGGCGCCAAGGTGCTGGTGACCGATAGCAACGCCGCTTTGGGGGAAAGCGTGGCGAAAGCGATCGCCAGCGGCGGGGCCGTGGCGGCGTTTACCCCGCAGGACGTCTGCGACGAGGCGCGCTGGCAGGCCGTGGTGGCTCAGGCCGAGCAGGCCTACGGCCGGCTCGACATCCTGTGCAATATTGCCGGCATCTCCGGTCGCGACCCGAAGCAGAACATCCAACCCGGCCCGACCGCGGGCCCCCGCCTTGCCGAGCAGTCGCTCGAGCACTGGAACTGGGTGATGGGTATCAATGCCACGGGCGTATTCCTTGGCACCAAGGCCGCTATTCCCGCGATGCAGCGCGCCGGTGGCGGCTCCATCATCAACATCTCCTCGATCTGCGGCATCGTCGGCTCCCATGCCAATGCCGCCTATCACGCCTCGAAGGGCGCGGTACGGATCTTCTCCAAGGCCGCCGCCATCCAGTACGCAGCCGACAACATCCGCGTCAATTCGGTGCATCCGGGCTTCGTCGACACGCCGATGACACGACCGGGCCACGCCAATCCCGAGGTGGCGAAGCTGCGCTTGGCAGCAACGCCCCTCGGCCGCTTCGGCACGCCGGCCGATATCGCCGCCGGCTGCCTCTATCTGGCCTCGGACGAGGCGTCCTGGGTCACGGGCAGCGAGCTTGTGATCGACGGCGGCATGACGGCCAATTGACGGTGCATGAGGGCGGGCTTGGGGTCGGCTCGCAGCGCTGGGCGCGCGCCATCGATCCCGGACCGCGCCGCGCGCCCTTTAAAAAACTTGGATCTCAAAACTCCCCGTCCTTGCGTTCGGGGGGTCGCGGCGCGTCGGCGGGGGCGGCGCCCCGCGCGGCCTTGAGCGTCTCTTCCAGGTGGCGGCGCGCCTCGGCCAGGTGCTCGGAAGCCTTTTCTCGGTTGAGCACCAGGCCGCTCCAAGCCGCACTGCGAAGCTCGTTTTCCATGCTGTTAAGCGACTTCAGCCACTGGGGGATTTTGTCGGTGAGATCGTTGGGCATGCCCGGCCTCCTTTGCGCCATGACAACCGGCCCCGCGGAGCGAAGTTCCCGGTACCCGCCACCCAACCCATGATGCGCAGCCCACGGTGTGGCGCGCCGATGCCCCGACCTCGGCGGGCCGGCACAGGCGATCGCGCGCGGCGCCCCCCGCAACGCTCACCATCTCCTGGCCTCGCGCACGCTAGCCTCGAACGGCGCGCGGGGCGCGCGCGCCGCCGGCGGCCCCGGGAGGTTGGCGTCAGCCGACCTATAAGCCGGGT
>DASTMQ010000537.1:0-2141 GCA_035714005.1 Hyphomicrobiaceae bacterium
GCGCGGCAACAACGGTTCGATCCGCCCCCACTCCTCATTGCTCAGCCAATACAGTTGCTTCCTCATCAAGGCCTCCCCCGATTCGGAAGCCTTGAATCACAACTCTGTTCGCACTGGAATCCTTATTGAGTACAGACCCTAGTTCGAACACCGCAAGCCCCCTTTCATCGCACACGATCGCCTCGCCATCGATCAGGCAAGAGCGCACCGGCAGCTTGCCGACGGCCAGGACGATTAGAGGAAAACGGTGGGTGAAATCGTTGCCCTTGCGGGTAATCAGCCGGACGCCGGCAACGTCGCGGCGGGCGAGCAGTCGGAAGCCGTCATGCTTGATTTCGTGGATCCAGCCCGGGCCGGACGGCGGTGCTTTGGCGGGGGAGGGCAGGCAAGGCTCGATCGCGCCGATGCCGCGGCGCGCTACACGTTCACGCAACAAGACCATGGCGACTAGATAGGAACTTTGATCTGGGGAGTCGAATCATAGTCCTTGGGGACGCTGCACTGCCGATACCTGGGAAGCGCGGCGCGTACAAAAAACAAACGGCATAGAGAATATGGACAAACTCGCTTTAATGGGATTCCTCATCGCAGCGACATCTCTTGAAGCCGTTGGCGATGCTGTTGTCCGCATGGGGATCGCGCAGAACTCATGGCCGCTACGCTCTCTATTGTTCATAGGCGGGGCGACCCTGCTTTTCGGCTATGGCCTCTCGATCAATCTAGCACCGGTGGAATTTGGCCGCGTCGTGGGCCTTTATATCGCGACGCTGTTCATTGTCTGGCAGTTGGTCAACTGGATTTTCTTTCAACCGCAGCCTGTTGCGCCGATCCTAATTGGCGGTTTGCTTATTGTGGCCGGCGGAGCGGTCGTCACCTTTTGGAGATAAGCTGGCCGGCAGCGATAGGGGCAACCAAGGCCTACTTTTTCGGCGGAGTCGGATGCAAGGCGATCTTTTCGGAGTGCATGTCAGCGATCGAGGCGAGCAGGCGCTCAATCACGTCCGTGGCGTTGATCCCGTTGACGATATTTTGGTAACGCGCGATTTGGGCGTCGATTTCGCTGCATCGGCTGCACATGAGGGTGCTCCCTTCTCTCAGGCGGGAGCGCCACTGGTCTCTCAGCCACCGACGCCTGGGCGAAGCCGCGTGTCGGTGATAAGGGTCAAGCAAACACGGTCCGCTTCCGTTCCGAGAGTCAAAAATTTAGGCGCGGCGATCCCTCAGGTACTTATGCCGCAGGTACTTGCCCAAGCTGGCGCGGCCTTGCTCGACCAGACGCGCCTCCGATTCGGCAACCGCGCGGGTTTCGCCTACCGGATAGGCCGCGTGCTCGCCGTTGCCATAGTCGACCGCCACGCCCCATAGACCAGGTTGCCAGGATATGACCCGCGCTGTCACCTTGCCGGATCGGTTCGGGGCTTTCTCAGTCATCAAAGGCAATTCCTAGGCTCTGCAGGTGGGGGCGCTTTGCCATCGGCCTTCAATATATGGCGGCTTGACCGGCGGGCCAGCCCGCGGCGGAATCCGCCACCATGAACCGCCCGCAAGGACCGGTCCCGACGTTGCCGAGCTGCAGGAAAGCACAAGCTGGTTTTGGCTGTGGTGCGAGCGGTGCCAGCATCATCCACAACAGATCTGGGCACCCTCAACTGAGCCTCTGCTGCAGTTGCGCGCGGTTTTTTCTTATGCCTTGGCCCCGCCCTGCAGGAGGTCCGGCAGCTTAGCGATGTTCACCGCGATGCGCCGCGCCTCGTCCTTGGTCATGAGCTTGGAAGCCGATCGCCGGCCGGGCTCCTCGTCGTAATAGACATAGGCGAGCGTCTGCCCGTTGGCGTCGCTGACGATGAAGCACGCCGGGCGCTCCTCGACGGACCAGGGCGGCGGGAAACGGCGGGGCGTCACGATGGCGGCTCGCGGCCAAAATGAAGTCGCTCGATTTCGGCGGCCGTGTAGAGTGGCCCGCCCATTACCCTGATGGTCGCGCGCTTTTTCTGTTCGGGCGACAGCCGGTGCCATGCCATGACTGCCTCCTGCAGCGTTGGGCAGTCGTCCAAAGCGCCGCCGTTGTTTAGCGTCGCAGGCCGGCCAGGATCGACGTAAATTTTGTCGTCACTCATCGTGCCCTTCCAGTATAGCACGGC
>DASTMQ010000538.1:0-2808 GCA_035714005.1 Hyphomicrobiaceae bacterium
CGTCCTCAACTTCATCACCCCACACCAGAAGTGGGGTATCCACTCCACCTACACTGACAACCTGTTGATGCTGACGCTGTCACGCGGAGGGCCAATTGTGTGGATCAGCGAGCGGGACGCGGTCGAGGCGGATATCGCCGATAACGATTGGATCGAAGCCTATAACTGCAATGGCGCCCTTGTTGCCCGCGCCGTCGTCTCGCAGCGCGTCAAGCAGGGCATGTGCCTGATGTATCATGCGCAGGAGAAGATCGTGAATGTGCCGGGCTCCGAGATGACCGGACAGCGTGGCGGCATCCACAATTCGGTGACGCGCGCGGTGCTGAAGCCGACCCACATGATTGGCGGCTATGCCCAGCAGTCCTACGGCTTCAATTACTACGGCACCATCGGCACCAACCGCGACGAATTCGTCATCATCCGCAAGCTTGCCAAGATCGATTGGCTGGAGCAGCCGCTGCCGGAGCTCTCAACGCCGGCAAAGAATGGGCAGGGGACGGCCACATCCACGGATTGATCGGGATCAAAGCTGGAGGCTGCGGCCTTCGCCAAGGTGGGAACGCAAGCTGGAGCACATGTATGAAAGTTCGCGCGCAAATCGCGATGGTGCTGAACCTCGATAAATGCATCGGTTGTCACACCTGTTCGGTCACCTGCAAGAACGTTTGGACCAATCGCGAGGGTATGGAATACGCCTGGTTCAACAACGTCGAGACCAAACCCGGCATTGGCTACCCCAAAGACTGGGAGAACCAGGAGCGCTGGCGGGGCGGTTGGCGACGCAAGGGCAACGGCAAGATCGAGCCCAGGATCGGCGGCAAGTGGCGGGTGCTTGCCAACATCTTTGCCAACCCGGACCTGCCCGAAATCGACGACTACTACGAGCCCTTCACCTTCGACTACGAACACCTGCAAAGCGCGCCTGAGCTCGAAGCCTTCCCCACGGCACGGCCCCGCTCGCTGATCACCGGCGAGCGCATGCAAAAGATCGAGTGGGGCCCGAACTGGGAGGAGATCTTAGGCGGCGAGTTTGCCAAGCGCTCGGCCGATCGCAATTTTGCCGGCGTGGAGAAGGAGATCTACGGCCAGTTTGAAAACACCTTCATGATGTACCTGCCGCGCCTCTGCGAGCACTGCCTCAATCCGGCGTGCGTGGCGGCCTGTCCGTCCGGCGCCATCTACAAGCGCGAGGAGGACGGTATCGTCCTCATCGACCAGGACAAGTGCCGCGGCTGGCGCATGTGCGTATCGGGCTGCCCCTACAAGAAAATCTACTACAACTGGTCGAGCGGCAAATCGGAAAAGTGCATCTTCTGTTACCCCCGTATCGAGGCTGGCCAGCCCACCGTGTGCTCGGAAACCTGTGTGGGGCGCATCCGTTACCTGGGCGTCGTCCTTTACGACGCCGACGGCATCGAAAAAGCCGCCAGCGTCAAGGACGAGAAGGATCTCTACGAGGCGCAGCTCGCGATCTTCCTTGATGCCAAAGATCCCGATGTCATTGCCCAAGCGCGTGGCGATGGTGTGCCGGAGGCCTGGCTCGAAGCCGCCCGAAATTCACCGGTCTGGAAGATGGCAATTGACTGGAAGGTTGCCTTCCCCCTGCATCCCGAATACCGCACCCTGCCGATGGTCTGGTACGTACCGCCGCTCTCGCCGATCCAATCTGCCGCCGAGGCCGGCAAGATGGGCAGCGATGGCGGCATGCCCGACGTTCGCTCACTGCGAATTCCCCTCAAGTACCTCGCCAATCTGCTCACCGCCGGCGATGAGGAGCCGGTCGCGCGCGGCCTCGAGCGCATGCTCGCCATGCGCGCTTATATGCGCGCCAAGAGCATCGAGGGCGTCATCGACGAAAGCATTGCCCACAAAGTTGGCCTATCGGGCTTTGAGATCGAGGACATGTACCGGATCATGGCGATTGCCAACTACGAAGACCGCTTTGTGATTCCGACCGTGCACCGGGAACTCGGCGAGGACGCCTACGACTTGCGCGGCTCGTGCGGTTTTTCCTTCGGCAACGGCTGCTCCGACGGCCGCACGGAAACCAGCCTATTCGGCGCGCCAAAAACCAAAGCCAAGACGCCGATGGAGGTGGCCTGATGCGCAAAACCCTAAAGGTGCTGTCCGCGCTGCTATCCTATCCAACCGCGGAATTGCAGGCGGCGGTACCCCAGATGCGCGCCGTGCTCGACACGCAGGCGTGTTTGCCGGCAAAGAACCGCCACCGAATCGAGCGCATTCTGGAGGAACTCGCGAGCGGCGATCTGTTCGACCTGCAGGAGCGCTACGTGCTGCTGTTCGATCGCACCCGTTCGCTGTCGCTCAACCTGTTCGAGCACGTGCACGGCGAAAGCCGCGATCGTGGCCAGGCCATGGTCGACCTGAAGGGGCTCTACGAACGTCACGGTCTCGCCATAACCTCCAACGACCTGCCCGATCACTTGCCTTTGTTCCTCGAGTTCCTGTCGGAGGCCCCCGAAGCCGAGGCCCAGGACCTAATCGGACAAACGTCGCACATTCTGGAGGCGCTGCGCCTGCGCCTCAAGAAACGAAAAGTGGCCTACGCATCGGTATTCTCATGCCTCCAGGTATTGGCGCACGCCAAACCGCAAAACAGCGTCCTGACAGCGCTGATGGGCGAGCCCGACGAGGATCCCGGCGATCTCGCCGCCCTTGATGCGGCCTGGGAGGACGCGGAGGTGCGGTTCGGGCCCGCCGCGGCTGCCGCATCAGAGTGCGGCAAGGATAATATTGCGGTTAAGTTGCGGGCGGCGCGGCGGCCCGCGCCGAATATGCCGCAGCCGA
>DASTMQ010000539.1:0-9318 GCA_035714005.1 Hyphomicrobiaceae bacterium
GATCCATTCGGCCGCATCGATCGCGCCCTTTTCGAGGGCGGGATAGATATCGGCGGGGGGAAGCTGCTGCGGTACCACGCCGAGCCGCGACAGCACCTGACCGGCGACGCCACCGACCCGGAACTTCAGACCCTTGAGGTCGGCGACGGTTTTGATCTCCTTGCGGAACCAGCCTCCCATCTGCGCCGTCGTGTTGCCGAACGGCACGCCGTAGACGTCGTAGGTTTTGTAAAGATCATTGAGCAGATCGAGGCCGCCACCGTAGGTCAACCAAGCGTTCATCTGCCGCGTGTTGAGGCCGAACGGCACGGCCGTGCCGAAGGCAAAGGCGAGATCCTTGCCGATGTAGTAGTAGGAGGCGGTGTTGCCCATTTCCACCGTGCCGGCCGCGACGGCGTCGAACACCTGAAAGGCGGGAACGACTTCGCCCGGGCCGAACACCTGCACCATAAACTTCTGGTCGGAGACCTCCGCCAGATACTTGCTGAACATCTCGCAGGCGCCATAGAGCGTATCGAGGGATTTGGGAAACGTCGTTGCCAACCGCCAGCGGACGTTGGGCGCCGACTGGGCGATGGCCGGTGCGGCCACCCCGGCCGCCGCCAAGCCGAGCCCGGTCCTCTTCAGGAATTGTCTGCGCTCCATGGGCTTCCTCCCGGTTTGCAAGTCTCTTTGCCCGCCCGCTCGCCTCACAGCAGGTTAGCCGTGCCAATGACGGCGGTGGCCGATGCTCAGCTTCGATGGGCTGCGCCAGCCGGCGGGGCGGGCCCAAGCTTAACGATACCGCCACGCCCGCGGTCAATCGGCCTCGGCCGGCGGCCGGACGGCAGGGTTGCCCGCTCCACGCCCAGGCCTTTACCCCCCAACTTCCCATTGCCGAGCCGCGTTATTTAGAATTATTCTAAATCAAAACGTGGGAGAGGGTGTCACCATGCGGCGCTTCGACAGCCTATCCGAGCAGGAGCTGCTCGCCCTTGCCATCTCGCTGGAGGAGGAGCATGCGCGCATCTATGCCGACTACGCGGAGGGTCTGCAGCAGACCTATCCCGCCTCCGCCCAGATCTTCCACGAGATGGCCGAGGAGGAAAACGGCCACCGGCGCCAGCTGATCGACCTTTATCGGGAAAAATTCGGCGAGCACATCCCGCTGGTTCGCCGCCACGACGTTAAGGGCTTCCTGCAACACGAGCCGCTCTGGATGCTGCGGCCCCTCGGCCTCGCCAAGGTGCGCCGGCAGGCGGAGGCCATTGAATTGGAGACCCGCCGTTTTTACGAGCGGGCGCTCGAGCGCAGCACCGATGCCGGGCTTCGCAAGCTGCTCGGCGATTTGATCGCCGCCGAGCGCGAGCATATCGACCGCGCCCAAAAACTCTCGCAGGAGCTGTTGAGCGGCGGCGCCAGACAAAACGAGGACGCCGCGCGCCAGCGCGCCTTTGTGTTGCAGGTGGTCCAACCGGGGCTCGCCGGTTTGATGGACGGATCGGTGTCGACGCTCGCCCCCTTGTTTGCCGCCGCCTTTGCCACTCACAACACCTGGGAAACGTTCCTGGTGGGCCTCGCCGCCTCGGTCGGGGCGGGGATTTCCATGGGTTTTGCCGAGGCGCTGTCGGACGATGGCGAACTGACAGGTCGAGGGCCACCGCTGCTGCGGGGCAGCATTACCGGCCTGATGACGGCGATCGGCGGCATCGGCCACACGCTGCCCTATCTGATCGGCGACTTTGCCCTCGCCACGGGCATCGCCATCGTCGTGGTGCTGATCGAGCTGTGGGTCATCGCCTGGGTTCGCTCCCACTACATGGAGACCAAATTCCTGCGCGCCGCCTTCGAGGTCGTGGTGGGAGGGCTGATCGTGTTCGCGGCGGGGGTTTTGATCGGTAACGCCTGAGGCGCGTGCCTGCTCGCGCGATGGCCTCCGCTCACGAGCGCCGCGCGCCGCCCACGAAGGCCAACTCGCCTGCCGCGCGCTCGCTTCCCGCTTCAGCGACCCTTGAAGACCGGCTTGCGCTTTTCCATGAAGGCGCGGCGGCCCTCGATATAGTCTTCGCTGGCAAAGCAGGCCTTGATGGCGGCGTCGATTTCGTTCATGCGCCGCCGCTCAGGGTCATCGAGCGCCGCGTTGATCGCCATCTTGGCCGCCTTGATGGTGAGCGGGGCATTGGCGCTGATGCCGGCGGCGAATTTGCGCACGTAGCCCTCGAGCTCTGCCGCCGGTACCACCCGGTTCACCAATCCCATGATGCGCGCATCCTCGGCGCTGAACTTGCCCGCCGAGAAAAAAATCTCCTTGGCGAAGGCCGGCCCGACCACGTCGACAAGGCGCTTGATGCCGGCATAGCGGTAGCCCAGGCCAAGCCTGGCCGCGGGCACCGCGAACACCGAATCGGCCGAGCAAATGCGGATGTCCGTGGTGAGCGCTATGCCCAGGCCGCCGCCGATGCAGATGCCCCGTATCATGCTAAGCGTGGGTTTGGCCGCCCGCACCAGGGTCGTGTGGGCCGCCTCGCCCGCCTCATCGTAGATTTTGACCGCATCGGCGCTGCCGCGCTTGTTCTCGAACTCGGAAATATCGGCGCCGGAAACGAAGGCGCGCTCGCCCGCGCCCGCCAACACGATGACGCGCACCGCCGGGTCGGCCTCGTAGGCGGCGACGATCTTCGGCACGGCCAGCCACATCTCGTAGGATACGGCATTGTGCTTTTCGGGTTGGTTGAAAATCATCCAGCCGATGCCATCCTCGACGCGGTCGATCATCTTCGCTGTGCCGGTATCCACGATCGCTGCCTCCGATTGTCGCGCGCGCGCCCAGGTGGGTGCCGTGAGCTAAATGACCTTCTTGCCGCGCAGCGCCTTGATGTCGCTGCCGCCATAGCCGAGCGCGGTCAAGATTTCCTCGCTGTGCTCGCCCAGCGCCGGCGTCGGCCGATTGATCACCGAGGGCGTCCGCGACAATTCTACCGCCTGGTTGACTACGCCGGCATCCTTGCGCGTCGGATGCGGCATCGGCACCGCCATTCCGACATGCTTGACCTGTGGATCGTTGAACATCTGGCCGATGTCGTAGATCGGGCCGGACGGGACACCGGCCGCGTTCAGCCGCTCGACCAGGTCCAAACTGGTGTAGGCCTTGGTGAAACTGCTGATTTCCGCGTTGAGGCGCGCGCGATTTTGCGAGCGCTTGTCGCCGGTGGCGAAGTCCTCATCCTCGAGCAGCCGCTCGGCGCCCATCGCCTTGCACATGCGCGCAAAAATGTGCTGACCGGAGGCGGCAATATTGATGTGCCCGTCACTGGTCGGAAACACCCCGGTTGGAATCGAGGTGGGATGATCGTTGCCCGCTTGCTTGGGCACGTCGCGCGCCACGGTCCAACGCGCCGCCTGGAAATCGAGCATGGAGATTTGGGCCTGCAGCAGCGACGTCTGCACCCACTGGCCCTCGCCCGAAACCTCACGCTCGAGCAAGGCAATCAAGGCCCCCATCGCCGCATAGTTGCCGCTGGAGAGGTCGGCGATCGGGATGCCGACGCGCACCGGCCCCTGGCCCGGCAGGCCGGTAATCGACATCAAGCCGCCCATGCCCTGCGCGACTTGGTCGAAGCCGGGGCGGTCGGCATAAGGTCCGGTTTGCCCGAAGCCCGACAAGCTGACATAGACCAGCCGCGGATTGAGTTTGCGCAAGGTCTCATAGTCGATGCCGAGCCGCTTCTTCACGTCCGGCCGGTAGTTCTCGATCAACACGTCGGCGGTCTCGGCCAGCTGCTTGAGGATGGCGACGCCTTCGGGGGTCTTGAGGTTGAGGGCGAGGCTCTTCTTGTTGCGATGCAAATTAAAGAAATCGGGGCCGTGCCGCGATCCGCCGAGGCCGTCTTCTTCCGATTCGATCGGCATCTCGACCTTGATAACGTCGGCACCCCAATCGGCAAAATGGCGTGCCGCCGTCGGCCCAGCGCGGGCGCGGGTCAAATCGATGACCTTGAAGCGGGACAGCGGACCTTTGCGCTCTTGGACCATTACCGAACCAACCCTTTTTTTGCGACATGGCGAAGGCTTGCAGCATACGCCGGCAAGCTCAGATCGTCAGCACGATCTTGCCGAAATGCGCGTTTGCCCGCATGTGCGCCAGTGCCGCGGCGGCCTGATCGAGCGAAAAGGTGCGATCGATCGGCAGCCGCAGTCGACCCGCCTCGATGTCCCCCCACAAATCCGCGCGCATGCGCCGCACGATCTCGCGGACCTCCTCCAGCGTGCGCGTGCGGAAGGTGACGCCGATGTAGTCGATGCGGCGCAGCGCATGCAGGTCGAAGTCAAATTCACCTTTGAAGCCGCCGAGCCGGCCGACGTTGACGATGCGCCCGCGAATGGCGGTCGCCTTCAGGTTTTCGTTGGCGACGCTGGCGGACACCTGATCGACAATGAGATCCACCCCCTTGCCATCGGTGGCCTCCAACACGCGGGCCGACCAATCGGCTTGCGTCGTGTCGATCGCGAGGTCGGCGCCGAATTCCTTGAGCCGGGCGCGGCGGGCGGCGTTGGTCGAGGTGCCAATGACGAGCCGCGCGCCCTTGAGCTTGGCGATCTGCAGCCCCATCAAGCCCACGCCGGAGCTGGCGCCCTGTATTAACACGCTCTCACCGGCCTTGAGCCGGCCGTTGCCGACCACGGCATCGTGCATGGTCTGCAAGGCCACCGGCAGCGTCGCGGCCGCTTCATAACCCATGTTGTTGGCCGGGATCGGCGAAACGCGACCCCAGTCGGCAACCGCATACTCCGCATAGCCGCCGTTGCCCGAGCACATCACGCGCTCCCCCGGCTTGAGCGAGGTCACCTCGCTGCCGACGGTGACGACCTCGCCGGCGAACTCGAGCCCGAGCACGGTGCCGGGTCCACCGATGCTGCCATGGCGCTGTCCCGACGCCATGATCAGATCGGCCCGATTAAGGCCCGCCGCACGCACTTTCACCAGCACCTGCGATGGGCCGGGCACCGGCCTTGCAACATCGCGGATCTCGACGCCGTTTTCGCCGAGCACGGCAGCTTTCATCGCTCGTTCTCCAAAACCACAATCCCCCGCTGGTCCTCAGGCGCCCCGCGGCGCCCAGCCGCTGCTCGTGAGAAAATCGGCAAGGCGCCGGTTAAAGACTTGGGCCCGCTCGAAATAGGCCGAATGGCCGGCATCGGCAATATGCGCCACCTCCGCGCGCGGCAGCAACCGGCCGAGCGCATCGGCGGCAAAGGGGGGCATGACGATATCCTCGTCCCCCGCCAGCAAGAGGCTCGGGCAGCCGATGGCGCCGAGCTCGGCGGGCGCGCGCCTGCGGGCGGCGAGCAACCGGGCCCGCAACGTTTCCTTGTCGAGGTCGGCATTGGTCTCATCGATGTGGCGATAGAGCAGATGCAGGGCCGGCTGCTCGTGGGCCATGCGGGCGCCACAGGCGACATGGATGCCCGCCCGCATTAGCTCGACGCGTGCCTGCTCGCTGGCCTGCCGCCAGTGCTCAAGCCGTTGCCGCCACGGCTCGGAGGCTTCGAGGCGGGCCGGATCGATGCTGCCCGTGGTCGCGGCCAGCACCAGGGCGCGGAGCTTTCGCGTGCCCTTGAGGGCATACTCCGTGGCTGTCCAGCCGCCCATGGATTGGGCAACGATGGCCACCTCGGCGAGACCAAGATGATCGATGAGGGCGGCCAGGTCCTCGGCGTAGTCGCCGGGGTCGGGCCCGCCGGCAATCGCCGAGGATGGGTAAAAGCCACGGTGGGCAAAGGTCACGCAGGCATAGGCACTGGCAAAGTGCGCCACCTGCTGCCACCAGGAGGCGTGATTGCCGCCGAGGCCGTGCGCAAACACAATGGCGCGCCCCTCGCCGGTGACCTCCCAATAAAGCTCGCCGCCCGGCCGCGCCAGGGTGCCGCGCTGCCGCCGCGCGGCGGAGCGCACTTTGCCCATGCCCGAGCCGCTGTCTGTTAGAGGGTGAGTGGCCAAGGCTATCGCCACAGCTTGCGTCTTTAGAACCGGGAAACGTTGACTTCCTTGCTGGTGATGAACTCGAGCAGCGCCGGCTGTCCCTGCTCGGTGGCGGCGATGCCGCGCTTGATTGCCGGCACAATGTCGCCCGGCTTCTCGATGCGCTCGCCGTAGCCGCCGAAGGCGCGCGCCATCGCCGCATAGTCGCCGGAAATGTCGGTTGCGCGATACTTCTCGGTCGAAATCGGCATTACCTTGAGCTCGATCGCCATCGAGAAGTTGTTGAGGAGAATGGAAAGGATGGGAATGCGCTCGCGCACCGCCGTCTCGAAATCCATGCCCGTGAAGCCGATTGCCGCGTCGCCCCACACGTTGATGCAGAGCTTATCCGGTTTGGCGAGCTTGGCACCCATGGCGAGCCCCAAACCGTAGCCGAGCTGGGTGGTCTTGCCCCAACCCAGATAGGACAGCGGCGTCGTCGGCCGCCAGAACGGGGAGAGTTGGTCGCGCGGGCTGCCGGCATCGTGGGTAATGATGGTATTGGCGACGTCGACGGTCTGCTGCAGGTCCCAGAGCACGCGGTACGGATTGAGGGGGGTGGCGTTCTCGGTGAGCTTTCCCATCCACTTGGCGAGCCAGGCATCGTGCACCTCGCGAATTTCCGCGGCCACCTTGCCGGCATCGCGTGGGCTCTTCTGGCTGCGGCGCACCTCGGCGAGGACGGCCTCGAGCACCAGTTTGGCATCCCCCAGAACAGCCAAGGCACAGGGCACGTTGAGGTTGATGTCGGCCGCATCCAGCGTGGCATGGATGACGGTTTTGCCCTTCGGCATGGCCACGCCGAAGTTGGTTTGCCCGAAGCTGCAACCGATGCCGAAGATCAGGTCCGCTTCCTTGAGGAAGTGGTGCACGGAACCCGGAATGGCGAGACCGCCCGAACCGAGTGCCAGCGGGTGCGTCTCGGGAAAGGCGCTCTTGCCTTCCAGGCTGGTGCAGACGGGAATGGCGAGCAGCTCGGCCAGCGCCTTGAGTTCCCCCCAGGCCTCCGCCCAGTGCACGCCCTGGCCGGCATAAAGCACGGGCCGTTTCGCCTTGATCAGCATCGCCGCCGCCTGGCGCACGGCTTCCAGGTCGGGCCCCGACCTGAGGCGCGCGGCGGGCACATGATCGATGCTGTCGATTTCTTCGGCGAACACATCGACCGGCACCTCGACCAGCACGGGACCGCCGCGACCACTTTTGAGCTGGGTAAAGGCGCGGCGGAAGATGCCCGGCAGATCCTTGGCCGCCGTCACCGGCTCGGCCGATTTGGTGATGTTGCGCATGCTGAGGCTGGAATTGTAGTTCCGGCTGACATGGGCGAGGTGACGGGCATAGCCCATGGGCATCACCAGAATCGGGATCGATTCGCTGTAGGCTTGGGCAACGCCACCATAGGCGTTCTCGCTGCCGGGCCCGTGCTGCATGCAGAAGACCCCGATTTTGCGCCCCGAGGTGACGCGCGAGATGGCATCGGCCATGTGCAGCCCGGTCCGCTCCTGGCGCACGATGATCGGGCGGATGCCCGCGGCAGCGCTGCGCTCCAGGATGTGGTTGACCGGATAGCCGATCACCCATTCGACCTGCTCACGCTTCAGGATCTCGGCAATAGCGTCCGGGGTCTTCATGTGTCCTCCCACTGGCTCTGGCGCGTCCTCGCTTGGGTTTGCGGCCGCCCCTTAGCGTAGGGCCAGGACAGCCTCCTCGTCGAGGGTCTCTGTCCTTCTGGCCAAATTCGTGATCTAAAAACCGTTTGCATAACCAAGCTGAGCCTGCCCTTCGCGCTTTTCTTTCCTCGCCACGTCACTTGCAGGGAAACCGTCCATGCCCAAGTTCCGGATCGTCACGCCCACCGGCGCCTCCTTCAGCAACAGCGGTGGCGGCTATAGCTTCGAAATGGAGGCGCTTGAGAACCTCGACGCCGAGATTGTTGAGTGTCCCACCACGGAAGAGGCGTTCATCGCCGCCGCAAAGGGTGCGGATGCCGTCTATGCCAAAGGCATGAAATTCACCCGACGCATGATCGAGTCGCTCGACAAGGCCCGCGTGATCGCCTTGGGAACAGTCGGCGTCGACTACGTCGATGTCGTCGCGGCGACCGCAAAGGGCATTCCCGTCACCAACTGCCCGGATACCTTCATCGAGGAAGTCGCCGACCACGCCATGATGCTGCTGCTCGCCACCCACCGCCGGGCCATCGAGCAAGATCGCATGGTGCGCGAGGGTCGTTGGAGCGAGGGCCGCCCGCAACTTTTGCAGGTACCGCGGCTGATGGGCCAGACGCTGGGCTTCATCGCCTTTGGCCGCGTCGCCCGCGCCGTCGCCGAGCGCGCCAAGCCGTTCGGCTTGCGCCTGATGGCCTACGACCCCTTCCTCGACGAGCTGAAAATCGCGGCCACGGGCGTCGAGCCTGCAAGCCTGACGGACCTGCTCAAGCAGTCCGACTTCATCTCCATGCACCTGCCGGCGACGCCCGAGGCCGTCGGCTTCCTGAAGGAGAAGCACTTCCGGCAGATGAAGCCCACTGCCATCTTCATCAACACCGGGCGGGGCGGCACGGTCAATGAACCTGCCCTGATCAAGGCGCTACAGGAAAAATGGATCGCCGGTGCCGGGCTGGACGTGCTGGCCGTGGAGCCGCCGAAGCCGGACAATCCGCTGCTGAAGATGCCGCACATCATTCTGGCGCCGCACAACGCCTCCGCCTCCGCCCGCTTCGATCCCGCGCGCAAGCGCCGCGTCGGCCAGGAGCTGGCGCTGGTGCTGTCGGGCCGCTGGCCGATGTCGTGCGTCAATCCCAGCGTGCTGCCGGCGACGGACCTCAAGCGCTGGCAACCCGTATCAATGGATCGGGGACCGAACTCCTAAAGCGCGAAAAAATGCGCCCTACTACCCGCGGCGCAGCCGATCGGGTGGCTGAGGCCGCTGGGCTTCGACCGCGCGTTGATCCTTAAAGCCGGCGCGCCGGCCGGGCGCTCAAGCCGCGCATCGAGAGCGAATTTGAGGCCCGACTTCGAGCAGTCCGGCATTGGGCGAGGATGACTGCTGCGCGGCCAATACCGTCTCCGCCGCCGATGCCCAGCTCGCCTTGCGGTTCGATGCCGGTGCCGCGCGGGTCCTTTAAGTACGGCGCAATCCAATCCGGCTCGGCCAACGCCGCGCACGGCCGCTTGGCTTCGCGGAGTGCGCTTCACCGCCGCGGTCGCCTAAGCCGAAGGTCCCCCTCGGAAACGGGCGCAAGGGCGCGGTAACTGCCGGTGGAATGTAGGTTTCCGCATGTCTGCCTGTGTTGTGGAAGCTGGGGTTGTAGCCATGTATGC
>DASTMQ010000540.1:0-7095 GCA_035714005.1 Hyphomicrobiaceae bacterium
ATTTGGGCTATATCGACTTGGAGCAGAGAACCTTGCAACCCCTCGACAACCCGTTTGGGCCCAGGTTGTCACCCATGTCTTAGGTACGTTTTGTCACCCATGTGTCCGGGTCGGACAGATTTTATTGTGGTGGGTGTAGCAGGACTCGAACCTGCGACCCGCTGATTAAGAGTCAGCTGCTCTACCAACTGAGCTATACACCCATCGCGCCGCCACGGCGGCAAAGAAACCGGCGTCGGCTTCCCAACGGCGGACCATGTAGCATCGCACGTCATGCGCTGTCCAGCCGCTGGCTCCATTCAAGGCGTTAGCGCGCAAAACCTCAGATAAGAGGCCTGTTTCGCCCGCTGCGGTCCGCAGCCTCAAATCCAACCCGTCGAAAGTGGCCTTAGGGTATCAGCAGCAGGTGTTCGTGCTCGTTGAGGCTCTCAAGCACGAGCGCGGTTCCCTTGATCACGCAATGCATCGGCGTTTGTGGCAACACAAACGGCACGCCGACGCGCTCTGCCAGCGCGACATCGAGCTTGTCGAGCAGCGAACCGCCGCCCGTCAGAACCACGCCTCGGTTGGCGACTTCGCGCTCCATTGCCGTCGGCAAATCCTCGATGGCGCGCAGTATGAATTCGGCAAGCTCGGCGATGGCACCGCTCAGCGCCTCGGCCATGTCCTTTGGACCCAGCACAACGCTTTTGAGCCGTCCCTCGCGCAGGTCACGCCCCTTGATGTGGATCTCGACGTTGCGCCCATTGGCCTGCGCCACCGCCGTGCCCGCCTCGATCTTGATGCGCTCGGCATTGCTCTCACCGATCACCAAGTGATGCTTGCGGCGCACGTAGCGCATAATGGCCTCATCGAAGGCATTGCCTGCAACCCGCACGGAGCGACCTTGCACGACCCGACCGCCTTTGATGACGGCAATGTCGGCAGTGCCCCCGCCAATGTCGACGACCATACACGCACTTGGAGCATCGATTTCAAGTCCGGCGCCAAGCGCGGCCGCAACGGGCTCCTCGATCAGATAGACGCGTCGCGCCCCCGCCGAGAGCGCCGTTTCGTAGACCGCGCGCCGCTCCACGGGCGTAGCACCGGCAGGCACGCAGATCAGGATGCGCGGCCGCCGAAAACCGGTCATGGTCTTCGTGCGCTTGATGAACTGACGCAGCATTTCCTCGGTGGCGATGAAATCGGCAATGACGCCGTCGCGCAACGGCCGTACCAGCTCGGTCGGCTCCGGCGTCTTGCCGTACATGGCCTTGGCGCGCGAGCCGACGGCCAGGATCACGCGTTCCCCGTCACGGATCTGCACCGCCACCGCAGAGGGCTCATCGATGATGATGCCGCGGCCCACCACGTGCACAAGGGTATTGGCCGTGCCCAGATCAATGGCTATGTCGTCCGAGAAGGCGCGTGAAACCCCAGTCAGCTTTGGCATAGGTGTGGCAGCCTCAGGCCCGCGGCCTTTGCCCGCGCCTGTCCTTTCCCGCGTCGGCCCCCTCCAGCGTCGAGGCCCCAGTATACAGATTCTCGACGGCCACATATCCACAGCCGGCCAGATTGATGTTCCCTTTTTGTTCCAAACCGGGTACCAAGCTTTGGCGCCGCCAGCGGACCGATGCCGCCCCCTTCCCGGTATCGGCTTGCCCCCCAATGCCGCCAGCGGCCTCGCCCCGGCCCTCCCCCCGGCCGGGGCGAATTCTTTCGGCCGATCTTGCGGCTCGAGCTTACGCCTAGCCGCCCATTTGCGCGTGCAGCCGCCCGCGCTTGGCAAACAGCTTGTTCAGCGCGCTCAGATAGGCCTTCGCCGAGGCCACCAGCGTATCGGGATCGGCGGCGCGCGCGGTCACCGCCCGGCCACCTTCCTCTACGCCGTCCTCGAGCCGGACCGATACCTCGGCCTGCGCGTCGGTACCCTCGGTCACGGCGTGTACCTGGTAGAGCGCAAGTTTCGCCTTGTGTGGCACCAAGCGCTGGATGGCATTGAAGGTGGCGTCCACTGGCCCATTGCCGGTCGCCTGCACCGTTTCCTGCCGCCCGTCCCCCATGTCCAGGGTCAAGGTCGCCGATTGTGGGCCCATGGTGCCGGCGATGACGGTCAATGCCACCACCTTGATGCGGTCCTGCGCCGTGGCAATCTCCTCGTCGACCAACGCCTCGAGGTCCTCGTCATAGACGTGCTTCTTGCGATCGGCCAAGGCTTTGAAGCGATTGAAGGCGTCCTCCAGCGCATTGTCGCCCAGCTCGTAGCCCAGCTCCTTCAGCTTGGTGCGAAAGGCATTGCGCCCGGAATGCTTGCCCATCACCAACGACGTCTTCGACACACCCACCGATTCCGGTGTCATGATCTCGTAGGTCTGTGTGTGCTTGAGCATACCATCCTGGTGGATGCCGGACTCATGGGCGAAGGCATTACGACCGACGATCGCCTTATTGTATTGCACCGGAAATGATGTCGCCGCGGCCACGAGTTTAGAGGCGCGATTGAGTTGGGCCGCGTCGATGCCCACCTGGTAGGGCAAAACATCGCCGCGGGTCTTGATGGCCATTACGATCTCTTCCAACGCCGCATTGCCGGCACGCTCGCCGATACCGTTGATGGTGCATTCCACCTGTCGGCAACCGGCGCTGATACCCGCCAGCGAATTGGCCACCGCCAGGCCCAGATCGTTGTGGCAGTGCACCGAGAAGACGACCTTTTCCGCGCCCGGCACCTTCTCCATCACGGTGCGGAACATTTGGTAATATTCCTCGGGCGTGGCATAGCCGACGGTGTCGGGCAGGTTGATCGTCGAGGCGCCGGCCTTGATTGCCGTCTCCACGCAGCGGCAGAGATAGTCAATCTCCGTTCGCGTGGCGTCCTCCGCACTCCACTCAACGTCCTCGCACCAATTGCGTGCGCGGGTGACTTGGAACTGCACCATCTCGAGGACTTGCTCCTCGCTCTTCTGCAGCTTGTGCTTGCGATGCACGGGGGAGGTGGAGATGAAGGTATGGATGCGCGGCCGCGCCGCATGCTTGACGGCTTCCCCGGCGCGATCAATGTCGGCCTCGCCCGCGCGCGACAATCCGCAAACCACCGATTTCTTGATGCGCTTGGCAATCTCGGACACGGCGTAAAAGTCGCCCTCCGATGCAATCGGGAAACCCGCCTCAATGATGTCCACGCCCATTGCCTCGAGGAAATCGGCCACCTCCAGTTTCTCCTCGAAGGTCATGGTGGCGCCGGGACACTGCTCGCCGTCGCGCAGGGTGGTATCGAAAATAAAGACGCGGTCCGTGTTGGCGATCTGTGGGCCGGCGCGACCCACTATGGGATGGACCCGGCCTGGTTGCTGCTCAGACATGTGCTGTTCCTTGGCTTTGCCTGCCGCGCTGACAAAAGTTGGGGCGCGGGCGATGAAGAGATTGGGACTGAGTTTTAATCCCCTGAGCGCCCGTCCAGATAAAGCCCGGACCCGGGTGGCTCAGGGGCCCATAAGGAGGAGGGTGAGCAGGCCGAGCAGGTTCGCGGCGGGAAACGTCCCGTCCGTCGCTAAGGCTGCAGCACTGGAGCGCGTCTCGCTCACGGGAAGCCTACCTGCCGGCGTCAAGCTGGCGCCACTTAAGCCAAATTGCGCCGCCAATAGCAAGCACAATCGGCACATCCCGAGCAATCCGGCCCCTCGCCCGAACTCGATTTGGCATGCACCTGCAATGGCGCGACCAGCAGGACCGCCTTTTTCTGCCGGCAATGCCGCCGGCGGACATCTATGGCACCGCCCTTACGGGTGCCCAAACATTGCTTCGGCGGCAACGCCTAGCTGGCGTGCACTTGCTCGCGCTTTTTTCAGGGCCCGGCTCAGGTATGTATCGGGTTCGGCAACCTGTCGCCCGGGGACCAATGCAAAGCAAAGCCATGCCAATCGTCCACACCCGCCCAGGCTTGCTGCCTTGGCTGGCCTGGGCGACGGCCTCGCTCTTCTTCTTTTACGCCTGGATCATGCGCGTGGCACCGAGCGTCATGGTCGAGGAACTCATGCGTGACTTCGCCGTCGGCGCCGGCGTGCTGGGCAACCTGTCAGCCGCCTATTTTTACGGCTATGCAGGGATGCAGATTCCCGTCGGCCTCATGCTCGATCGCTTCGGCCCGCGCCGGCTCATCAGCCTTGCCGCGCTCTGCTGTGCCGGTGGTTGCGTCCTGTTTGCCACCGGCACGACACTGACCACCGTCACCGCCGGTCGCTTCCTGATCGGTGCCGGGGCGGCTTTTTCCCTGGTCGGCAGCATGGTGGTTGCCGGCCAGTGGTTTTCGCCATCGCGCTTTGCTTTGTTATCTGGGCTTGCCATGGCAATGGGCATGGCGGGCGGCGTGTTCGGCCAGGCGCCTTTGCGCTTGGCGGTCGAGGCCACCGATTGGCGCACGACCAATCTCTCCTTGGCCCTGGGCGGCATCGTCATCGCCGTTTCCGCATGGCTTTGCGTGCGCGACCGCTGGCGCGGCGAGGGTGGCGCGGGCGAATTGTTGGCCAACTTTGCCGTTGTGTTGAAGCATCGGCAAACCTGGCTCGTCGCCCTGGCGGGGCTTGGTACGTCGGGACCACTTTTGGGGTTTGCCGGGCTGTGGGGCGTGCCGTTCTTACAGGTGGCCTACGGCTTGCCGCGCACCGAAGCCGCAGCCTTCACCTCGCTGCTGTTCGTGGGTTGGGGCGTCGGTGCGCCGCTGTTTGGCTGGCTCTCCGATCGCATCGGCCGCCGGCGACCCGTCATGACGGCCGGACTGTTGCTGGAGACCGCATCGCTGGCAGCACTCGTCTACGTCGCCAATCTTCCGCCGGTACTGCTTGCAAGCTTGTGTTTCCTGACCGGCTTGTTCGGGTCCGCACAAATCGTGTGTTTTGCCATCGCCAAGGAGAACCATCCGCCGCGCCTCGCCGCCACCGGCATCGGCTTTGTCAACGCCATGGTGACGGGCGCGGGTGCGCTCTTCCAACCTCTGATGGGACTCCTTCTCGATTTAGCCTGGACCGGCGAAACCTCGGCGGGCGCACGCGTCTATGACCTCGCCGCCTACCACCTGGCCTTTTCCTCGCTGCTGGCGGTGGGCATCGGCGGCCTTCTGTGCTTGCTGGCCGTGCGCGAGACCTACTGCAAGCCGTTGCTGGAACCCTTGCCGAGCTCGCTTGGCCCATAGCGAGAGGGCACACGCAAGAAGGACAGCGCAGCGCGAAGTGAGCGCCCCGCCCCACTGCTAGCGCCGCGCGATCGACCTTGCCCCACGCCGCCCACGACCACCCGCACACGCGCGGACACTAGCGCGCTAGTCACTTCACTCCGGTGACGCGCATCGCCCCGCCAGCATCTTCGTTATGCCGCGTCAGTGCCCTCTCAAGGGCCGGGCCCCACAACCGCCAACCCGCCCGATCATCGACCAAGGCGTGCCCCTCCTCGCCATAGGCCGGCAGCAGGTTGAACTCGGCGCTGCCGCCAGCCGCGGTCCAGGCGCCCGCCATCGCCGCGGCCAGCTCGGGGCCAAAGAAACTATCGTTCTCTGCGTAGGCCCAGAAGGTGGGCACGCGCGCCGCACGGCCGAAGGCTGCCGTCGCCGCAAGCAGCCGGTCCTGTCCGCAAACGGCGTTGGACCGGCCGTAGGCATGGCCACCGCGGCCGCCCGCAAAATTGACGACCAACTGCAATCCCGGGGGGTTGCGCGCGGCCAAGGCCAAAGCCGCCCAGCCACCGGTCGAAATCCCAGCCACAACCAGGCGCGAAGGGTCAACAAAGGGTTGCCGCTCCATGAAGCCCAACGCCGCCTCAATATCGTCGGCCGCCGCCTGCCCCGAGCCCAGATGATCAGGGTTGGCGCAGGTGTCGCGTCCCTCGGCGAGATCACCGCCGGTTGCTCCATGACCACGCCGCTGCGGCAGCACGACCACGTAGCCGCGCTCTACAAACCAGCGCGACAACCAGTAGAAGACCGGCATCGAAACCGCTTCGCGCGTAAAGGCATCGCTGCCGTGGTTGATCATCACCAGCGGCTGCCGCACCCGCGCTGCGGCACCCTCGCCATTAGCCTCGGCCGGTCGAAACACTGTCGCGCGCAACGGCACCCTGGGGTCGGCGCCGGGAAGGAGCCAAAATTGCTCGCGCATTCTCGGACCCTCGGGGCCATAGGCGCCATAGGGCGGCCCTGCGCCATCGCTCGTGCCGGTTCCTAGTCCGGTTTGCCAATGCGAGGCGAGCACGAGGCAAACCGCCGCCAACAGCACGGTGCGCCGAAGCACGAACGCACGCCTCGCGTTCCAAGGCCGATCGCTCATTTCCCCAAAAGCCCCCAACGGCTCGCGCAGCGTCCCCTTCAAAAACGCCAGGACGAAGACCCCCCTTCACCCTTAGCACCCGCATCAAATCACAATCTTTCGCAGGTGCGAACTGGAACTTGATTACGCCGTTCAGAACCCGCGACGCTACGACTGAGGCACCCGCCGGAACGGCCGCGCGCGGCCGACGTTTGACCGGGATCACGATCACGCCCTGGAGCGTAAATGTGCAACGAACCGCAAAGGAGCGAGAAAATGCGTAAAGCCATTTTTGTGGGTAGCACAGCCGTCGCTTTCGCACTGTTGGGCGGAACCGCCATGGCCCAGACGACGAAGTCTCCGTCGGCCGGCTCAAGCGGCGCAATGAAAATGACCCAGGCCGAATGCACCGCGCTTTGGAACCGGGTGGATGCAAGCAAAGCCGGCAACTTGAGCGAAAGCCAGCTGAAGGCCTACATCACCGACTTTAAGGCCGTCGACACCAACGGTGATAAAAAGGTGTCCCAGTCTGAGTTCCAAGCCGGCTGCGACAAGGGCTTGGTGCACAGCACCGCCTCCACTGGTGCAGGAACGGGCAGCATGGCCCCCGGCGGCAGCACCGCTCCGGGTGCGACCAATCCCACACCGAAGAAATAGTGGGTCGTTGGCTTAGCCGGAGCTAAGGGTCGCGCGGCGCCGATTTATCTCGGCGCCGCGCGTTCTTCTTTTCGGTCGGGCACGATCACTCCTCAACGAACGATCGCAACCGTTCGAGGGCCTGTCCCCACTGCTCCGATACGCGCGCCAAATAGGCCTCAGCCTC
>DASTMQ010000541.1:0-14234 GCA_035714005.1 Hyphomicrobiaceae bacterium
ACGGTCAGCGAGGTGCCGACGCCCTGGATGTGCCTGCAGGAGGATTTGCGCCGGGCGGGGCTCGATCCGGCGAAGCTCGACCGGGTCGACGATCGTTCGATGGCGCAGAACTGTGACGCGCTCAGGCGCGGCGAGGTCGACGTGGTGCAGCTCTTCCAGCCCTTCGTCGAGGAACTCGTCGAGGAGCACGCGGGCCACATCTGGTCGGCGGCCGCTGAGCGCGGGCCAACCTCCTATACGACGCTGTACGCGCCCCGCGCCCTGCTGGCGGCCCGGCGCAGGGACTGCGAGGGCATGGTGCGCGCACTCCATCGCACGCTGCAATGGGTACATGCCGGCGATGGCAGCAGGCTCGCCGCCGCCATCGCCGACTATTTTCCGCACCTGCCGCAAGCGCGGCTCGCCAAGGCGCTCGCGCGCTATCAAGCGCTCGGACTTTGGGGGCGCAATCCGCACCTGCCCCGGATTGGTTATGAGCGCCTCAAGGCCGGGCTCCTATCCGGCGGGCTGATTAAGACGGCGGCGCCTTTTGAGCGCGTCGTCGATAACAGCCTGGCCGACCTCGCGACGAACCAGCAGCTGCCGCCGCTTACGCACTGAGGCGCGCCGGCGGCGCACGCACCGAAATGGTGTGGTGCGCCGCGCCTGCCGTGGCCTCAACGCTTGGCGATGATGATCTCCAGGTATTCGCTCGGCACCGCCATGCTGGCGTCGCTGCCGCGGTTCATGCTGCCGATCAGGGCGATGAGATCGCGCCGGAGGCTTTGCTGTCCTGCCGTATCGAGGGCGGCAAAGGCTTTCAGCATCGGTCCATAGTAGGCCTTGAAGATGTCGACGAAGTGCTCGGCAGAGCGGTAGCGAAACACGAAGTGGCGCCCTTCCGTCTTGATCGAAGCCGCCCCCGCGCCGAACAATTGGCCGAGATGCTGCGGCGTGCCCCAAAGCGCCGGGGACTTGGCGCCGGCGGGCGGCGGCAGGTATTTGCCGAGCGTTTTGAAGACTTGGCCAATGAAGCCCTGCGGCGTCCAGTTGGCCAACCCGATCTTACCGCCCGGCTTCAACACCCGCAGGAGTTCGCTGGCGGCCTGCTCGTGGTTGGGCGTGAACATAACGCCGAAAGTGGAGACGACCACATCGAAGGTACCGGCCTCGAAGGGCAACGCCTCGGCATCGGCCTCTTGGAACCTCACCGGGAGTGCTTCGGCCGTGGCTCGCATGCGGCCGCGCTCGAGCAGGCTTGGGACGTAGTCGGTCGACACCACATCGCACCAGCGGCGCGCCGCCGCGAGCGAGACGTTGCCATTGCCGGCGGCCACGTCGAGCACGTGCTGGCCCGCGCGCAGATCGAGGCTCTCGCACAGTTGTTCACCCACAATTTGCAAGGTGGTGCCGACCACGGCGTAGTCGCCGGACGACCAGGCGCCGTGCTGGCGCGCCTTCAATTCCTTAAGGTTGATGCCTGGGGGCTGCTGGTTTTGACCGATAGCTGCAGCTGCTGTAACCATGACCGTCCTCCGTTGTGCGGCTGTTGCCGTTTTTGCTTGCCTGGGCGCGACTTGCGGCCCATGAGCGTCGGATCAGCATCCCTAGCAACCCCGCGTGGAGGCGAACGTGGGTGGCGGCGTGGAAAAGAGCGTGGAAAAAGCGAGCGTGCAGCGGTCGGGCCGCCCCCAGAGCCTCGAGGTACGCTTGCTCGGACCGTTGACGATCCGCCGCCAGGGCCAAGAGCTGGTCCTGCCCGCCTCGCGCAAGGCGCGCGCGCTCGTCGGCTACCTGTCGCTGGCCCCGCAGGCCGTCCCGCGCAGCCAGCTCTGCGAACTGCTGTGGGATGTTCCCAACGACCCGCGCGGCGAGCTGCGCTGGTGCCTGAGCAAGCTGCGCGGCATCCTCGACGCCCCCGGGTGCGCCAGGCTCGAGAGCCGCGGAGACAGCATCAGGCTCGATCTTGCGAACTGCTTCGTCGATGCCGTCGAGGTTAGCCAGGCGACACAAACGGGGATCGGCTCGCTCGCCCCCGAACGCCTGCGCGAGCTGTGCGCGCTCTTTAACGGGGAGTTGCTCGACGGCTTGGAGGTCGATCGCAACCCGGGCTTCAACAGTTGGCTCACCGCCCAGCGCCGACGGTTTCGCAGCTGCCATACGGCCTTGCTCGAGCAGCTTGCGAAAAGCGCCAGCGGCGATGAGGTGTTCGTTTACCTCGAACAGCTGGCCGAACTTGCCCCCTTCGATCAACGCGTGCACGAAATGCTGCTCAATGCCTTCGCCCGGCGCGGCCGCATCCGCGAGGGGGAGGAACACCTGGCCGCAACCGCCCGCCTGTTCGAGGCGGAGGGTCTCGATGCGACACCCATTGCCAACCTATGGCGGGCCGCCAAGGCGCAACGCGAAGCGGCGCCGCACGCCTCGGTAACGCCCCCAGCCGCATTCCTCAACCCGGCGGCAACGAGCGCCAACCTCGCCCCCAGGCGCGCCTCGATCGCGGTGATGCCGTTTGCCGCCCCGGACATCGCCACCAGCTTGGGTCATGGCGGCGCCGCCGGCGGCTTGGCCGACGATGTCATTACGCGGCTTGCCAAGCTGCGCAGTCTGTTCGTCATTGCGCAAGGCACGATGTTCGCGCTGAGCGAACGCCGGGTCGGCCCTGAGGAGGCGGGGCGCATCCTCAACGTGGACTACATCGTCAGCGGGTCGCTGCGACGTCAGGGCAACCGGCTGCGGGTGAGCGTCGAGCTGGCCGAGACGCGGAGCGCCCGCATCGTCTGGGCCGAAGTATTCGATCAGAAGGTCGATGACGCCTTTCGTGTCCTCGACGAAATCGGCAACAGGATCGTCGCCTCCATCGCCACCGAAGTCGAGACGATCGAGCGCAACCGCGCCATCCTGAAGCCGCCCAATTCGCTCGATGCCTGGGAGGCGCATCACCGCGGTCTATGGCACATGTATCGTTTCAACAAGGCCGACAACGATCTGGCCACGCACTTTTTCGAGACCGCGGTGCGCCTCGACCCGACGTTTGCCCGCGCCTTTGCCGGCCTCTCCTTCACCCACTTCCAGAACGCCTTTCAAGGTTGGGCCAAGCGCGAACCGGAGATCGAGCGGGCCTTCGAAGCCGCCGGGCAAAGCCTGATGGCCGATGATCGCGATCCCGCCGCGCACTGGGCGATGGGACGCGCGCTCTGGTTGTATGGCCGCCAGGACCAATCCGTCACCGAGCTGGAACGGGCGATCGACCTCAGTCCCAATTTCGCGCTCGGCCACTATACCCTGGCGTTCGTCCACGCGCAGGGCGGCGACCCGCACGCCGCCGTCACCTTCTCCGATCAATCGCGCCACTTGAGCCCGTTCGATCCCATGTTGTTTGCCATGTTCGGCTCGCGCGCGATGGGCCTCGTCCGCCTCGAACGTTTCGCGGACGCCGCCGAATGGGCCGTCAAAGCCGCGGCCCGCCCGAATGCGCACGAGCATATCCGTGCCATCGCGGCGTTTTGCCTGACGCTGGCCGATCGGCACGATGAAGCACGCACGCTGCTTGCCTCGATCCGCCGAACGCGTCCCAATTACCGCGTCGACGATTTCCTCGCCGCCTTCCAATTCGAACCTGACGCCGTGGCGCTCTATCGCAGGGCCGCCAAGCGCATCGGCATGGAGTAGCGCCCCCGCGCCGGGGCGATGGCGCCCGCCGGCACCGGTTTCGGCATTCTCGAGGTACTCAAGGCGGTACTCAAGCCGCAGCCCCGCGTTTTCGTGGCGCTGCTGCGCGGCCCGCGCGCCCGTTGGCAGCGGCGCCAAGGCCTGCTTTCATAGGCGGCGTGACAAGTTCAAAGGTCGGGAGGAAAACGTGCAACAGGCCCTGTCCGGTATCCGAGTGATCGACATGACCCACAACCAAGCGGGCCCCGCTTGCACGCAGATGCTGGGGTTCCTGGGCGCCGAAGTAATCAAGCTCGAGGAACCCAAGGGCGGCGACGTCGCCCGCAGCAACATGCGCGATGCCAAGGGCGGCGACAGCTTGTTCTTCGTCCTCCTCAACGCCAACAAGCAGAGCCTGACCCTCAACCTGAAATCGGCGCGGGGAAAAGAGCTCTTCAAGCAGGTCATCGCCAACTCCGATGTGCTGGTCGAGAACTTTGGTCCCGGTGCCCTCGATCGTCTGGGCGTCGGTTACCAGGTGTTATCGGCAATCAATCCGCGCCTCATCTATGCCACCATCAAGGGCTTCGGCACCTACGGTCCCTATAGCGACTTCAAGAGCTTTGAACCCATCGCCCAAGCCATGGGCGGCGCCATGTGCGTGACCGGGTTCCCCGACGGGCCGCCGACCTACGTTTGGCCCTCGATCGGCGATTCCGGTACCGGCATGCACATGGCGATCGGCATCCTCGCCGCCTTGCAGCAGCGGCACAGCACCGGCCGCGGCCAGCACGTGGAGGTCTCCATGCAAGACGCGGTTGTGAACATCTGCCGGGTTAGCCTGCGCGATCATCAACGTTTCGGTCACCCACCACCCCGCACCGGCAACCAGCTCGGCCGCAACGTGCCAGGCACCACCTATGCTTGCGCCCCCGGTGGACCCAACGATTACGTGTTCATCTATGCGCAACCGCAAATGTGGCCGGCCCTGCTCGGCGTTTTGATGCGGCCTGAGCTGGCGGACGATGCGCGCTTCAAAACGCTCGAGGCGCGCTGGGAAAATCGCTCTGCGCTCGATGCCATCATCGCCGCTTGGACGCGTCAGCGCAGCAAGCACGAGGTGATGCGGCTCTTGGGCGAGGCCGGCGTGCCCTGTGGTGCCTGCCAGGACACCGGCGAAGTCCTTGCCGACCCCCACCTCAAAGCGCGCGAGATGATCGTCGACGTCGACTACCCGCAGCGGGGCACCTATCAAACGGTCGGCTGCCCCGTGAAGCTGTCGGCCTCGCCCGTCAGCGTCAGCCGCCCACCGCTGCTCGGCGAGCACACCGATCAGCTCTTGGCCAAGCTGTGTAGCCTGGCGCCGACGGACCTGCGGACCCTGCACGAGGACGGCATCGCCTAGCCTTTTGGCAAGCACTCAGGCCTCGGCCTGCTCGGCGCGCGCGAGCAGAGCCTTGGCGCGTTCCACCACGGGTACATCGATCATCTTGCCCTCGAAGGTGACCGCGCCGATGCCTCCTGCCATGGCCGCCTCGTAGGCGGCGATCAGGCGGCGCGCCCGCTCGACCTCGGCGGCCGAGACGCCGTACTCCTCGTTGAGGATCGGCAATTGGCTCGGGTGAATGCAAGTTGCAGCGGCAAAGCCAAATTGGCGCGACCGGCGCACCACGGCGCGGAAGGCGTCGAGGTCCTTGAAGTCGGCCACGGTGCCCATGAAGCCGAGCGGCAGGATGCCGGCAGCGCGGGCGGCAATGATCACCGTCTGCTTCGGCATCGCCAATGTCTCCCCGAGGGGCTCCATGCCGACCGACAGGGCGAAGTCTTCCGCGCCCAGGGACAGGGCTACCAGCCGGGGCGTCGCTTTGGCGATCTCACGGGCACGGAAATAGGCCTCCGCCGTCTCGATCAGCGCCACCAGCCTGGTGTGGCCGAGGGGCAAGTCGCGCCGACGCTCCAGTTCGTCGAGCATCTCGGCAATGACCCCCAAGTGCTCGGCGCTCTCCACCTTTGGGCACATCAGGGCCATGACCGCCGGACACACCGCCGCCTCGATGTCGCGGAAGGCGTGGTGCCAAGGCCGATTGATCCTCACCAAAACATCGGCACCGGCTTTGCCGACGGCGCTGGCCGCGGCCGGGATCAGCTCGCGGCCGCGCTGCTTGCCGTCTTCCGGCACGCTGTCTTCGAGATCGAGGATGATGGCATCGGCACCGCGCGTGTGCGCGCTGGCGACAAACTTCTCCCGCGTGACCGGGACAAACAACAGCGAACGCCAGTTCGGCAGATCGGTGGGCAGCATATCAGACGATCCCTTCAGAGCGCAGGTGGGCAAGCTCGCCCGCGCTGATACCGATGCGGGCCAAGATCTGTTGCGTATGCTCGCCCAGCTTGGGGGCGGGGCGGCGCAGCGCACCCGGTGTTGCCGACAGCCGAGGCACTACGTTGTGCATGGTCAAGCACCCAAGTTCCTCGTCCGGGACCTCGACGACCACCTGGCGCTCGCGAACGTGGGCGTCGGCGACGAATTGATCGATGTCGTAGACGGGAGCCGCGGTAACCTCGGCGGCCTCGAACACGGCCAGGCACTGGGCGAGATCACGCTCCGCAATGAAGTCGCGGATCGGCCGCTCCGCCTCCTCGTTGTTGGCAAGGCGCGCGCTGTTGCTGGCAAAGCGGGCATCCTTGGTCATTTCGGGGACGCCCACGGCCGCATAGAGCCTTTCGGCCATCGATTGCATGGAGCCCGAGATCGAAAGCCAGCGGCCGTCGCGGGTGCGATACACATTGCGCGGGCTCGTGATGTTTGAGCGGCTGCCCTGCCGGCGCGGCACGACGCCGAAGGCCTTGAAGGCGGCGGCATCCGAGCCAACCACCGAGTGCATTCCTTCGAGCAACGACAGGTCAATGACCTGACCGGCGCCGCCCTTGCGCTCGATCTCGCGCAAGGCGAGCAAGGTGGCATAGGCGCCGTAGAGGCCCGAGATCATGTCGGCTAGCGCCGTCGGCGGCAGCACCGGTTCGCGATCGGGAAAACCCGTCTTGGCGGCGAACCCCGATAGACCTTCCACCAGCGTTCCGAAGCCGGGCTTTTGCGCATAGGGTCCCGTCTGTCCCCAGCCGGACACGCGCACGATGATGAGCCGCGGGTTGCGCGCGTGTAGCACCGCCGGAGCAAGCCCCATGCGTTCCAGTGTGCCCGGCCGATAGTTCTCGATCAAAACCTGGCTGCGATCGATGAGATCGAGCAGCAGGTCCTTGCCCCGCGGCTTGCGCAGATTGAGCGTCAGGCTCAACTTGTTGCGGGCGTAGGCCTTCCAGAACAGCGAATGGCCTTCGACGCGCCAGGCGCGCAAGGGATCACCCTTGTCGGGATCCTCGATCTTGATCACCTCGGCGCCGAAATCGGCCAGCTGCAGCGACACCATATTGCCGGCAACGAGGCGCGACAGGTCGAGCACCGTGATGCCGTCGAGGGGGCACGATGCGGTTGGTTGAAATGGGGTCATCACAACTTGCCTCGACGCTTGCGCCCGCTTTCTGGCCGGCCGTCGACCAGAGGCTAGCAGGATCATAACGCCCATAAAGTACCAACACCGGCGGCGGCCCTGGGCGGGGGCTCGGGAAGACGGGGCCGCCCGGCCCCATGGACGCTCTAATAGAGTTCCATCAGCCTGGCGTTATCCGCCAGATCGGCCGGCAATGCCTCCAGGATGATGGCACCCGCCTTCATCACCGCAACACGATCGCAAATCTTGAGGGCTTCGCGGACGTTCTGCTCGATCAGCAGGATGCTCATGGCGTGCTGGCGCTGCAGGGCGCGGATCGGTTGCAGCAAATCCTGGAACAGTTTGGGCGCCAGCCCGATCGAGGGTTCGTCCATGAGCAGACAGCGCGGCCGCGCCAGCAGGGCGCGCCCGATCGATACCATTTGCTGTTGGCCCCCGGAGAGGAGACCGGCGCGCCTGTGATAGAACGCTCGGATCGGTGGCAACACCTCTAGTACCCATTCGATGCGCTCGGCGCGCTCGACCTCGGGGACGCCGGCGGACCACATGCCGAGCGCAAAAATCTCCGCCACCGTCAGGCCCGGGAACACGCCCCTACCTTCCGGCACCATCGCCACACCGTGCGCGGCCAAGACGCGCGGGCTGTGCCGCGGCAGCGCCTGACCGTCGACCAGGATGCGACCGGCTTGCGGTTTGGCCAACCCGAACAGGGTGCGCAACAGCGTGCTCTTGCCGGCGCCGTTGTGGCCGATGAGGCAAAGCACCTCCCGCGCCTGCAGCTCGATGCTGACATCGAGCAGCACCGGCTTGCCGCCATAGCCGACGCGCAAATTCTCGGCCTTGAGCACCGCCGCCGTCATACCGCCCGCTCGCCGAAATAGATGGCGGCCAACGCCGGATCGCTGAGGATTGTCTTGGGATCACCTTCGGCCAACAGCCGGCCCTGGTCGAGAAAGGCAATCCGATCGGAGATGCCTTGGACGATATCGAGGTTGTGTTCGATGATGCAAATGGTGACGCCCTCGCGCACCTGCCGGCGCAACAGCGACAGGAAGCTCTGATAGGAACCGGGGTCGAGACCCGAGGCCGGCTCGTCCAACAGCCATAACCGTGCCCCCGAGGCCATGATGCGCGCGAGACTGAGAAACTTGCGTTCCGCGTAAGCCAAGTCGACGGCACGCGCGTTGCGTTTGTCGCCGAGGCCGGTGGCGGCAAGCGTCGCCTCCACCTTGTCGCGGCGCGCCTTCTGCGCGGCGCGTCCGCCAGGCTGCCACAGCCAGGCGCCGCGCTCCGTCACCGTTTCGATATTTTCCGCCACCGTCATGTTGGCGAACAGCTTGAGGTCCTGGAAGGAACGGCCAATACCCAAGCGCGCGATCTTCCAGTGCGGCAGACCGACGATGGACTTGCCGAGCCATCTCACCTGGCCGCGATCCGGCGGCAGGTGCCCCGTCATCAGATTGAACAGCGTGGTCTTGCCCGCGCCATTCGGTCCCACCAGGGTGGTGATGATGCCGCTCTTGAGTGAGAGGGAGACATCATCGACAGCCTTGAGGCCGCCGAAGGTTTTGGCAACCTCGCTCGCCTCAAGCAAGACCTCGCCGCCCTGGCTCATGCCGCGCCGCCCTTGCGGCTTGACCGGGTGTCCTGGAAGCCCCACAGCCCGCCCGGCCGATAGATCATCAACAAGACCATGGCGCCGCCGTAGATGATTTGCTGGATCGAACCGATCTCGGTGACGGGCAAATACGGCAAGTAGCTCAACCCGGCCGGCAGCAGCAGGATCAGCACGCTACCGATCACCGGTCCCAACAGTGTCGCCGTGCCGCCGATGATGACCATGGCCATCACTTGGATGGAGGTGTCGAGCACGAAGCTCTCGACATTGATGAAACTCAAATAGAAGGCATAAAGCGAGCCCGCCACCGCCGCCAGGGCGGAAGAGACCACGACCGCCGTGGTCTTGATGACGGCCACGTTCTTGCCGTAGGCCCAGGCGGCCGTCTCGTCGTCGCGAATGGCCTTCAGACTGCGCCCGAAACTCGAGCGGACCAGGGCGCGAATGACCAGGATGATGAGCCCCAGGCAGGCGAGCGACAGCAGCAGAAAGTGCTCCGGCTGCGTGACGGCAAAGCCAAACAGGCGCGCGGGGGGAATGTTGGTCAGTCCGCCGATGCCGCCGGTGACCGACTTCCATTCGGTGAAGACCGTAACGGCCAGCATCTGCAGGCCGAGGGAGGCGGCGACGAAATATTCCCCACGCACGCGCAGCGCCGGCAGCGCCAGCGCCAGGGAGATGAGTGCGGCGAGCGCCATGCCGGCGGCCGTCGCCGACAGGAAGCCGGCCCCGAATTTCATGGCAAAAAAGGTCGCCGTGTAGGCGCCGACGCCAAAGAACAAGGCGTGGGCGATGGAGAAAATGCCGGCATAGCCGAGAATAAAATTGAGGGTGACGGCAAGGATGGCGTTGATGGAGATCAGCACCGCGAGATTGATGATGTAGGCCCACATGCCGGCCTCACTTGGCCGCGTGCGGCCGGCCGAAGAAGCCGGCCGGCCGGAAGATGATAAAGAGAAAGAGCACGACGAAGGTCACCGCCTCGCTCCATTGTGGGTCGAGCCGCCACAGGGCAAGGTTTTCCGCCAGGCCCAACAGCAAACCGCCGTAGGCGGCGCCGCGCAGCGAACCGATGCCGCCGACAATGGTGGCCGCCAGGCTGATCAGCATGACATGCGCGCCCACCGCCGGGTTGAGCCCGGCGGTCATGGCCGTGAAAATGGCGCCCGGAACCACGATCGCCGAGCCGATAGCGAAGGCGTACTGCGCCACGCGCCCCGGATCGAGGCCAAACACCCGGATCAGATCGGGATTTTCCGACAGGGCGCGCATGGCCATGCCGGTGTGCGTGCGCGAGAGATAGTTCGTCAGCGCCGAAAAACCGATGACGGCGACGACGATCGCCAGCGCCGCCACCGGCGCAACGAACAAGCCGGGCAGCACCTGGACGCTGTGGCTGAGCGGCGTCGTCACCGACACGAAGCCGCGACCGAACACGGTACCGATCAGATTTTGCACGATGATCTGTACGCCAAAGGCGGCAATGAAGACGGTAAAGAAAGCCCCCTCGTGCCGCTGAATTAAGCGGTAGACGCAGCGCTCCATGAATAGCCCGAAGGCGACGGCGGCGACCACCGCCAGAGCGGCCGCAAGCAGCCAGTTGAGCCCCAGCACCGCGTTGCTCCACCAAAACAGGTAGGCCGCGATCGTGAAAGCCGCGCCATGCGCCACGTGAAAAATCTTGGTGGCACCGAAAATCAGCGAGAAGCCGACCGCGGTAAGCGCGTAGATGGCGCCAAGCTGAAGGCCGTTGATGAGGAGTTGAAGCAGCAGCAAGGGGGCAAACCTCAAAGGCGGGCGCCGTTACTTGGCCATCGTGCCGCCCTTGACCATCTTGCCGGCGCCGCCGTCGATCTCGTTGATCTGGATCGGCATCGACACCGAGCCGTTGGGCAGAAACTCCATCTTGCCGCCGACCAGATCAAAGCTGCCGTTGGCCTTGCGCTGCTTTAGGAGGTTCTCGCCGGTAAGCGGCTGGCCGCTCTTTTCCAAGGCCTGCGCCAAGTGCACGAACACCATCACCGCATTGTAGTAGTTGGCCACGTAGGCATTGGGCTCCTTGCCGGTCTTGGCCTTCCAGTCCTTGGCGACCCGCTCGCTCATGCCGGCGGCTCGCCAATCCACCGACTGGGTCGGAAACAGTGCGCCCTTGGCCTCGGGCAGTTGCGTCACCGTCGGCGAGGAGAAGGCCGAATAGCTGGCGAGCTGCTGGCTCACCCCGTTGTCGCGCAGCTGCTTGACGATTTGGGCCTGCTGCGCACCGAAGGAGGCAATAAAGACGAGGTCGGGGCCGGCTTCGCGCACCTTGGCGGCGATGCTGGTAAACTGTTGCGCATTGCGCGGAACCTGCAGTTCGGCGACCATCTGGCCGCCCGCCTTCGGCACGTTTTCCTTGAGTTCCTTCTGAATGGCTTCGCCCGCCGGGTCGTCGACGTAGATGAGCGCGATCTTCTTGAAACCGCGCTCCTGTACCAGGTAGGGCGCCATCACCCGGATCTCGAGATTGACGAGCGGGATGACGTTCCAGAAATATTCCCCCAGTTCGGCGAGATCGGGCCCGATGCCGCCGCCGTTAACGCTGACGACCTTGGCCCTGTCGCCGACCGGCGCAATTGCCTTCGACACGCCGGTGAAGGCCGAAAGCACAAAGGGGACCTTCTCGACGTTTACCAGCTTGTTCATCGCCACTACGCCCTGCTGCGGCGTTGCCTGGCTGTCCTCGAATTGGATGCTGAGCTTCTTGGACAGCATCTTATCCGCATTGGCATGCTCCACCGCCAGATTGGCGGCCGCCCCGAACAATTCGCCGTACTCCGCATTGGGACCGCTCATGGGCAGGTCGGCGCCGATCTTGATGCTGTCCTGGGCGCTGGCGGCGGCCGCGCCCCATTGGATGGCAGCGAGCAAAGCAAGAAAGCGAAGACGGCGCATGCGTTTCCCCCAATGGAGATTGTACAAGTGTTGTTTGAGAGGCCTCGTGGACGCCGGCGATGAAAGCATACCGGTCCCCGGCTGGCAACGTCGCCCCCGCGCCACTCGCCTCGGCTCTGGCATGCCGGGTCCGGACTGGCGAGCGCCGGGTTTTTATGATCGTTCCCCGCGCACGACGGGCCCGGCTGCGGCTATCATGGTGCGCACCTGCCGCCCGTCAAATTCCCGGGGCAGGGCAGCCGGACCAAAAAGGCCAGCGGCGATGTCGCCGCCGGCCAGGCGTTGCCTGCGGGATCGCTAGTTTTTGCTCTTGTCGACCAGCGCCCGTTCCTTGATCCAGGGCATCATTGCGCGCAGCTTTGCACCCACGGCCTCGATGTGATGGGCATCGTTGTTGCGCCGGGTCGCCTTGAAACGCGGCAGCCCAGAGCGAAATTCCTGCATCCACAGGGAGGTGAACTGGCCCGACTGGATGTCGCGCAGAATGCGCTTCATCTCGGCTTTGGTCGCATCGGTGATGACACGCGGACCGGACACGTACTCGCCGAACTCGGCCGTGTTCGAGATCGAATAGTTCATATTGGCGATGCCGCCCTCATAGATGAGATCGACAATCAGCTTCACCTCGTGCAGGCACTCGAAGTAGGCCATCTCGGGGGCGTAGCCCGCTTCCACCAAGGTCTCATAGCCGGCACGGATCAGCTCCACCAAACCGCCGCAGAGCACCGCCTGCTCGCCGAACAGATCGGTTTCGCATTCCTCCTTGAAGCTGGTCTCGATGATGCCGGCGCGTCCCCCGCCAATGGCGGCGCCATAGGATAAAAACAGATCATGTGCGTTGCCGCTCTTGTCCTGGTGGATCGCCAGCAGGCACGGCACCCCGGCGCCGCGCTGATATTCCGAGCGCACGGTATGACCCGGTCCCTTCGGGGCAATCATGCCGACATCGAGATCGGCACGAGGCTCGATCAAGTTGAAATGCACGTTAAGGCCGTGCGCGAACATCAAGGCCGCACCATCCTTCATATTGTCGCGCAAGTGATCCCGGTAGATATCGGCCTGCAGCTCGTCGGGGGTGAGCATCATCATGACGTCGGCCCACTTGGCAGCCTCGGCCACCTCCATCACCTTGAGTTTCTCGGCCTCGGCCTTCTTCACGCCCGCGGAGGTCTTGCGCAAGGCAATGGCGACATTCTTGACGCCGCTGTCGCGCAGATTGAGGGCGTGGGCGTGTCCCTGGCTGCCATAGCCGATGACGGCGACCTTCTTGCCCTTGATGAGGTTGATGTCGGCATCCCGATCATAATAGACGCGCATGGGTTCACTCTCCGGGCTGGCTTTGACTGGCAGACTTGGCCGAAATTCTCTTCCCTGCTAGCGGCTTTGGGCGCTGCCCTGCAAGCGCAAAAGCGCCGCGCGGGCCAACTCGGGCGGACCGCCAAGCTCGGCAACGGACGGCCGGCAGGCAATCAAGGCGGGTTGCCCTTCCGCCCAGGCGGCCAGCCGGTCCAAGGCCGCAAAGCGGCCAACCGGGGCCGCCTCCGGCAAATAAAGCCGAATAAAGCCAAACATGGCGGCAATGCTGATCACCGGTTGCAGCAGCCTCGACGGCGGCCAAAGCTGCAGCGCCGCACGCTGGTCGAGCTCGCCAAGGCCGGCCTCGATTTGGTCGCGGTAGCGCCCGATCCAACCGAGGTCGATCTTGCTCGGCTCCCGCCGCCTTTCGTAGACGCTGGCGACGGTCTTGTCACAGATCCCCGTGGCCAGCACGACCGTCTGCAAGGCCTCGCGGCGCACCGCGCCCGCCGCCGGCAGCAAAGCCCGCTGCGGGCCCACGCGCTCGTCGAGATGATCAAGGATCGCCCAGCTATCGATCAGGCACGCCCCGTCCTCGAGCAGGAGGGCCGGCACACGCCCAAGCGGGTTGTGCGCGCGCAACGCCTCGGCGTCGGCAAAGACCGAGAGCGGCTGGCGCTCGAAAGGCAGCTCCAAGACGGTGAGCGAGACCGCCACGCGCCGCACGAAAGGTGAGTCATATTGCCCAACCAAGCTCAGCATTGCGCTAGCACCTCCGGATCGTAGGCCTGGCGGCCGCCATGACAAGCCTGCTGCCGCCGAATGCGGCGATCTCAGGTGCGGCGGAAGGGGCCGCACCGGCGACGCCGGTCGGGCGGAGATCGGCCGGCCGAAATCGGCCGAAGTTCACACCTGCGCGGTCGGACCGTTGCCAGCGGCCGCGCTGCCGTGCGCCAAAGGGCGCCTCGTCGGTTGCGCGGCAGCTTGCGCCGTGCGCGGGGGAGGCCGCAACCCTCGCCAGCGGCGCCGGCGTGGATGGCTTCCGGGAAAAGTCGAACGCGACTACAATGCCTTTGGCGTGCGGGCATCGGCGGCGCTCGGTAGGGCGCGAACAATGTCGCACGCTGATCGCACAGACAAAAGCGCGATCGATCGTTTGAGGAAACCGGATTGTCCGCGCCAGGGAGTTTGAGCATGCAGCGACGCTTAGCGACACACGTCTTCCCCTTTGCTATGGGCCTCCTGGCGTT
>DASTMQ010000542.1:0-2656 GCA_035714005.1 Hyphomicrobiaceae bacterium
CGATGCGGCCCTTGCCGCCGCCGTTCTCCGGTGTGTCGGAATAGTTGTCGCCGCCCTCGTGGATCATGAGCGCGCGGCCCTGCACGACGCTCAAGTTGAGCCGCGGCGCTCGCACGGTCTGATTGATCCCTTTGGCCGTGGCGGTGAGCACCGGCAGATCGCCCTTGTGCCCTTTTCCGGTCGGACCCTTGTGGCTCTTGGCGCTGTCTGGATCGTAATGCGGCCCCGCGGCCAAGCCGGCTGTCATCTTGCCGTCTTTCGCGGCGGAAGCGCAGTCGCCCTTGTCATGCACGTGGAAGCCGTGCTTGCCCGGCGGTACGTTCTTCACACTCACCTTGAACGAGACGCCTTTCTTGCCGCCCGACAGCACCACCGTGCCGACCTTGTCGCCGACACCGCTTTCCGAGATGCTGTTCATATCGACCGTGAGTTGCTGGGCCAGAGCCACTCCGGTTGCAACCAGCAGCACCCCACTCGCGCCGGCGAGCATTGGCAGCGCCTTGAACATGTGCATCCTCCCAAAGAGAAGACCTCCGATAACGAGGTCTCCGCTTTGTGAGTTCCAAAAGGGGCGCGCGCAAGCCCCTCCCGTTGTTCAGGCGGTCTAGAAAACGAGGTCTTCGGCTGGTCGCTCAGTGCAGATAGGGCGAGTCGCCGCCTCGCGAACCCATGCCGATATCGCCGACGCCGGAATCGAAGAAGAAACCGCTGTCGAATGGCCCACTCGGCGTTTGCCGGACATGGGCATAGGGTGGCGGCCTGCGTCCACCGAAGCCGAAGTAGGTGCTGGGCACCTCGGCGCTGCCGTAGGAGTAGCCGCCCGGACGCCGCCGCGCGTAGATGTCGACCTGCAGGGGCTGACGGCGCTTGTGGTAGCGGTGCGCTTTGGGGCGGCCGCTGGCAGCCGTCGTCTCCATGCGCGCCGTACCCTGTTCGGCGGCGTAACCCGGATTGCCGGCGGCCAGCAGCGCCAGCGCACTGACGGCCGCGAGCAGAAAGGCATATCGCGTCATGATGATCACCTCGGGTCGCTATGCTCGGCCGTCAGTCTAGAGCCTCAAAGCAACCAAATCCTGAATGGTTCCGCTAGCTGAGCTTATCGAAGCGCCCGAGCGACGCCCTCAGAGTTTGCAGAGCTTCGCTTGCACGACGCACTCGGAACCGAGCCCACCCTTGGTGCAGCGCGATTTGAGGTTGCTCACCTTGTAGCCCGGCGCGCTGCCGTACTTCTGTCCCTGCCCCATCCACACCGCCCACATCCCCCAGTCGGTAGCCTGCAGCACGGCCTCATAGGCTTGCGACTTGGCCCCTTGTTCTGTGGTGTTGGTGCCCTGCCCCGCCTTGTTCACGCACTGCGCCTGGGCAGCACCGGCTGCCAGCAGCAGTCCTGCAGCCGCACAACCCGCGACGAGCACGCCTCTGAACGTCATCATCCCATGTCTCCTACAGACAGTTACGCTGCACACAGAGCAGAATGTGTGGGCTCAGGCCCGCTTGCAAAAGGTGGCCTGGCTCAGGCACTCCATACCCCAGCCGCCTGGCTTGCACCGGAACTTGAGCCCCTTCACCGCATAGCCGGGCGCCGTCCCCACCTTCGCGCCGCTCGTCATCCAGGTCGCCCACATGCCCCAGTCGGTGCCCTGCAGCATCGCCTCGTAGGCCTGGAACCTGGCGCTGTCCGCCGTCGATCCCGTGCCCTTGCCGCCGATCGTGCTGCACTGCGCTTGGGCGGCATGGCTTACCAACAGCGCCGCCGCCATGATCGCGGCCGAGCCTGCTATGCGCGTGAACCTCATCGTGTACCTTGATGAAAAAAAACAGCGAGCCGGGCCAGATTGCCCGAGATCGCTGTCCTTGCACACTGGCGCGGGCGGTTGTTCGACACCCGCAAGCTGATTTTTGCAGTGCCGTGGCGCGCAGGTGACGCAAGACCCGCGTGCCGTGGGGCTGGTTCAGGAGGCCATTTGCAGGTTGACGGCCTTCGGGCCCTTGCCGCGCTTGTCGGGCTCGGTCTCGAACGACACCTTCATACCCTCCTCCAGCGCCCCGATGTTGGAGCGCTCGACGGCGGTGATATGCACGAACACGTCCTTGCCGCCCTGTTCCGGCGTGATGAAGCCAAAGCCCTTCGATTGGTTGAAGAACTTGACGATTCCGTTCTGCCGCATGCGAGGTCTCCATATCCCCGTAAGCAAATTGCGGATCGCGCCCGCCCGTGCGAGCCGGCGCGGGTGAAGCTAGGCAGTCTCGTCCGATGTCGGGGATCGTGAGGTGCGAGATAACGGTAACGCGTCTGCGCAAATCATCTCAGGTCAGTCTCAGCAGTCTCCGCCGGGTCCGATGGGCCGCCCGAACGGGCCGGAGTATGGGTGATTGCCGGACCCGCCGCAAGACCAAATAGCGATTGGCGATCAACGCGCTCACCTTTAGTGCGTCCCCGGCCTAAGTTGCCTCCCGCCGTGGCTTTTGCAGCATCAGCAGTTCCAGCCGATAGCGTGCGCCCGCGTGTGTCGCGAGGCGCGGCGTGAGCACCGGCAAAATCGCGCCAAGCTCTGCATTGAGTGTATGCGGCGGATTTGCAACGACGAGCCCGCAAGTATCGAGCAGATCACGCTCGCCGCTGCGCGCCTGTCCGGTTGCAAGTTCGACCGAAAGC
>DASTMQ010000543.1:0-4714 GCA_035714005.1 Hyphomicrobiaceae bacterium
GGCGGCCCTCGCGAGCACCATGGCCACACCCGGTCTAAAAGCGGACCGCGGCATGTACTATATCCAGCAGTGTGGTAGGTAGGCGCCGCCCGCGTAGGCGTTTGGTCACGTGAGTGTGCAATCCTGCCACCCATTTCCTGCAACCCGACGACCTCTCAGCCCATGACCCGCCAGCCAAAAAACGAAGCCTTTGCGCAAACCTCGTTCTTGCAGGGTGCCAATGCCGCCTACATCGAGGAGATGCAGGCGCAGTACGAGCGCAACCCGGGCTCTGTGACCGACGAATGGCGCCACTTTTTTGCCAGTCTTAAGGAAGAGCGGGCTCCCCCGGACGGCAACGGCGGCCCCTCCTGGGCCAAACCGCTCTCCAGCCTGCAGGAGAAGAGCGAGCTTCTCGACGCGCTCACCGGCGACTGGGGCGGGGTCGAGCGGGGCGTGCGCGACCGACTGAAGGCGCGGGCGCAGGCGCACGGCGTGGCCCTCGACCCCATCGCCTCCGTACGCGCGACCCAAGACAGCATACGCGCGCTGATGCTGATCCGCGCCTACCGCGTCATGGGGCATCTGGCGGCCGACCTCGACCCGCTGGGGTTGGTCGCGCGCAAGATGCACAAGGAATTGCGGCCCGAGACCTACGGCTTCACGGAGGCCGATCTCGACCGGCCGATCTTTATCGACAAGGTGTTGGGACTCGAGATCGCCACCGTGCGCGAGATCTTGAAGATCTTGCGCCGGACCTACTGCCGGCACATCGGGGTCGAGTTCATGCATATCACCTCGCCGGCGCAGAAGTCGTGGCTGCAGGAGCGCATCGAAGGCCGCGACAAGGACATCACCTTCACCCTCGAAGGCAAGAAGGCCATTCTCAACAAACTGATCGAGGCGGAAACCTTCGAGAAATTTGCCGATGTCAAGTATACGGGCACCAAGCGCTTCGGGCTCGACGGCGCCGAATCCATGGTGCCGGCGCTCGAGCAGATCATCAAGCGCGGCGGACAGCTCGGTGTGAAAGAGATCGTGATCGGCATGGCGCATCGCGGGCGCCTCAATGTGCTGGCCAATGTCCTGAGCAAGCCGTTGCGCGCCATTTTTAATGAGTTCAAGGGAGGATCGTTCAAGCCCGATGACGTCGACGGCTCGGGCGACGTCAAATACCACCTCGGTGCCTCGTCCGATCGCGCCTTCGACGGCAACTCCGTGCACCTGTCGCTCACCGCCAACCCGTCGCACCTGGAGATCGTCGATCCCGTGGTGCTGGGCAAGGTGCGCGCCAAGCAGGACCAACATGGTTGCAAGCCCGGCGAGCGCACCCCGGTGCTGCCGCTGCTCATCCACGGCGATGCCGCCTTTGCCGGCCAAGGCGTGGTGGCGGAGTGTTTCGGCCTGTCCGGGCTCAAGGGTCACCGCACCGGCGGTTCTATTCATTTCATTATCAACAACCAGATCGGTTTCACCACCAATCCGGGCTACTCGCGCTCCTCGCCCTATTGCTCCGACGTGGCAAAAATGGTGGAGGCGCCCATTTTCCACGTCAACGGCGATAACCCGGAAACTGTCGTGCACGTCGCCAAGATTGCGACCGAGTTCCGTCAAAAATTCCAGAAGCCGGTCGTCATCGACATGTTCTGCTACCGGCGGCATGGCCACAACGAATCCGATGAGCCCGCCTTCACCCAGCCCTTGATGTATCGGGCCATCAAGGCGCATCCCTCGACGGTGGAGATCTATGCCAAGCGGCTGATCGAGGAGGGAGTGGTCACGGCCCAAGATGTCGCCGGCATGACGGCGAGCTTCCGCACGCGTCTCGAGGAGGAACTGGCCGCCGCCGATAGCTACAAGCCCAACAAGGCCGACTGGCTCGACGGGCGGTGGTCCGAGATCGGCTTTGCCGACGACGAGGCCCGGCGCGGCCAAACCGGCGTCGCCATCGAGACCTTGAAGGAGGTGGGGCGGCGCATCACCTCGATCCCCCAGGATTTCCACGCCCACAAGACGATCCAGCGCCTGCTGCAACGGCGGCGCGAGATGGTGGAAAGCGGTTCCGGCATCGATTGGGCGATGGCCGAGCATTTGGCGTTCGGTACCCTGCTCAACGAGGGCTTTCCGGTACGGCTGTCCGGTCAGGACAGTGAGCGCGGAACCTTTTCGCAGCGCCATTCGGTGCTGTTTGATCAGGAGAGCGAGCGCCGCTATACGCCGCTCAAGTACGTGGCCCCCGGCCAAGGCCGTTTCGAGGTCATCAACTCGATGCTGTCGGAAGAGGCGGTCCTGGCCTTCGAGTACGGCTACACGCTGGCCGAGCCCAATGCGCTGACCATGTGGGAAGCGCAATTCGGGGATTTCGCCAACGGGGCGCAGGTTGTCTTCGACCAGTTCATCTCCTCGGGCGAGCGCAAGTGGCTGCGGATGTCGGGGCTGGTTTGCCTGTTGCCGCATGGCTACGAGGGACAGGGCCCGGAGCACTCCTCCGCCCGGCTCGAACGCTTTCTGCAACTGTGCGCCGAGGACAATTGGCAGGTGGCCAACTGCACCACGCCGGCCAACTACTTCCACATCTTGCGCCGGCAGCTACATCGCAAGTTCCGCAAGCCGCTGGTGCTGATGACACCCAAGTCGCTGCTGCGTCACAAGCGCGTGCTCTCGCATTTGGCCGAGCTCGGACCGGGCACCTCGTTTCACCGCGTTCTTTGGGACGATGCTCAGCTCAACCCGGACGCCGGAATCCACTTGCGTCCCGATCGCGACATTCGCCGGGTCGTGCTCTGTTCGGGCAAAGTTTACTGGGACCTTTACGAGGCCCGCGAGGCGGCCGGCATCGACGACGTCTATCTCCTGCGCGTCGAGCAGTACTATCCGTTTCCGGCGCGCACGCTCATCAGCGAGCTTGCCCGCTTTCCCAACAGCGACGTGGTTTGGGCACAAGAGGAACCAAAGAACATGGGGGCCTGGAGCTTCATGGAACCAAACCTCGAGTGGGTGTTGCAGCACCTTGAGCTTGCCGTGAAGGGGCCGAGCTACGCCGGCCGGCCGGCCTCGGCCGCGACCGCCACCGGCCTTCTCAGCCGGCACATCCAGGAGCAAAAGACGCTGCTGCAACAGGCGCTCACGGGCTGAGGCGGAGCCATGGCCATCGAAATCAAAGTGCCCGCGCTCGGTGAATCCGTGACGGAAGCAACGGTGGGGCAGTGGTTCAAGCAGCCGGGTGATGCCGTTGCCGTTGACGAGCCGCTGGTCGAGCTCGAGACCGACAAGGTCACGGTCGAGGTCCCCGCCCCGTCGGCTGGAGTTCTCGCCGATATCAAGGTGCCGCAGGGGAACACGGTCGCCGTCGGGGCGGTGCTGGGCGCCATTGACAGCGCACCGGCGCAGGGCACGGTGCCAGCCGTAGCCACCGCCAGACCAGCCGCCGCTCAACTCGCCGCTGGCAAGCCCGAGCCCGCGGCGGCGCCGCCACCGGCGAGACCGGCCCCACCGCAGCCCGCCCCCGAGGCGCCGGCGCGCGGCGATGGCGCCATGCCAGCGGCTCCGGCGGCGCGCAAGATCATGGCCGAAGAGGGCTTGACCGCGGCCGAGGTGGTGGGCAGCGGACGGCGCGGCCAAATCCTGAAGGAAGACGCCCTGGCGGTGGTTGCGCGCCGCGAGGCGGCGGCCGCGGCCAGCCTGCCGGCCGGCGTGCCCGTGCCGGCGCACCAGATGCGCGCCCCCTCGGCCCCCAACGACGCGGGCCGCGAAGAACGGGTGCCGATGACGCGTCTGCGCCAGACCATCGCGCGACGGCTGAAGGACGCCCAGAACACGGCCGCCATGCTCACGACCTTCAACGACGTGGACATGAGCGCGATCATGAAGCTGCGCGGCGACTACAAGGAGCTGTTCGAAAAGCGCCACCAGGTGAAATTGGGTTTCATGGCCTTTTTCGTGAAGGCGTGCATCCAGGCGCTCAGGGAAGTGCCCGCCGTCAACGCCGAGCTCGATGGCCAGGACATTATTTATAAGAACTACTACCACATCGGCGTTGCCGTTGGCACCGATCGTGGTCTCGTCGTGCCGGTGCTGCGCGAGGCCGACCGGCTGTCCTTCGCCGAGATCGAGCAGGCCATTGCTGACTTTGGTCGGCGCGCGCGCGACGGCAAGCTCAGCATCGAGGAAATGCAGGGCGGCACCTTCACGATCTCGAATGGCGGGGTGTACGGTTCGCTGCTCTCCACCCCGATCCTGAATGCGCCGCAGTCGGGCATTCTCGGCATGCATCGCATCGAAGAACGGGCGGTGGTGCGCAACGGCCAGATCGTGGCGCGCCCCATGATGAACCTGGCGCTCAGCTACGACCATCGCCTAGTCGATGGTCGGGAGGCGGTGACCTTTCTGGTGCGCGTCAAGGACTACCTGGAGGATCCGCAGCGCTTGGTGCTGGAGCTCTGAGCGATGGCGGCTAGCTACGACCTCGTCGTGATCGGCACGGGACCCGGCGGCTATGTTTGCGCCATCCGCGCTGCCCAGCTCGGCTTGAAGGTAGCCGTGGTCGAAAAGCGCGCCACCCATGGGGGGACCTGCCTCAACGTTGGCTGCATCCCCTCCAAGGCCTTGCTGCATGCCTCCGAGCGCTACGAGGAGGCGCGCCAGGCGCTGGCGGGTATGGGGATCGAGGTAACCCCCAAGCTCGATCTCGCCGGTATGCTGGCCTTTAAGGACCAGGGGGTAAAGGGCAACGTCG
>DASTMQ010000544.1:0-4538 GCA_035714005.1 Hyphomicrobiaceae bacterium
CGACGGCGTATTCGAGCAGGCGCCGGCCCAGACCCGCGCCCTGGCGACTTGGGTCAACGCCGATATTGTCGATGAAGTAGGCATCGACTTCGGGCCATGCCACCATGTAGCCCTCGACCTTGCCGGCGACCTCGATAACCACGGTGCGTTGTGCGGCAACTTCAGCTGCGTAGTCGGCCGCCATCGGCGCTGGTTCGTGACCGATACGCGGCACATACTTGGCATAGCAAGCGCGTGCGATGGTGCGGATCCGCGCGACATCCTCGGCGCCGGCGCCGCGAATGCGTGTGGTGCTTGCATGGCAGTGGGTTCCAATGGTGCCATCCGATGGCATGGCGGGCCGCTCCTAAAAAAGAGTGAAGCTTCGGAGATCTCGACCTTTCTCACAGTTTACCCCCCGGCGGCGCGCACGGAACCTTCGGGAAAGTGCCCGAACGCCCGGCCTTTGCCCACTCCGGCAAGCGTGCCCATCATCCCTGCACATGAGGGGCCCAGTCCAGTGGCACGCCCTCCGCGACCAAGCTCAGCTGGAAAGCCGAGCGTAGTTCGGCGTTGCCGTGAACGACGGCTGGGGCCTCACCCCGATCGAGGCAGAAGGCCGCCAGCGCGCCTGCCGCTTCGCCGATGTTCCATTCGACGGGGTGCAGCCGGTAGCAGCCATTCGTGATGTGCGTCGTGCCGATGTTCTTGGCGGCCGCAATCAGGTTGCGAAGCCGCATCGGAATGAGGCTCCCCAGCGCGATCTGAAACGGTCGCGTGCGGCAGCTGATGCCGACGTCCTCCGGACCGGCCCGGTGAATATCGATCGGGTACCAGCCCACGCCGACCGCATCCTCGAAATGGGCAGCCGTCGGCCCCCTCTGGAAGTGGGCCGACACATCTTGCTCGACGGTCGTGCGCAAGGCCTTGATCCGCCGCGACTCGCGGATATACGGAAACTTGGCGACGCCGTCCGCCGTCCCCATGATGTCCGTCTGCAGCCGGAGTTCGGGAGCGCCCAGGCGGTCGGCTTCGGCCGGAGCCTCGGTCTGCACCCAGCGCAGGAAACCGAGGCTGGCGCGCTTGGCGTCCTGCAGCGCAGCCGCCACGGCCGCTGCCGGGCGGTCGATGATGCTGGCTTCCCGATAGTCGTTGCCGGGCCAGTTGAAGATCGACAGCTCTGTTGGGTAATTCGAACCGAACTGGGTGCTGTCGATCAGGCGCCGGTAGGTCCACAGCCCGCCCTTGGTGCCGGGCATGGTCTCGAACACCTTGTAGCTGAGCCAGCCGCTCGCCTCGCCATAGATCTCGCCGCCGTGCACCTCAATGCGTAGGCTGTAGGGCTGTGCGGAGCGGAAAAAATCGTAGCGGGCGGGTTGCGCGATGACATGGTGCTCGCCCAAGGGCCGGCGCGCCACGCCCAGCACGTAGGTGAAGCTTTGTAGGCAGTGCGGCTTGGGCTCGGTCGGCTGCGCGTGCGGCTCGCCGGTTTCAGCCACCGTCTCGGCCCCGCTGTTATACTCAGCACCCACCAGCGGCAACAGATCGCCGAGCTCGGTAGCATCGAGAACCACAGCCGGGCAAAAGCGCACCGCCCCGCCGCGCTCCAGATCGACCGTCGTCACCGAGATGATCCGATCGCCGTCGACCTCGGCGGCGGCGGGCTTGCTGCGCAGGTGTAGGATCACGCGCCCCGCGTCGATATGCGGCTGCAGCAGTCCCATCAGGGCGGCCACGGCGACCTTCGGCTCGAAGGCAAGGCGCGTCACCCAGCAGTTTCCCGGATTGAAGTCGGCACGCCTGCCGGCGGCGCCGGCGTGGGGGCGGTAGTGGTCGCGGATGGCATTGCGCAAGCTGTAGTAGCCGGCCGTGCCGCCGAACCTCTCGATATGATCGTGTTCGTCGAGCGCCGACACGCCCTGGGCCGTCAACTGCCCGCCGATCCAGTCGGTCTCCTCGGTGAGATGGACACGCCGGCCGCGACGGGCGGCTGCCAGCGCGGCCGCAACCCCGCCGGTGCCACCCCCGACGACGAGGACATCGCACGCGATCATGCGGGCGCCCGCCAAGTTTCCGACGGGCACGACGGCGCCGGAGGGATCGCCATCGACGGGAACCCGCATGACGTCGACCAGGGCCTCGCTGCTGCGCTGCATACGTCACCTCTACCTTGCCGGCCCGGACGGCGCTGCACCGAAATAGAGCTGTTGGAATGCAGGGGTGTTGCGCAGCGCCTCCGGCGACCCTTCGGCGGCAATCCGCCCGGAGTTCAGCACATAGGCGCGCTGGGCCACCGCCAAGGCGACGGCGGCATTCTGCTCGGCCAGGAGAATGGCAAGCCCCGAGCGCGCCAGCTTGGTGATGGTGTCGCCGATCTCATCGACGATCACCGGCGCCAGTCCAAGCGTCGGCTCGTCGAGGAGCAGACATTTCGGTCGGCCCATCAGCCCGCGGGCGATAGCAAGCATTTGCTGCTCGCCGCCCGAAAGCGACCCGGCGCGTTGGCGGCGACGCTCCGCCAGCCGCGGAAACATGGCGAACGCACGGCGCAAATCGTCGTCGATGCGGTTGCGGTCGGGGCGATGATAGGCGCCCATGGCGAGGTTTTCGCTGACGCTGGAGCGAACGAAGACCTGGCGCCCTTCGGGCACGAGTACGATGCCGAGGCTGACCCGGCGCGGCGTCGGCAACTCGACGATATCTTGGCCATTGAACACAATGGCGCCGCGCGTTGGCTTCTTGAGCCCGGCGATCAGGCGCATGGTCGTCGACTTGCCCGCCGCATTGGCGCCGATCAGGGCCACCACCTCGCCGGCGTTGAGCACGATGTTGGCGCCGCTGACGACCTCGTTCTTGCCGTAGTGGGCGGTCAGGTCTTTAAGCTCCAGCATGTTGCCGCCCTAAGTATGCGGTGATTACGCTCTCATTGGCCAACACCTCCCGGGCGCTAGCATCGGCAATCTTGCTGCCGTTCTGCAGCGCGATCAGCCGAGGCGCGAATTCGGCGAGAAAGGCGACCTTGTGATCGATGATGCAGAGCGTGGTCCCATGCTCGCGCAGATCGCGCAGAACCGAGCCGAGGTTGACGATTTCGGCCTGCCCCAAGCCCGAGGCCGGCTCGTCGAGCAGCAAAAGCTTGGGCTCGCACATCATCGCCATTGCGACGCCAAGCATTTTTTCTTCGCCATAGGACAGCGCGGCGGCAGGTCGGTCCACGCCTTGGCTCAGTCGACAAAGCCGCAGCACGCGCTCGGCCCTCGCCTCCAGCTCGTGGCGGGCAGGTTTGGGGGCAAAGATGGTCTTGCTGCGGGCGAACCCCAGCAAACGCTTGAGCGCCAGATGACCGGCAATCATGACGTGCTCGAGCACGCTCAGCTCGGCGAAGAGCTGCGGGTTCTGGAAGGTTTTGACGATACCTAGCGCGGCGATGAGCTCGGGCTTGGTGCCGGAGATATCGCGCCCTTGCCACAGGATGGTGCCGGAGCTCGGCGCCAGCAAGCCCGCCAGCAAGTTGAGCAGCGTGGTCTTGCCGGAGCCGTTGGGGCCGAGGATGCCGACGATTTCCCCTTCCTCGATCTGCAGCGAGATGGCTGACACGGCCACCAGGCCGCCAAAGCGTTTGCTGAGCCCATCGACCTTAAGCAACATGGCGCCAACGCGAAAAGAGGCCCACGACGCCGCGCGGCATCAGCAAAATAACGAGAATGAGAAGGGCGCCATAGGTTGCCGCCCGCAGCTCGGCGGAGAATTCGATGACATGCGGCAGGCCCGTCAGCAGGAAGGCGCCGACCACGGGACCGAGGATCGACCCCATACCGCCGAGCAGGACCATGGCGATGGCATCGAGCGACTGCGTGATCGAGAGCTGGGCGGGCTCGATATAGTTGCTGTAGAAGCCGAACAGGGCTCCCGCAAGGGCGGCGAAGACGTTCGAAATCGTGAACGCGAGCATCTTGTAGCGGAAGGTGTTGATGCCGAGCGTCTGCGCCAGCTCTTCGTTGAGGCGGATGGCGGCGAAGTTTCGCCCGATCCAGGAGCGCACGATCAGCTGCGACACGACGGTGACGGCGCACAGGACCGTTAACGTCAGCAGGTACCAGGGGACGGTGCCGTCGATCTTGACCAGGCCGCGTCCCGGCCACCAGATCGTCGGTTTGTCGAGAACGAGCAGGCCCAGGGTGCCGTTGGTGACGTCGTTCCAATTGAGCACCACCAGGCGGATGAGTTCGGCGAAGGCCAGCGTCACGACGGCAAAATAAAATTCGCGCAGCCGAAACTTGAAACAGACCCAGCCCACCAGCATGGACAGCAGCAAGATCACCGCAAACATCGGCAGCATCGCGAGCCAGAACGAAATGCCGAGCTTGCTCAAAATCAGGAAGGTGGCATAGCCGCCGATCCCGAAGGCGGCCCCGTGAAACATCGTCAGCTGACCGGCGTAGCCGAACACGATATTGAAGCCGATCGCCAGGATGCCGAGAATGTAGGTAAAGATCAGGATGGTCAGCAGCACTTCGTTGTGGCTGACGAGCGGAACCAAATAGAGAGGAACGAGCAGC
>DASTMQ010000545.1:0-17717 GCA_035714005.1 Hyphomicrobiaceae bacterium
GCGGCGGGGTCGCCGCCTTCGCTTGCGGGGCAACGGCCCGCACCACGCGCGGGGCGGCGGGGCGGGCGGGGTCCACCGGCGCAACCGCCAGCGTCCGCGGCGTGCCGGCCGCCGGGGTGGCTGCCGCGCTCGGCGCGGCCACAACCACACGTGCCGGCGTCGCCGGCGGGCCTTGTCGGGCCGGCGCGGCCGACGCCTGTGCGGCAGCCGCGGGTGGGACGACGGGCGCGGCTTCAAGCGCCTTCGGTGCGGTCGGCGCTGCCGGTTCGGCGGCCTTGGCAGGCGCCGGCTGCGGCTTGGCTTGGGCCGCCGCCCGGTTCGCCGCGGTCAGCCGGGTGATCAGTTCCTCGGCCACGGCGCGGACGCAGACGCCGGACTCGCCTGGGTATTTGGCGACATAGGAGCGTTCCACGGGGCTCAGCTGCGCCGCCACCTGCAGCGCGCTCGTGCGCGGGACGGCCTGGGGAAAGCAGCGGTTGTCGGAGTTCTCCATCAGCCAGCGCTGATAGTCGGCATCGACCGACGAATAGGCGTCCTTCATGTTGACGATCACGCCCAGGTTGTCGGCAAAGCCCATCTCCGGGTTCAGGCCCTTGAAACGCCGGAACACCTCCAAGCCGCAGGTGGAGACATAGTCGGGCTTGGTCGGGGAAAGATGAAAGTCTGCCTCCCTGAGCCAGGATTCCGTCAACACCGATAGCCCCGGTGGACAGTCGATCAGGACGATGTCGAACACGCCGCGGACGTGGTTTAGCAAGGCGCCGATGCTGCTGCGCAGCTTGCCGTGCAGGCTTTCCTTGGACACCTCGCGCTCGAACAAGGTAAGTTGCATATCGCTCGGAACCAGGTAGACCGAGCGCGCCTCGTCCACGTCCGAGACACCCCCCACCACGAACCGCGGCCAGTCGACGGCGACGTTGTTGAGGACGCTGGCCACCAGCAGATCGACGATGGTGAGGCCGTCCGATTGCAGCCGATGCAGGCTGGCCGGCGTCAGCAACATGGCGCTGATGCTCGTTTGCGCGTCGGAATCAATGATCAAGACATTCTTGCCGTAGTGCGCCGACAGCGTCTCGGCGAGCGCCAGCACCAGGGTCGATTTGCCGACCCCGCCCTTGGTATTCATCACAGCGATTGCGTTACGCATACCCACGGCCCCCCAACGCGCCAACTAGATCGCCCAGAGCTCGAGCCTACCTCATCTGCCGGGCAAATATGGCATACTCCGGGACCGTGTCGAAGTGGCGTGGCGCTCAAGTCACGCGCGGCGACGGCGGCGGCGCCCGGAGCCGGTCGGTTGCTGCTGCGCCGGCAGCGGGGAGGCGGCGGCGGCAGTCGCGCGCTGCGCCGGCTGCGGCAGCGGCTTTTCGCGGGCCCAATAGTGATAGTCCGCGTTGGGCTTGAGGTCGACAGCCGCCGCCAGGCGGTTGGACATGTTGTAGAAGGCGGCCACGGCGGCAATATCCCAGATATCGCGGTCGCTGAAGCCCACCTCGCGCAACTTTTGGCGATCCTGAGCCTCGATCTTGTCGGGCGCCTCCGTCAGCCGGACGGCAAAGTCAAGCATGGCTTTTTGGCGCGCGCTGAGAGCGGCGGCCCGGTAGTTCTGCGCGATTTGCTCGCCCACCACCGGATCGTTGGCGCGTTGGCGCACGGCGGCCCCGTGCGAGGTGAGGCAGTAGTGGCAGTGATTGACGGCGCTGACGGCAACCGCGATCATTTCGCGCTCGAGCTTGGAAAGACCGCTGTCGCCCAGCATCAAATCGTCGGCCATCAGCACGAAGGCCTTGAGCTTGGCGTTGTCAAAGGCATAAGCCTGCAACACGTTGGGCACGAAGCCCAGTTTCTCGCGACACTTCTCGAAGTAGGCGGCAAGTTCGGGCTCAAGTTTGGCCGCGGGCCCAAGGTTGAGGGCCATCGTCTCTTCTCTCGCCGACATCGCTTGCGTCCTGGAGGCTCGGATTCGGTGGGCCCACTTACGCCGCTGGTGGGCGCTGGTGGGCGAAAGTTGCGCCGGCCCGGCGCCCACCGACACGCGGGCAGGCGCCAGGCCGGCGGCGATTGTGCACGAATGATCATGCCGATTGTCAATCCCCGGCCAGCGGTCCACACTTCCGCCGACACCGAAATCGAGGCAGGGATGTCGCCCCATGTCGTTGCAAGCGGTAGCGGGCAAAGGTGGCGCCTTGCGGCAGATCCTGAAGCTGTTGGGCCCCGATCCCCAGGCGGCGGCCTTTGCGCCTTTGCTCATTGGGCACAACGGCGGTGACGGCCTGGAGCCGCCGCGGCTGGCCGAGATCACGCGCCAGGCCCTCGACTTTATCGCCCATAAGCCGGTGGCGCAGCCCAAGGTGCGCCTGCGCACGCTGCCCCCGGGCGGTGCGGACGGGGCGCTGTCCCTGCTCGAGATCAGCAACGACGACATGCCCTTCCTGGTCGACTCGATCCTCGGCGAGTTGCAGGCCCGCGGGCTTGGCGTGCGCGCGCTATTGCACCCGATCTTCAAGACCGAACGCGACGGTGCCGGCCGGCTCTGCAAGATCCTCGGGCCGGGCGATCAGAATTGGCACGACGGGCAGCAGGAAAGCTATATCGCCGTTCTCCTCAAGGCCATGCCCGCCGCCGCCGGCGAGGAGGTCGTGGCGGCGATCTCGGCGATCTTGAGCGAGGTCCGGCTCGCGGTCGGCGATTGGGGCAAGATGCGGCAGCGGCTTGCGACCGCGATCGCCGACTTGGCGCGCGCGCGCCCACCCGGCGCCGCGGATTTGCACGCCGAGGCGCTGGCCTTTCTCGATTGGCTCGCGATCGACAACTTCACCTTCCTCGGCATGCGCGAGTTCGAGCTCACCGGCGATCCCGAAAGCGGCGATCTTCTCCCCCGCCCCGGCAGCGGGCTTGGCGTGTTGCGCAACCCCGCGGTCGAGGTGCTGCGGCGCGGCAGCGAGCTCGTCGCCATGACCCCCGAAATCCGCCGCTTCTTTTTCGCCCCCGCGCCGCTGATCATCACCAAGGCCAACGTCGTGAGCCGGGTGCACCGGCGCGCGCACATGGACTACATCGGCATCAAGACCTACCACGACGATGGCACGCTCAAGGGCGAGCTGCGCCTGGTCGGCCTCTTCACCTCGCAGGCCTATGTGCGCCCCCCAAGCGAGATTCCCTTCCTGAGGCTCAAGGTGGCGCAGGTGTTGGCGGCGTCGGGCTATCCGCCGGCCAGCCATGCCGGCAAGGCGCTGACCAACATCCTCAATACCTTCCCGCGCGATGAACTGTTCCAGATCGGCGTCGAGCGGCTCACGGCCTGGAGCGAAGGCATCCTCGACCTCGAAACGCGACCGCGCATCGCCGTCTTTGCCCGCGTCGATCGCTTCGATCGCTTCGTGTCGCTCATCATTTATGTGCCCCGCGACCGCTACAATACGGGCGTGCGCGAAAAGATCGGCGCCTTGCTGGCGACGGCCTACCAGGGTCGCGTGTCCGCCTTCTATCCCTACTTTCCCGAAGGCCCGCTGGTGCGCGTGCAATTCATCATCGGCCGTCACCGCGGGCCAACTCCCAAGGTCGAGCCCGCCTGGCTCGAAGCCGAGATCTCCGAAATCATTCGCACCTGGCAGGACCGGCTGGCTGCGGCCATCGCCACCCTTGGGCCAAGAGGCGAGGCGCTCAGCCCCAAGTACGGCGATGCCTTCCCGGCGGGCTACGCGGAGGGTTTTTCGCCGCAGCGCGCGCTGAAGGACATCGAGCGCATCGAGCGGCTGGGTCCGGAGCGGCCGATCGCGGTCGACTTCTACCGGCCGCAGCAGGCGCCCGCCGACCGTCTGCACGCCGCGGTCTATCGTTTCGGCGAGCCGATTCCCCTGTCGGAGCGCGTGCCGGTGCTGGAAAACCTGGGCTTTCGCGCCATCGACGAACGCTCCTATCACCTCAAGCCGCGGTTTGCCGACAAGCTGGTGGACGTCACCCTGCACGACATGGTGCTGGAACGGGCAGACGGCGGGCCGATCGAGCTCGCCGGCCACGACAGCCGGCTCGAGGGCTGCTTTCTCGCCGTCTTCCGCGGCGAGGCCGACAACGACGGCTTCAACCGCCTGATTTTGTCGGCGGCAGCGGACTGGCGCGAGGTCGCCAGCATCCGCGCCTATTGCGCCTACCTGCGCCAGCTCGAATCCCCATTCGGCTTGCGCTATCTCGCCGACACCTTGCACCGGCACGCCGGCGTAACCCGCGACCTCATCGAGCTCTTCCATCTGCGGTTCGACCCAGGCCGGACCCTCACCCCAGCGCAGCGCCAGGCGGCGGCGGAGCCGATCCGGCGGCGCATCGAGGGCGCGCTGGCCAACGTGCCAAGCCTCGATGAGGATCGCATCCTGCGCCAGGTCTTCAACCTGGTGCTTGCCACCGTGCGCACCAATTTCTACCAGGCAGACGCCGGCGGCCGGCGCTCGGAGGTGATCAGCTTCAAATTCGACAGCAAGCTCGTGGAGGCGGCGCCGCATCCGCGCCCCTTCCGCGAGATCTGGGTGTACTCTCCGCGCGTGGAAGGCATTCACATGCGCTTTGCGCCCATCGCTCGCGGCGGCATCCGCTGGTCGGATCGGGCCCAGGACTTCCGCACCGAAATCTTGGGGCTGGTGCGGGCGCAACGCGTCAAGAACGCGGTGATCGTTCCCTCCGGAGCCAAGGGCGGCTTTCTCCCCAAACAGCTGCCGCGCAACGCCAGCCGCGACGACGTGCAAAGGGAGGGGATTGCCGCCTATCGGGTGTTCATCAAGGCGTTGCTCGACATCACCGACAATCTAAAGGATGGCAAAATCACCCCGCCGCGTCTCACCGTGCGCCACGATGACGACGATGCCTACCTGGTGGTCGCCGCCGACAAGGGCACGGCCACCTTCTCCGACATCGCCAACGAGATTTCCGCCGCCCACGACTTCTGGCTTGGCGACGCCTTCGCCTCGGGGGGGTCTGAGGGCTACGACCATAAGGGCATGGCGATTACGGCGCGGGGCGCCTGGGAGTGCGTCGAGCGCCACTTCCGCGAGATGGACATCGACATTCGCCAGCAGCCGTTCCGCGTGATCGGCGTCGGCGACATGTCGGGCGATGTCTTTGGCAACGGCATGCTGCTGTCGCCCGCGATCCGGCTAGTGGCGGCCTTCGATCACCGCGACATCTTCATCGATCCCGATCCCGATGCCGCGGCGGGCTTCGCCGAACGCCAGCGCCTGTTCGCGCTGCCGCGCTCGAGCTGGCAGGACTATGACCGCAGCAAAATTTCCAGGGGTGGCGGCGTCTTTGCCCGCGCCGCCAAATCAATTCCGATCGGCCCCGAGATCGCAACCCTGCTGGGCATCGGCGCCGGCACGCTGACGCCCAACGACCTGATGCACGCGCTGCTTAAGAGCAAGGCGGATCTCCTTTGGTTCGGCGGCATCGGCACCTATGTGCGCGCCAGCAACGAGAGCGATGCTGAGGTCGGCGATCGCGCCAACGATGCAATTCGCATTACTGCAGCCGAACTCGGCGTCAAGGTCGTGGGCGAGGGAGCCAACCTCGGCATGACCCAGCGCGCCCGCATCGAGTTTGCCCAGCGCGGTGGCCGTCTGAATACGGATTTCATCGACAATTCCGCGGGCGTGAACACCTCGGACCAGGAAGTAAACATCAAGATCGCCTTGGGTCCGGCCAGCCGATCGGGCAAGCTGTCGGCCGACGCGCGCAGCCGTTTGCTGGCCGCCATGGCCGCGGACGTGGCGGCGGGCTCGCTCGCCAACAACTACCAGCAGTCCTTGGCCTTGAGCCTGGCGGAGGGCAGTTGTGGCCGCGAACTTCCCGACTATGCCCTTTTGCTGCATGCGCTGGAGGAACGTGGCCTATTCGAGCGCCGACTGGAGGCCTTGCCGTCCGACAAGGAGCTGGAGGAGCGCGGCCGGGCCGGCCACGGGCTCAGCCGGCCGGAGCTGGCCGTGCTTTTGAGCTACGCCAAGATCGCCCTCGAGCGCGAACTGATCGCCAGCACGGTGCCGGACGAACCCATGCTCGCAGCCTGGCTTGAGGCCTATTTTCCAAGCGAGCTGCGCCGGCGCTTTCCCGAAGGCATTGCCGGCCACAGCCTCAGGCGCGAAATTATCGCCACCAGCCTCACCAACGCCGTCCTCAATCGCGGCGGCCCCGCCATGGCGATGCGGCTGGCCGACGAGACCCGGCGCCCGACCGCCGATGTGGCCTTGGCCTTCCTGGCGGTGCGCGAGGTGTTCGAGCTGCCGGCGCTTTGGCAGCGGCTCGATGCGCTCGACGGCAAGGTTGGGGGCCTAACCCAACTTGGGCTCTATCAGCGCACGCGCGAGCTGGTCAACGCGCAGACGCTCTTTATGCTGCGCTATGGCGGCGCCGGCGGCAGCCTCGGCGACACCATCGCGCGGCACCGGGAAACGCTGGCTGCGCTGAAACCGATGCTGGCCTCGCTGCTGCCGGCGCGCCTGGCGGCAAGGCTCTCGGAGGCGGCCCGCCGGCTCGCCCTCGACGGCGTACCAGAAGATCTCGCCGCCGAGATCGCCGCCCTCGATGTCGCCGAGCTTGCCCCGGCCATCACCGAGGTTGCTGAGGCCTCCAGCAGCCCGCTCGCCGAGGCGGCCCGCGTTTTCCTGCTGCTCGGCGATCGCTTGCAGATCGCCGAGCTCACGGCCAAGGCCGGCCAGATCCTCACGCCCGACTACTACGATCGGCTCGCCGTCGCCCAGGCCTTAAACCAGTTGGGCAGATCGCAGGCCGAGCTGGCCCGGGCGGCGCTGCGGGCCCGCGGCGCGGCTCCGATTGAGGCTTGGCTCGAAAGCCAAGGGCCGCGACTGGCGCGGGTGGCGGCCATGCTCGAGCAGATTAGCAAGGAGGGGACGCTCACGCTGTCGCGCCTGCTGGTCGCCGCCGGCCAGCTACAAGACGTCGCCGGTGCCGCTAGCGCGGCCGCTCTTTCAGCATCAGCCAGGCCGGCCCGAACAGGGGGTCGTGCCAAATCCGTCGCCAGCGAAAGCCGGCCCGCTCGTAGGCGCGCACCATCATCTCCTGCCTGAGGGAGATGAGGCCGGAACAGGCGACCGCCAGCGTGGTGGCAAAAACCTCCGCCGCAAGCAAGCGCGCAATCGTGGCCAGCACAGCCACGCGCGCTGGCACCATCCAGACCTGGGTCTCCCAGGTGCCCGGCAGCAGCTCCGGCGGCTGTGGGCCGGCGCGGACGCCGACTTCCATGGCCTGGGCGTAGCCGATCGGTCGCGCCGCGCAGGTGACGATGCGGCAAACCGCCGTCTCGCTCATGCGCGCTAGGGCGATCTCGGCCTCGGCACTGGCCCGGTTGCCCGAGCAGGCCTGCGTCGCCGGATCCCGCAACCATCGGCGCAGCAGGAAGCCGTCTTCGGCCGTAGCCGGGCGCAGTCGGATCCCCAGTGGCGCGTGCCCGTCAGCCATGCCGGATCAGTGCCGGAAATGACGCACGCCGGTGAACACCATCGCCAGGCCGTGCGCGTCCGCGGCGGCGATCACCTCCTTGTCGCGCATGGATCCACCCGGCTGGATGACCGCCGTCACCTTCGCCTCGGCGGCCGCCAGCAGCCCGTCGGCAAACGGAAAGAAGGCGTCCGATGCCACCACCGCCCCCTTGGCCAGCGGCTCGCTCAGGCCGGCCGCCTTGGCCGCCTCCAGCGACTTTGAGGCGGCGATCCGGGCGCTATCGATCCGGCTCATTTGCCCGGCGCCGATGCCCACCGTGGCGCCGTCCTTGGCGTAGACGATGGCATTGGATTTGACGTGCTTGGCCACCTTGAAAGCAAATTTCAGGTCGGCTGCCTCTTGCGGCGTTGGCGCGCGTTTGCTCACGACCTTGAGATCGAGGTCGTCGACCATGGCGCCGTCGCGCGACTGCACCAGGAAGCCACCCGACAGCGAGCGGAAGCTCAACTCCTGGCGGCGCGGATCGGCCAGCGCGCCGGTGGTGAGCAAGCGCAGGTTTTTTTTGCTGGCAAAGATCGCCTTTGCTTCCGCGCTCGCCTGCGGCGCGATCACCACCTCGGTGAAAATGCCGGTGATCTCGGCCGCGGTGGCCGCATCAACGACCCCGTTGAGCGCGATGATGCCGCCGAAGGCGCTGACGGGATCGCAAAAAAGTGCCTTGCGATAGGCCTCGATCAGAGAGCCGCCGGTGGCAACACCACAGGGGTTGGCGTGCTTGATAATGGCGACGGCGGGCGTCGCAGGGTCGAACTCGGACACCAGTTCAAAGGCGGCGTCCGTGTCGGCGAGATTGTTGTAGGAAAGCTCTTTGCCCTGATGCTGCTCGAGGGTGGCCACACCGGGGCGCTTTGCGCCCGTGGTATAAAAGGCGGCGCGCTGGTGTGGGTTCTCGCCATAGCGCAGCTCCTGCGCAAGCTTGCCGCCGAACGCGCGCCAAGCCGGGGCGGGCTCGCCCAAGACCTCGGCGAACCAGTTACTGATCGCCGCGTCGTAGGCGGCAGTGCGCGCGTAGGCCTTGGCGGCCAGCGCCTGGCGCAGCGCCACACTGGTGGCGCCGCCCTGGGCCGCCATCTCTTGCAGCACCCGCGCATAGTCGGCCGGATCGACGATGACGGTCACGGCCGCATGGTTCTTGGCGGCGGCCCGGATCATCGCCGGCCCGCCGATATCGATGTTTTCGATCACGGTCTCGAATGGCGCGCCCGCGGCCACGGTTGCCTCGAACGGGTAGAGGTTGACGGCCAGCAGGTCGATGGGCGCGATGCCATGTCGCTCGGCCGCCGCCTGGTGCTCGACATTGCCACGCACGGCGAGCAGCCCGCCGTGAACCTTGGGATGCAAGGTCTTCAGGCGACCATCCATCATCTCCGGCAAGCCCGTATGCTCGGCAATGTCCTTGACGGCAATTCCGGCCGCCGCCAGCGCGCTGGCGGTCCCACCGGTGGAGAGAATTTCCACGCCGAAAGCGGCAAGCCCGCGGGCAAAATCGCCAACACCGCTCTTATCGGACAGCGAAAGCAACGCCCGCCCGATTTTTCTGGCCGCTGTTGTCATTCACGTCGTTTCCCATTTTGCTTTGGCCCGCGCGCGATGGCGCGCCTTGGCCCGCTCTGCCTGCAGCGGGCCAGGCCTCGACGAGGGCGCGCTTAGCATGGAACCGGCATTGGCAATAGGGCGCGTTCATTCCTGCGGGTTGGGTCTTTGCGGATTGGGCGGCGTTGCCGGCGCCTCTGGCGGCGGCTGCTCGGGACCGACCGCGGCCTGGCAATCTGCGGCCAGGCCCACCCCGGTTGAAGCTTGCGCCAGCCGCTCGCCCAAGGATTGCGCCGCCGCCGTCGCGTCCGGCAGGAGCTGTTGCGGCTGCCGGCCCGGCGCCATCTGCTCGAGCTGCCAGCTGACCTTGGCCTCGCCATGGCAGGCTGCCCGCAACACCACCTGTTGCGCCGGCAGCGGGCCCAAGGCGCCGCTGTGATGCACGCTCGATTCGATCGTGAGCTGGGCGCCCGCAACCGACAGGCGCCAGGCCGTCCCCGAGCCGAGCACGAGATCGGCCGTGTCGGGCTCCTGGCCAGGCCAGACTTCGGCGTCGGGATGGACATGGAAATGCACGGCAAAGGGAACATCCCAGGCAAAGCGCAACACGCCTTTGGCGGGCACAAGCGCCTCGCTGCCACTTAGCTTGCTGCCATCGGCAGCAAGACTGAGGCTGCGCGCATGCACGAGCCCCCAGCGCTCGACGTAGCCATCGTGCGAGGCCTCCAGCTCAATGGCGCCGGCCGTCTCGGACAATCGCACGCTGACGTGATCGGGATGTGCGATGGCCAGCGCCCCGCGCCGGGCGTCGCGCCGGGCGAGCGTGGCGGAGGACTGCTCTGAGAGGCAGAGCGTGTTGTGGCTCGCCGTCGCCCGCGCCGGGGCCCGCCGGCCAGGATCGGAGGACGCCGGCGCCCCGTTGTTGACGAGCAGCGGCTCGCCGCCCACGCTCATTTCGAACGCGAGGCAACCGGCGTGCGCACCGTGGGCCAAGCTCAGCGGCGGCGGGCCGCCGACATCGACCACCACGATGCTGTCGCCGCGCTCCAGGCGCGCATAGCCCGACTGCGGCGCCAGCGCCGGCAACGCCGTCCGGTTTTTGTCATAGGCCAATACGGTCGCCAGCGCGTCCCGATCGGTGGGCCCCACGCCGTTGAAGCGGGCCAGACTGCCGTCGCCCAAGCGCACATGCCGCAGCATCGGCACCATGGCCGCGAGCGCGTGCTCGAGCGCGCTCGCGGGGGGCAGGTCGCGCACCAGAAAACACTGCCGCACCGGCAGCAAATCCAGCACCAGTTCGACCGAGGTCTGTGGGTTGCGGCCGATGTGGCCGCCGTCGGCAAAAATCTGGCGCTCGATTTCGGCAGCCAGCAGTTTCTGCGACCGCCGCAGCCGGCGTTCGCGCCCGGCGCGGCACAGATCGGCGAGCACCAGGCCGATCAGGGCCACCAACCGGCCGTAGCCCTGCGGCTCGTTTCGCCAGGCCACGGACAGGTAGGCGGCCTGCCGCTCGATGCTGCGCAGCACGGCCGCGTAGAACTTGGGGTCCGCCCCGTCGAGGAGCAATTGCGAATGCGACAGCCAGGACATCAGCCGCCGGCCCGTGGTTTCGGGTGCCCAGGCGAAGAGCTTGTCGCGGCTGCCGTCCTGCAACCAAGCCATCAGCAGCCGGCGGGCCAAACGCTCGGTATCCTCCGCGCGGACGGCATCGAGGTGGCGCAACCAGCCAAAACCATGCAGCTCGCGTGCCCAGGCCTCGCTGACGGCGGCGAGCGCAAAGGGTGAGCGTCCCGCCAGATCGGCAATCTCGCCGGCGAGGCCGAAATTGCCGAACCTCAACTCATCGACAAAGCTGGGATCGGGCACGCGCAAGTCCGGCGGGGCCATCAGCAGCTCGTCCGCCGCAGCGCGCCGGTCGGCGAGGAGCTCCGATCCGCGCACGTAGGCCAAGAGCTGAACGCGAGCGCGATCGAGCCAAAGCGCCGTGCGCTCGAGCCTCTCGCGCGCGGCCACACTCATGGCCTGGCTCGCGGCCAGACCCGTGCCCAGACCGGCGCTCAGACTGCTACCCAGACCGGCGCCCAGACGGGCACCCAGACCGGCACCCAGACGGGCACCCAGACTGGCGCTCAACCGCGACCATGCCGACGGCTCCGACGCCGGCGCCGGTTCCCGGGAAGAGTTCTGCATATGGCCCGGGTTAGCCCGGGCACCGCGGCGAGGCAAGGCCGCGGCCCGCAAAGCCTGTGGGTGGCGCAACGGCGCTAGCAAAGCCGCCGCAAGCGCGCCACATAGAAGCCGTCCATGCCCGCTGCCAGGCTCCCCTGCGGGCCGTGGCAGGGCAGCGTACGCAGCTCGCCCGCCGGCGTGAGTGCTTGCCTCGCGCCGCCAACTTCGTTGGCGAGGACCGGCACGCGCCGAAAGGCGTCATGCGCCGCCAGAAAGGCCGCGATCTGCTCAGAGCCTTCCTCCGGCTCGAGCGAACAGGTGCTGTAGAGCAAGAGCCCATCGGGCTTGACGAGCCGCGCCGCGTTCGCCAGCAGCCGTCCCTGGAGTTCGGCCATGCGGGGCACGTCATCAGCGACTTTCAGGCGCAAGATATCGGGGTGTCGGCGAATGGTTCCCGTCGCCGTGCAAGGGGCATCGAGGATGACGACGTCGAAGCTCAGCCCCGGCGTCCAGGTCGCAACATCGGCCGCAACCAAACTCGCACTCAGTCGCAGGCGATCGAGGTTGGCCCTCGTTCGCTCCAGCCGGGCCGGGGAAATATCGACGGCGGTGACCGCGGCGCCATGCGCGGCCAGCGCCACCGTCTTGCCGCCCGGCGCGGCGCACAGGTCGGCGACGCTGCGGCCCGCCACCTCGCCGGCCAGCCGGCCCACCAGGGCGGCGGCGGCGTCCTGCACCCACCAGGCGCCCTCGCCATAGCCCGGCAAGTCCTCGATGCGCCCGTGCGATTGCAGCCGAAGGCTGCCGGTCGGCAGCAACAGCCCGCCCAGCCGCTCCGCCCAGGCGTTGGGATCCTCGGCCGGCTTCAAACTGATGTCGAGGGCGGCTTCCTTGAGACTGGCCTCCGCGATGCGGCGCGCCGTGGCGGCCCCATAGGCCTCGCTCCAGCGTTGCCAAAGCCAGGCCGGAATATTGAGCCGCACGGCGTCCTGGGCGGCGATCAGCGCCGCGCCGCGCTCGCTCACGCGCCGCAACACGGCATTGCTGAGCTTGGCGAAGCGATGCGCACCGCGATCGCGACGCACCAGTTCGACGGAAAGGTCGACGACGGCATGGGCCGGCATTTCAAGGCAGAGCAGCTGGGCTGCTGCACACAACAAGATGGGCCAAAGTTGACCCTTGCTGGCGGGTAGCGGCCGTTCGATGAAGGCGTTGAGGACGTGCTCCAGCTCACCCTGCCGCCGCAGCACGGTGGCGGCCACCATGCGGGCCAAGGCGCGATCGCGCGGATGCAAAAGCGAAAGATCCGGTTGCCGCGACAGGTCGGCCAGCACCTGCTCGAGCGGGCGCCTTTGCCCCAGTACGCCGGCCACCAGGCTGACGGCGAGGCGGCGGGCCGCCAGCCCTTCCGGCGCGTTTAACGGGCGGGGAGGCTTGGCTGACACGGCGGCGTTCGGGCGCGGCCTGCGCGGTGGCAAAACCCTCTAGCCTCGCCTTAACCCCAGGGGCCCCCGCGCCTGGCGGGCGAGGCGCCATCCCAGCGACCAAGTCCCGGGTGCGCTGGGCGCGAGGCTCGGCCGCTGGCCCCCATCTCCTCGGCCAGGCGCTCCAGCTCGCCGATGCGGTTGGCGGTGTTGGGATGGGTGGAGAAAAGGTTGTCCATGCCCTCGCCGCTCAACGGGTTGATGATGAAGAGGTGCGCGGTCGCGGGTGCCGCTTCCGCCGGCTCGTTGCGGATGCCCTGGGCATAGTGCTCGATCTTGCTCAGCGCCGATGCCAAGGACAACGGCGCCCCGCAGATCATGGCGCCGAGATGATCGGCCTGGTACTCGCGGGAGCGGCTGATGGCCATTTGCACGAGCATGGCGGCAATGGGGGCGAGGATAATGGCGACCAGCGTGCCGAGCCAGCCGACGCTGTTGTTCTCGCGATTACCGCCAAATAGGGCGCCGAACTGCAGATACTGCGCCAGCATGGAAATGGCGCCGCCAATGCTGGCGGCGACGGCCATTGTCAGCGTGTCGTAGTTTTTGACGTGCGCGAGCTCGTGGGCCATGACGCCGGCGACTTCGTCGGCCGACAGCATCTCGATCAGGCCGGTGGAGGCGCAGACCGCGGCATTGGCCGGGTTACGGCCGGTCGCAAAGGCATTGGGTTGCGGATTGTGCATAATGTACACGCGCGGCATCGGCAGCTCGGCCTTGCGGGCAAGGTCGGCGACGATGGCGTAATACTCGCCCCCGGAGCTGGCATCGACCTCTTCGGCGCCATAGAGGCGCAACACCATCTTGTCGGATTGCCACAGGCTGAAGGCGTTCATGCCGAGGGCCACGACGAACGCAATCACCATGCCGGTGGCGCCGCCCAACAGGGCACCCATGGCGACAAAGATGCCCGTCAAGGCCGCCAGCAGCAGGCCGGTCTTGGCGAAGTTCAGGGGCATGGGAGGTTCACCTCGTCAGGTTGATTGCGACCTTGGCTCGGCAGATCGCCCGAGCCGAGGCCCGGTGGGCGTGCTAATATGGTGTGCTGGAAGGGTCAGGGCCAGATCTGGACGGGCCATAAGCCGGGTTCGAAGCCAAAGAATTAGCGACCAGAGCCCGCCGTCCAGAGGCCTCGATAGGCAGCGCCCGCCCACAAGGCCGAGCAGGGTGTGCCATGCGCCAAGACCAAGATGCCCCAAGCGAAGCCGCCCGCAAGCGTTTGCCGGCGCCAGCGCAGCGTGCTCTTGCCGAAGCCCAGGAGCGCCGGCGCCAGGAGCTGGAAAGGGTGGCCGCCGCCCCCCGGGTCAAGGAGATCGGCGGCCAACCGGGACCCGAGCCGACCCGCTACGGCGATTGGGAAAGAAACGGCATCGCCACGGATTTTTAAGGCCAGCGCCAAGGCTTGGCCCCGGCGTCAAAAGCTAAGGCCTTGAGCCGGCAAGTGGAGTCCCCTTTGTCCGGCGACGGGGCTGGCCTGCGCCGGCCGCCGCGGCCCCGGGCGATGGCTTGGCCGTGCCAGGGTCGCCCTTTATAGAAGACGGCCATGCCGACCCGCACGCGCCGCTTTCCCCTCCTGTGGCTGATCCTCGTCGTCCTGATCGGGCTGGGCGGAGCGGCGCTCCTCCGACAGGGCCTCGTTCCGCCCGCGCTCAATCCCCTGCCGGCGCTCGACCTCGCCCAGTCGGAGGCTTGGTTCGTCGATTGGCGCCTGGCCGCCCTCAAGCACGACCCGCAGCTGTGCCGCCGCATCCTGGCACAACCTCAGATCAGCGCCGAGCCGATCCCCGACAATCCACCCAAGCAGGGCTGCGGTTGGACCAATAGCGTGCGCATGAGCTCGGCCGGCGGCGTACACGCCGCCTTCGACAAGGCCACCTGCGAAGCGGCCGCCGCGCTCGCCCTGTGGCTCACCCACGACGTGCAGGCGATCGCCCAGGAGATCTTTGGCCAGCGCGTCGTCGCCATCCAATCCTTCGGCTCCTACGCGTGCCGCAACATCATCGGCAATCCGTTCTGGAAGGACATCCGCAGCGAGCATGCGACCGCCAATGCGCTCGACATCAGCGGCTTTACCTTGGCGGGTGGGCGGCAGATCGGCGTGCTTCAGCACTGGAAGGGGACGGGGGCGGAGGCCCGCTTCCTGCGGGCGGTGCACGCGCGGGCCTGCCGCTATTTTCACGTCGTGCTGGGGCCCGAATACAATGCCGCCCACCACAATCATTTCCATCTCGATCGCGGTGTCTTCTGGCGCTGCACCTGAGCCGCCAGCCGGCTCAGGAGCGGGGCAATAGGCGCCGGCCAACGTGGCCCGCGCAAAGGCTCAAGGCCGCTGCGCTGTCGACATCGCCGAGCCGAGGCAGAAGGGCAATGGCGCAAGCGGGCAGGTTTGCCACCGTATCGCTCAGGGCATGGGGTCCCGACCAGCGCACCCGAGCGAATGGCTTGAGCAGGCGCGGGCGCCGGCTGAGCCCGATCAACCAATAACCGCCGTCGAGCGCCGGGCCGAAGACGGCATCGTTGCGCCCCAGCAGGCGGAACGCGGTAGCGATGTGGGCGGGGCTCAGACTTGGAATGTCGGTGCCGACGATGACGAGGGGGCCGGGCGCATCGATCTCAAACAAGCGCTGCATGCGCTGGCCGAGGTCACCGCGGCCCTGACCACGGATCACAATCTTGCCTGGCCAGATCGCGGTTTTGGCGGACGTGTCGGGACTGACGGCGAGGATGGTTTGCCAGCGCGGATCCCGCCCCAGGCGCCCGATCAGGGCCGCCGTGGCCTGGCGCGCAAAGCGCGTGGCCCCTGCCACCCCGATCTCGGCGGCAAGCCGTGTCTTGACCGCCCCGGCGATCGGCGCCTTGGCCATGATCACCAGCCGGCAGCGAAACGGCGCCGCCTGATGCGCCGGGCTGCGGCGCCGGCTGGCGAAGGCCGGCGCCTCAGGGGCAAGCCATCTCAGGGCCCGCCTGTCACGGCCTGCCGCCTGGCTGTCCGCGCTAGGCCTTGACGGGAACGAAGGCGTAGCCCTTGCCATCCTTTTTGATGCTGCCTGCGCCCGGGAAGCCGAAGTGATAGCCGGTCACCGTGATCTTATCGGCAACCACGCGGTCGAACATCTTGCGCCGGTTGGTTTCGGCCGTGGCCGCGTCGACGTCAAACACCAAATGCCAGCCTGGATTTTTCAGGTTGAGGGCGGGGATGTTGGTGACATCGCCGAGCACGATCAGCTGCTTGCGGCCGGAGGCCAGCTGGTAGCTGGTGTGACCGGGCGTGTGGCCGTTGCTGGCAATGGCGCGCACGCCCGGGGCGATTTCCTTGTCGCCCTCGAACTGCTTGATGTTCTTCCAGCCCGGAAACACCGCTTGGATCCGTTTGGCCGCTCCCGCCGTGATCGCCGGATCGGTCCAGTACTTATACTCGCTGGCCGGCACCAGAATTTCGGCGTTGGGAAAGGTCGGGGCGTTGGTGTCCTTTGCCATCAAGCCGCTGATGTGGTCACCGTGGAAGTGGGTCAGCACGATGGTCGAGACCTTGTCGGGATCGATCCCGGCAGCTTTCATGTTCTTTGCCGCAACCAAGCCCGCTTTCGGCGAAAGCTGGCCGCCGGTGCCCGCGTCGAACAGCACGAGCTTGCCCTTACTTTTCACCGCGGTGACCGTGAAGGGAATGGGCACGAACTCGTCGGTCAAGCCGCCGGCCTTCAGCGCGGCCTTGACCTCGTCGAGGGAGGCATTCTTCACGAAGTTCGGATCATGGGCCTTTTCCCAAACTCCGTCGTACATCTGAATGACTTCGAGGTCGCCAACCTTGAATTTGACGACGCCCTTGTCCATCAGTTTGGGATCGGGCTTCTGGGCAAAGGCCGGACTGAGAAACTCGAGCGGACCGTCGAGACCGAACACGGCCCCCGCGGTCGCCGCCGAGATCACAAAGCCGCGCCGTGAAATACTTTGCATGGCATTCTCCCTAGCCGTTTAGCCCACTCATCACTATCCCAGGGACGTTCCGCCGGCGCTCGACATTCCGCCTCACGGACATTTGATGGTTGGCTCGCCGCCACCTGGTCAGCCATAGAGCCGGTGAATGGTGGCGATGGGAACGTTGCAGAGGTAGAGGGTCAAGCACACCAGGTTGCGGGCCGAGCGCCGCCAATAGCCCTCGCGCTGAAAGCGCAGGGCGCTGGTGACGGCGCGGGCGCGCAGCATGGTGATGCGGCCTCGACCCAGCCGGCGCACGAGGTCGACGTCCTCCATCAACAGCAAGGGCCGGTAGCCACCGAGCGCCTCGTAAAGGCGCTTGGGCACCAATAGTCCCTGATCGCCATAGGGCAGGCGCAAGGCGGCGCAGCGCAGGGCAACGAGGCGCTCCAGCAGCCGCGGCCTCAGCCCTTGAGCATCCAAGGCAAATCGGAACGCCGCAGCGCTCGGCGCGCACTCCCCGGCCTCGATCCTGCTGACAAAGGTCATGGCCTCGCGCTCCCAGCCGTCCTCAAGCGCGGTATCGGCGTGCAAAAACAAGAGCCAAGGAAAGCGTGCCGCCCTGGCGCCCGCGGCCAGCTGGCTGCCGCGGCCGCGCGCGCTCACGATCAGGCGGGCCCCGGTTTGGTCGGCGATCCCCGCCGTGCCGTCGCTCGAGCCCCCATCGACGATAATGACTTCGCGCACCAGCCCGTCGACAGCCGCCGTCACCAGGCTGGCGAGTGTCGTGGGCAGGCTCGCTTCGCTATTGCGGGTGGGAACCACAACGGAAATCATCGGCACATCCCGGGGCGCCTTGGCCGTCGCCCCTCATATCGCCCGCGATGCGCGCCTCAAAGCCCTTTACGCGCGCTTTTGTTCTTTCTTTGTTCCAACCGTTGGGCTAGGCTCGGCGCCATGGCCAAGTCCAAACAGGAGCTTGCGGCGCCGCGCCCGCGCGATCCGGCCGACCGCGCCGGGCGCGACGACACGGCGCCTCTGGTCGAGGTGACGGCGGCCTCCCTCGTGGACGCCGAGCGCCGGCGCGGGCGCGGTGCCCGTTCCAACCGCGTCGGC
>DASTMQ010000546.1:0-1606 GCA_035714005.1 Hyphomicrobiaceae bacterium
GTAGGAGTCTGGGCCGTGTCTCAGTCCCAGTGTGGCTGATCATCCTCTCAGACCAGCTACCGATCACAGGCTTGGTGGGCCGTTACCCCGCCAACAACCTAATCGGACGCGGGCCCCTCCATCGGCGATAAATCTTTGCCCCAGGATCGCTCCCGGGGATCATGCGGTATTAGCCGCAGTTTCCCGCGGTTATCCCCCACCCATGGACAGGTTCCCACGCGCTACTCACCCGTGCGCCACTCCCCACCAGGGCAAGCCCCGGTGAAGCGTTCGACTTGCATGTGTTAGGCATGCCGCCAGCGTTCGTTCTGAGCCAGGATCAAACTCTCAAGTTCATCCCAGAGCCCAAACCCGCCCGGCTCACGCCGGACCCGCTCGGGCCCCTCAAAGGCCGCCAAAACGTCACGCATCCGCGCGAGCCTCGGCAAACCCGCCGCCGCCCGCGCATCCCTTCCCTCTCCCTCACGCCTCAATCAACATCCCCGACCAAGGGGCCGAAGGGCGGCGCTTATAGACCTCCTTCGGCGATCCCGTCAACACCCTCGCATCGGAAAATTTCGGCTACACGGCGTCGGCGCCATAATACAATGTCACTGTGTGTTTCGCTTCGGCAAAAAACAGCCAACGCTCGGCGGCGAGCCCCAGGGCCGCGCTGGGGATGGCGAGCCCGGCCGCGACACGACCGAGACCGCCGCCCGAAATGAGGGCGAGCAGGCTGAGGAGCGCCGGCAAGGCAAAGCCGCACAGCCTGGCGATCCCGCGTAGCCGACGCGCATGCTTGCGCGCGATATGAAACCCCATCTCCCGCAACAGATAATTTTCCTCAGTGTGCGGCGCCTCGAAAAGGCGGACCCGGCCGTGGCGGCCGAGCCCTGTGGCTGTTGCAGGGGTGCTGCGCGCCGAGGTGGTGGCGATAAACCGCCAATAGCCTTCCTTGATCCACCAGCCGACGAGCACTGCGACAACGCAGAGGACCGCCAAACCGGGGGCGCTCGAGGCCCACAGCCGGACGAGAAAGTCGAGCAGTAGCAGGCCCGGCATCAGGCCGAGGGCGAGATAGCCCGGAACGACCCACCCATTGTGCCATTGATGGATTGGCTTCAACGAGGCGTAGATCATGCCGGTGCAATAGACCGTCGCCGCCGCCAGCACTGCCGAGGCAATGCCGCAAAGGCCGACAAACCCCGCGGTGTCGCCGAAAAACACCCAGCCGATGCCGAAGACTATCGTCGGGACAAAGGTCGCGAGTGAGAAAATGCCTTCGCGCGACAGCCACGACGAACGCCATTGCGACAAGGCGCGCCACGCCCGCTCCGGCCGGCCGAGGTGAAAGGTCGAGGCGACGAGACCGGCGGTGGCGAGCACGGCCGCGAGCACCAGCCCGGTAAACCCGAACCAGCTGCTCGCCGGCAGCAATCCGAGCGGCGCGCCGAGCCCGAGCAGCGCCAGCAACGCAAAGCCGGCGCCGGATGCGGTCGTGAACAAGACGATCGACGGCGCCGGATGCATTGGCTGGCACTCCGCGGCAAATCCGCGGCGTCAGCGCGACAACAGCCGGTCGACCCAGCGCAGCAGCTTGTCGGCGACGGGCGGCTCGGGCACCGGC
>DASTMQ010000547.1:0-2794 GCA_035714005.1 Hyphomicrobiaceae bacterium
ACATTGGCAAGTGCAGGCCATCAAGGTCCGGTTGCATCGGCAAGCTCAAGCATTTGTTGCGCAAAGCCCTCATCCGCACCCCGACCGACTCTGCGCCGCAACCACCCAACACCTCGCCGCTTCACGCCCCGCGAATGTGCCAATTGCTTTCCAAAATACACCCTCACCTAAATGCGACACGCTTTCACGCCAATGCAAGATACCAGGCTGCGGGCTGATGGCGTTCCATTCAGCCGATCACGATCGCCTGCGGCCCCTGGCTCATCCCTTGATGCAGACGAGGGGTTCGAGCCGCGCCACCCGTCGCGCCAGTCCCGCCAGCTCGGCCACAAGGCACACCCGTCCCACATCCTTGTAGGCGCCAGGCGCCTCCTCGGCGACGCCACGCACGGAAGGACTGCGGATCAGGATGCCATGGGCTGCGAGATCATCGACCACTTTGCGCCCGCTCCATTGCTTGAGCGCGGCATGGCGCGACAATGCCCGTCCGGCGCCGTGGCAGGCAGAGGAGAAGGCTTTGGTCTCGCTCTCCGCAGTGCCAACGAGGATATACGACCCCGTGCCCATGCTGCCGCCGATCAGCACCGGCTGGCCGACCCCTTTGAGCGTCGGCGGGAGAGTCGGATGACCCGGCCCGAAGGCCCGTGTTGCGCCCTTGCGGTGGACGAACAGGTCGCGCTTCTTTCCATCAACCAGGTGTGGCTCGACCTTGCAGGTGTTATGGGACACGTCGAACAGAAGGTCGATCGACGCGTTCGGGAAAAAGTGATTCACCACGCGACTCGCGAAATGGCCGAGGATTTCGCGATTGGCCAACGCGCAGTTGATGGCCGCACGCATGGCACCGAGGTAGCGCTCGCCGATCTCGGATCGTATCGGCGCGCAGGCAAGCTCGCGATCGGGGAGCACGAACCCAGCCATGCCGGCCGCAACCGCCATCTCTTTGAGGAATTCCGTTCCAATCTGGTGGCCGAGTCCGCGGGACCCGCAGTGGATGGTTAGCAGTGCATCATCGAGGGCCAATCCGAATGCCTTGGCCGTGGCTTGGTCGAAAATCTCGGCCACCGCCTGGACCTCGAGGTAGTGGTTGCCTGAGCCGAGCGTGCCCATTTCGCGGCGCTGGCGGTGCTTGGCTTTCTCGGACACCCAATCCGGCCGTGCGTCGGCTGCCACGCCCCCCTCTTCGATTCGTTCGAGATCGCGCTCCTCGCCCCAGCCACGACCGACCGCCCAGCGGGCGCCGCCTGAAAGCATGGCGTCCATTTCGATCGAGTCGAGTGTGATCGCCCCCTCGCTGCCGACACCCGCCGGAATCTGCCGGAACAGGGAATCCGCGAGCGCCTTCTGCACGGGCCGGATGTCGTCGACCTTGAGGCCAATCCGCATGGTGCGCACGCCACACGAGATGTCGAAGCCGACGCCGCCAGCCGAGATCACTCCGCCTTGGTCGGCGTCGAAAGCCGCGACGCCGCCGATCGGAAAGCCATAACCCCAGTGTGCGTCCGGCATCGCATAGGATGCCGCCATGATGCCGGGCAACGTCGCCACATTGGCAGCCTGTGTGTAGACTTTGTCGTCCATGCCGCGGATCAGGTCTTCATCGGCATAGATGATTGCAGGCACGCGCATGGCGCCAGCCGGCTCGATGCGCCAGGTCGTCGGGCCCAGGCACGTGAAGCGCGCCGGATCCATCGTACCTTGCTCCCCTACACGTCAACGACGCAGGCAGCCGACCAGCTTCCGTCCGCGGCCCGGGCCACCTTCAGCGCGGTATAGGTCGCACCTTTAGGCTCACAGCCGGGCGCATGGCGCCCCACGTCGACTGGCTCACCCCACAAGGTGCCGCTGAGATGATTGCTGGAGATACGAACCGCAAAACGGCCGAACAGCATGTGCCGCACCGCCATCTCATAGATAATCGCATTGAGCCACTCAACAAACAGAAGCTCCACGTCCGGCGCCTCGCATTCGACCTTGACTGCAATCGTCTCGGCGATCGCACTGTCGGTCACAACCGCGGTCAGCGCCAGTGCCGCCTGCTCGAACGCGGCCTCCGGTGTAGGACCGTAGCCGCGCACGCCCACATCGGCATCGTGCGGGAAATGCTCCCACCCCAGGTTGCCTTCCAACGATGCAACCTTTGCCGATGCCATCACCGCATGCCGTGTTTGCCCAACAGCCTGACCGTGCTCGCCTGTGGCCCCTTGTCGCCTTGCTCCTCGGCGAAAGCCACCCGCGTACCAACCGACAGCCGAGCGAAACCGTCATCGAGCACGCTGTTCCTGTGGAAATAAATCTCGCGATTGTCGGGGGTTTCGAGAAAGCCAAATCCGCCCTCCGGGTCAATTCGGATCACTCTGGCAATCGGCTGAGCTTCGTGCTCTTTGACGTGCCCCTGCATGCGCCGCACGTGGTCCTGCAAGCGCCGCCGGGCGCGCTTGAAAGCGTCGTTGACGGCAAAATCCACATCGGAATAGCGCTCGTCCTGCGGCGCGGTGCGTGCGACGTTGACCTCACGGCCATTCGGCAGAGCAAGCCGGAGATTGACCTCGTAAAGCCCTTTGCGATGGTGGCCGCCCGGTGCTTTGAGCACGACACGGCACGCGGTAATCCGTCCATATCGCTGCTCGAGATCCGTAACGTGCGTCGCGATCGACTGACGAAGCCGCTCGACCGGCGTCGTCCCCTGGAAGTCAATTTCAATCGGCGTTTCCATTGTTCATCCTTGCGGCAACTCTGTGCGAGTCGTCACTACGAGAAGAGGCAGCAAACCGGGCTTTTTGTGCAGGCAATC
>DASTMQ010000548.1:0-5874 GCA_035714005.1 Hyphomicrobiaceae bacterium
TATGGGTGGATCGCTAGCAAAGATCGCAGTCTTGCTGTTGGCGCTGGGTGTTGGCCCCGTCTGCCAGGCGCAATCGCCGGGCACGGGGGACGATCAGGACACCGCCGGGCTCCATGCCGAGATGCTGAGCGCTCCCGTGTATGCGGCGGACGGCGTGCTGATCGGACAGGTCAGCGACATTTCCTACGACGAGGACGATCAGCCCAAACGGGTCCGCATGACCAGCGACAAGGTATTGGGATTGGGTGTACGCACGCTCGAAATTCCGGCCGGGCTCTTCACCGTGCTCCGCGGCGCCGTCGTCGTCGACCTGCCGACCGAGGCGGTGCAGACCCTGCCCGAGCTGACGGAACAGGAAGACGAGCGCTAGTCCCCGCTACGGCGCAGTCCCCGGCGGAGGCAGGCGCGGGCGAGGAGGCGGGCGCCGGCGGCCGCCCCGGGCGCGCGCCACGCCGGCCAAACAACCCACGTCGATCCCGGAACTGAGCGGCAGCGCCGACGTTTTGCGCCAGTCCCTTCTGGCCCGCCCGCGAGAAATTTTTGCCCACCATGCAGCGCCTGCTCCTTTCCATTCTGGCCGCCGCATGCCTGGCGGGCCTCGGGCTGGTGCTGCCCCGCGCTGGTGGTGGGCTCAGCGCGCTTCCTCTGGGACCCGGCAATGGGGCTCATCCGAGCAGCACCCGCGAGCTTGTGCCGGCGGCCGACTGGTTTCAGGAGATTTTTCGCGGCCTGCGCGGCGACGATCGGCGGCGTGAGGATCGCGGCAATCGGGGCCGCGAGAATTGGGATCAGGGCAGCCCGCGTAGCTTCAATTTCGACGACGATGACGAGCGGGAAAGCCGCCAAAGTGCCGGTGGCACCTTCCGCACCATGTGTGTGCGCCTGTGCGACGGCTTTCCAATTCCAATGAGCTTCAGCACGACTAGGTCTCAGTTTGCCAAAGATGCGCGCCGCTGTGCCCAGGCTTGCCCCGCTGGACGTCTTTTCGTCTACCGCAACCCGGGCGGAGAACTGGAGGATATGGTCGACCTCGAGGGGCGCGCCTACCGCCAGCTGCCCACCGCCTTTTTGCACCAAAGCACCTACGTCGAAAACTGCACGTGCCAGGGCAATCCTTGGGATCCTGCCGTCATCGCCCGGCACCGGAGCTATGCGGCGCAAGCCTCCGCCGAGGCCGAAGGCAAAGCCAAGCCGCCGACGCGTTCGCAAGGCCGCGTCGGGAAAAGCCAACGCTGGGTGCAAAATAGCGCGCCAGACGGCGAACGCCGCTAGGAAATGAGGCCAAGCAGGCATGGCGACGCCGACCAAGGCAAGGCGCGGCTTAGTGGAGCTTCACATGCGGCTCCGTGCGCCGCGTGATGACGCGGGCAAGGGTATCCAGCAAAACCTTGGCCGGCCCGTGCAAGGCCAGCTGATGCATCTTGTAGAGCGACCGGTACATCAGGCGGGCAATATAGCCCTCGATGAACAGGTTGCGGCCGATCAGGTGGCCCATCAGACTGCCGACGGTGGAGTAGTGACCAAGCGCCACCAGGGAGCCGAAATCGTGGTAGCGCCAGGGCAGCAAAGGCTGACCGGCCAGGCGGCGTTTGATCTGCTTTAGCATGTGCGATGCCTGCTGGTGAGCAGCTTGGGCACGCGGAGGCACGCTTTGTTCATGTCCGGGCCACGGGCAGGCAGCGCAGTCGCCAATCGCGAAAATGTTGGGATCGCGCGTGGTCGCAAGCGTCGCCAGCACCACGAGCTGGTTGAGGCGGTTGGTCTCCAGCCCGTCAAGCGTCTTGAGCACGTCGGGTGCCTTCACACCGGCAGCCCATACCACGAGTTCTGCGGCAATGAAGCGACCGCTCGCCAGCCGCACGCCGTTGGGCAGCACCTCGGCGACGAGCGCCGAGGTATGGATTTCGACTTGCAGGCCTTCGAGCAGCTTTTGCGCGGCCGTCGAGAGCCGCTCCGGCAGCGCCGGCAGAATGCGCGGGGCGGCCTCGATCAGGTGGATCTTGATGTGCTTGTCGGGGTCGATGCGATCGAGCCCGAAAGCGATCAACTGGCGCATGGTGCGATGCAGCTCGGCCGCGAGCTCCGTGCCGGTGGCGCCGGCGCCAATGATGGCAACCTGCAGTTGTTCGGGGCGCAGCGGCTCCGCCTGCGTGTGCGCACGAATCAAAGCGTTGACCAGGCGACGGTGGAAGCGTTCGGCTTCATCCTGGCTCTCGAGCAGAATTGCATAGTCCTTGGCGCCGGGTGTGCCAAAGTCATTGCTGAGGCTGCCGATGGCGATCACGAGGGTGTCATAGGGCACCGACTGCCGCTCGGTGACAATAATGCCGTCCTCATCGCTGAACGGAGCGACCTGGACCAGCCGGCGCTCGCGGTCGACCCCGACCATCTCGCCGATCCGATAGCGGAAGCCGTGCCAGTGCGCCTGCGCCAGGTAGTCGAGCTCGTGCGTGCCGATGTCCATGCTACCCGCGGCGACTTCGTGCAGCAGCGGCTTCCACAGGTGCGTGCGCTTTTTTTCGATCAAGGTCACAGCGGCTTTGCCACGTCGTCCGAGCTTGTCGCCGAGCCGGGTGACGAGCTCGAGCCCGCCCGCGCCACCGCCAACCACGACAATCCGGTGCAAGCCCTGGTGCGCAGCCTCGGCAGGCGGGCGATCATCGGCCCTTGCTAATGGCGTGAGAACCTCAGTTGGTCCAGACATTGGCATTGATCCCTTCAGCGACTTGATTGCCAGCGCGCCGCAACTTTTGCCCTCATGCGCGCCCCGGCGCGATGCCATGCCCGTTGCAAACCTCCACTCAAAACCATCGCCAGCCAGCTCGCCGACACCAGGGCCGCACGGCAGCCAACCCACCGCTGGCGGGATGACGTTTGCGGGCCGCGCCGCCGACGCCCCTCCCGGCGCGACGGCCGCGACCACGCCGGCGCCTGCATGCGGGAGGCATGCCCGGCGCGCCGCAAAGCTTGGCGCGTCCGAACCGACCCGTCGGCGGTTGCGAGGCCAACCGGCCCGAGCCAAAAGCCTACAAAGAGCCCGCGCCCGCCTCAAGCCGTCACAGGGCCGCGCCAGCGCATCGCCGCCGCCGGCAGAGCTTTTTTTCGGACTGCCGTGGGCCTGGCCTTGCGGCACCCTGGCTCGGCCGCGTCAGCTAACTGCGCACACCGCGACGGTGCGCTGCCCGTCTGCTGTGGGAGCAAAGCCCGCTCACCGCAACCACGCTTTAGTCGCCTCGCAGCACGGGCTCGGCCCTGGCTCAAAACGGGGGCGTGGGGCGCGCGCGGCGGCGCCCAGCCGCGCGGGCAGCGGTGCTGCCCACGTTTGGCGCGCTTGCATTTTTCTCCCGGCGAGGCCCACACTGACCATGGACCTCACGGGAGACGGACCAGATCGGACCTTGCCCGCGCCTGAGACCCGGCGCCGGCAGGCTCATTCGATGCGACAACACACGAAGTGGGACGCAAGGCGCAAGATGTCGAACACCTTACCGAAATCGGCAGATGTTGTGATCGTTGGCGCCGGCAACGCCGCGCTCTGCGCCGCCTTGGCGGCGGCGGAAAGCGGTGTGTCGGTGCTGGTGCTCGAACGCGCCCCGCTGGCGGAGGCGGGCGGCAACAGCCGCTTCACGGCCGGGGCCTTTCGCTGCGTCTACGACGGCGTCGACGACCTCAAAGCGCTCATGCCCGATCTTACCGCGGCGGAGATCGACAACACCGATTTTGGCACCTACACGGAAGCTCAGTTTTTTGACGACATGGGGCGTCTGACCGAATACCGCACCGACCCGGAACTGTGCGAAATCCTGGTCACCCGCAGCAAGAGCACGATGCAGTGGATGCGAAGCAAAGGTATTCGCTTCGCCCCGATCTATGGCCGCCAGGCCTTCAAGGTCGAAGGCAAATTCAAGTTCTGGGGCGGCTTGACGGTTGAGTCTTGGGGCGGCGGTCCCGGCCTCGTCGAGGCCCTGACCAAATCTGCCTCCCGTGCCGGCATTACCATTGCCTATCAGGCAAGGGCGCTATCGCTTCTGAGCGACGACGACGGCGTCAAGGGCGTGACCGTGCGCTACCAGGGCAAAACCAGCGAGATTGCGGCCAAGTGCGTCGTGCTTGCGGCCGGTGGTTTCCAGGCCAACGCCGAATGGCGCACGCGCTACATGGGACCGGGCTGGGAGCTGGCCAAGGTCCGCGGCACGCGCTTTAATACCGGCGATGGCATCCGCATGGCGCTCGATGTCGGGGCGCAGCCAACGGGCAACTGGTCGGGCGGCCACGCCGTGGCTTGGGATCGCAATGCCCCCGAATTCGGCGATCTCAGCGTGGGCGACAACTTCCAAAAACACAATTATCCCTTCTCGATCATGATCAACGCCAATGGTGAGCGTTTCGTCGACGAGGGCGCCGACTTTCGCAACTACACCTACGCCAAGTACGGGCGCGTGATCCTTTCCCAGCCGGGGCAGTTTTGTTGGCAAATTTTCGATGCCAAGGTGCTGCACCTCTTGCGCGATGAGTACCGCATCAAGCGCGTGACCAAGGTGCGCGCCGAGACGCTCGAGGAACTGGTCGGCAAGCTCGATGACGTCAATTCCGCCAAGGCGCTTGAGACCATCAAGGCCTACAACGCCGCCGTGAAGAAGGACGTGCCGTTCAATCCCAACATCAAGGATGGACGCGGGACCGAGGGCCTCGCCATAGCCAAATCCAACTGGGCCATCGTGTTGGACACCCCGCCCTTCGAAGCCTATGCCGTCACCTGCGGTCTGACCTTCACCTTCGGTGGTCTCAAGATCGACGGCAGCGCCCGGGTCATCGACACCGACGGCGAAGTGATCCCAGGCCTCTACGCCGCCGGCGAACTGGTCGGCGGCCTGTTCTACTTCAACTATCCGGGCGGCAGCGGGCTGATGAACGGCGCCGTGTTCGGGCGCATCGCCGGCACCACGGCCGGCCAGCGCGCGGCACAGAGCCCATAAACCGCCGTGCGCTTCTAGCTGGCGCCGCCTTGGCGGGCGGCCAGCAGGGCCCCAATAATGCGCTCGCTGCGAGCATCGTCTTGCCGAGAGGTCGCCAGCGGATCGCGCGGCGCGAGCTTGTGCGACAGGATTAGGCGCGCCATGTCCTCGCGCACCGGGTCACGCAAAAGTTTCGCCTCGCGCACAAGCAGGGTGGCCGCGGTCGCGTAGTAAAGGCCGGTTGCGGCTTGACGCGCCGCCGCCGCGTCGGCGCCATCCTCGGCGCCGGCGCGCTCGAGCAACGTGAGCGCTGCGCTCAGGCGTTCTGCGAGCACCACCGCCAGATCGCTTGGCCCCTGCGCCAGCATGGCCGTGAGCTGCGCCTCCAGCAAACGGTGGGCGGCCGCCTTGCCGGCGGCGCGCACGACATCCAGCGCGATAATGTTGCTGGTTCCTTCCCAGATCGAGCCAAGGTGGGTCTCGCGCAACAACCGCGGCTCGATCCACTCCTCGATGTAGCCGTTGCCACCCCGCATTTCCATGGCATCGCCCGCTACCTTGCGCGCGTCGCGGCAGGCCCTGAGCTTGATGAGCGGCGTCAGGATGCGCCGCAGTGTCTGTGCTTCGCTGTCGCCGCGATCGGCGCGCTCGAGACAATCGGCGGTAAAAAACGCCACGCTGAGGGCCGCCTCCGCCGGCAGGATCATCTTGACGAGTTGCCGGCGCACCAGCGGCAGCTCGATCAGGCGTTGGCCAAAGGCGCGCCTGCCGAGCGCCACGGTCAAGGCCTCGTGCACGGCGCGCCGCATCATGCCGGTGGAGCGCACGCCGTTCGACAGCCGTGACTGGTTCACCATCTCGGCCATCTGCTTGAAGCCTTGGGCAAGATCGCCGACCAGCCAGGCCACGGCACCCGCCA
>DASTMQ010000549.1:0-5220 GCA_035714005.1 Hyphomicrobiaceae bacterium
GGTCTCGCCCCTACTCGGCCTCGCTACTATAGATAGTGAAGTCACTTGTCAATCTATAGTGACTTGCTTGTTAGGAATGAGAGGAGTACAGTGTGTGCATGGCTCTGCACTATGGCCAAATCTGTCCGCTCGCGCGTGCCCTCGAGGTTGTCGGCGAACGCTGGTCGCTGTTGATTCTGCGCGATCTCAAACGCAAGGGGCCACTACGGTTCCACGCGCTCGAGGCGGGATTGGCCGGTGCGGCGCCTAATACGCTGTCAGCGCGTCTCAAAGCCTTGGAGGCGCACGGCGTGATTGCAACCCGCCTCTATGAGCGCCACCCACCGCGCTATGAATACTTTCTGACGCAAAAGGGAAAGGATCTCGCCCCAGTGCTCAAGGCGCTCTATGCCTGGGGCGAGCGGCACGCCTAACCCAACGGGCACGGGTTGCCGCCAGTCCGGAGTGGGCCGTTGGCGGCGCCGGCGGGGCGTCAGGGCCGGCGGCGGCAAACCGCCTGAGGCGGTCTTCGGGATTCGCCACGGCGAGGTTCGGGTGTTTTCTGGGCGAATTGCAGGATTTCCGCGCATTGCCGCCGACACCGATGCTTTTCAGGATTGCGCTCGGCTCATGCCACCACGTTCAAGCACGATTGTCTTCTGGGAACCGTCTACTCGCACATGCGATTTGCGCGCTCGGCGTTTGGCTCGGCACTCTTGCTTCTCGGCCTTAGCGGTGCCGCAGTCTCCTTGCGGGGCGATGATCGCGCCGAGCCGGCAGCCAACCGCGCCGGGCCGGATAGGTCGGCGGCGCCGCCTATCTTGCGCCCAGGCCCGACACCGCCGGGGCAGCGGATCGCCACCGGCGACTGGGCGGACCGACTGCGCTCGGATGATTTTTGGCAGCAGATGCGATCGCCCCAATCGCGCTCGGAAGCTGGCTCGCGGCGGACGCCCGGCTCGGCGAGATCCGAGACGCATCGCAAGTCGTGGGGCTTCCGCAATGAGGAGCGGCGGTCGCGGACCTTCAGCAGCCGCGACGGTGGCAGCTATCGAACGGTGTGCGTGCGCCTGTGCGACGGCTATTTCTGGCCCGTTAGCTTCGCGGCCGCGCGCGCCTCCCTGGCCCAGGATCGGCGCAAATGCGAACAGAGCTGCGAGTCGCCGGCAAGGCTTTACGTCTCGAAAGATACGGAAAGCTCGCTTGAAGACATGCAAGAGGAAAATGGCCGCTATTATAGCGATCTCAAAACTGCTTTTATCTATCGCACGTCCTACCTTGAAAGCTGCAAGTGCCGCGCCCATCCCTGGGAAGCGGAGGCGCAAGCCCGCCACGCGGGCTATGCGCAGGCTGGCAAATTAGGGCAGCGCCAGCGATAAGCTAATCCCAGCGTCTTGCGCACCCCGGGCCCTCTGCTGGGGCGCGAGAGGTGCGCTAGGCGGGAAGACCCAAGGCTTTGGAGAGCTCGGCCAGCGTCGCTTTTTCCGCGTCGCTCACCTGCGTGCCTCCAAACCCCATGAAGCCACCTTCTGCCGAGGCCTCGGCGGCGTTTTCGGCAATGTGATGCAGCCAGGTCTTGAATCCCACTGCGTCGCTCGGCGCCTTGCTGTCGAGCAGCTGCGATACCTCACGTAACGCGGCGATCGACTGGTTTTTCATCTCCGCAACCGCAACGCCCTTAAGACGCGACTGCACCTGGCTGCGGGCTGCCTGCCGACCCTCGCCGCTTTCGAAATCGCTGACGACCGCCTTGATCAGTTCGTTGGAGCTCGGATCTGCTTTGGCGGCGAGCAGCGTTCTGCCCGTTGCCATGGACTCCTTGAGAACGCCGAATAGACCGCTCGGATCGGCCGCGGTCACCGCCATCCCCGAGAGCATGACGCTTTCTAAAATTCGGTTCCACTCCTCGCGGGTAAAGCTCGTCTTGCTTGCCATCTCTCTCCTCCTTGTCGCCGGCAGGCAATGCCCGATCGGCCGGGCAGCGGCAGGCGCGCCCGATCGAGCGCGCCTTGGCTGCAGGCCGGCGGCAACTGCAAAGCACCCGCCGAGCCCCGAACGCACCTCACTGTGCGGCTGCGTCAGCGATCACAAGCTAGCAATTGCAGTTTCGATGTTCGGTTGGATGACTGATTTGGATGGTCTTGCCCGTTGTCACCGTACGCGTCGGCAGCGTTGCGGTCTGGGCTACGTGCTGCGTCTGGTGCAGCACGACCATCCGGTTGTGCACCCGGGTGACGACGTTTACGCGCGTGACCGGCTGGATGCGCGTGACATTGACAATACGATTGACGTGCTTTTGGTAGTTCGTCCTGTTCACGTCTTTGTATTGCGTAACGTTCCTTACCCGCTGAACGGTCTTGTACTTGTAGCTGGTGTTGACCTTGGTAGCGGGCCGGTTGCATTCGGCGCAATTCGATCGAGCTTGAGCTTGGGTAGAGACGGCAACGCCCAGGGACATCGCGACTAGCAGGCCCGCGGCGCTGCACAATCCCTTCTCGGATCTCGTCATGGCTAACTCTCCGAATAGTATTTCATTTCCGTCCGCTTCCGCGCCGACTATTTCGGAGGGGGTGACAGTCAGCAATCAGACGATGACCTGAGCCAGAACACGGAACACCCTGAATCGTTGAGCAAATAGCCGCAGGCTGCGTGCCGCGCTGCCGCATTGCGGCCTTGCTCTTGCCCCGCTCGTGCCAAATTGCGCGGCCCTCTTGCGCCGGTCGCCAACGCGACAAAGCACAAGGGGGAAAATCCAAATGCGTGGAGTTCTCATGGCCACCATCGTGGCCCTGTTGAGCGTTGCCTCAGCACCAGCTTTTGCCGCGGCTCGGACCGATTGTCAGCCGCAGGCCATTCGCGATCTTGAGCGCCTAGCGCCACAGGGACATGCCATCTACCTTGCCATGCGCGACAAGAAGCAATTTTTGGCATTTCTGACGTGCGATGACGTTCAGCTTGGCCTGTCCACGGCCGTGCACGAATCGGTGCACATGCTCACCGAGCAGCTCGATGCCTATCCCCTGATCACCGGCGGCTCGGTGCAGCGGCAGCACCAGGTCTCGCGCTTTTATCCGCCACGCGAGATCGCGGGTAAGTTCAAGGCCGACGACAGCTATGTGCAAACATACCTTCGGCGCGGCGCCGCGTCTTCGGCCGATGACCTGCTCTACCTGTTCGACGAACTAAACGCTTACAGCCACGATCTGGCATCCGCCACGAAGCTCGTCAATTTGCACAAGCGCGACGGCCAAGTTGACCACCGCGCCGGCCTCGCGGCGCTCATGACCTTTCTTATGCACTACGTCGAGGTCGCGCGCGAGCGCAAGGCTCCGACCTGGGAGGGCCTGCGGCGGCCGGAAGTCAAAAAGGTAGTCGAAACGTTGTGGCAACAGGCAGAGTCTATACTGGTTGTCTCGTTGGCCATTCGTGGTTTTGGCGGTGAGGCATACCTCGCGCACATCTGTGAACGACGAAACGGAGAGGCACTTGCCGAGCTTCTCGGTCGCCCGCCGATGAGTTCCGCTGCCTGCGGTAGTTTTGCCGCGGCCGCGTCACCGACCGGCTCCATCGCCAAGTAGCACGCCCGGCTCTTCCCAGCGCGCACAAAGGACGGCGGTGCCGGGCCCACACGCCAGCTCGCGGGGCCGTTGCGCGGCCAGGCTAGGCGGCCCGCCGCCGCCCGTGCATTGGCACGGGCTAAGCCCGCCAAATTACTCAGGTCAATCTGCCCCCGGTCTGCGGAGAATGCCTGAGTGCGTTCCCGCGGCCGTGGACGCAGACTGACATTTGCGCAGCCGGCGCGCAGGCGAAGCCCGCGTCTCCCCTTTTTTTTGCAGCCAACAACAACCCAGGAAGCGACGTGCGAGCGATTGCAGGACAAGCAGCCTGCCTCAATTCGAGAAGGGAATGCAGCCATGACCGACAACATTGTAGCGACGATTTCGCGTTTCTTGACGCCGGAGCTCATTGGCAAAATGGCCTCCGCAACGGGGCTCGACCGTTCCATGGCCCACAAGGCGACCGCTGCCGCCGTGCCGGCTATCCTGAGCGGATTGGCTGACGTCGCCGCGCGCCCGGGTGGCGCGCGTCAACTGGCAAGTGCCGTGGCAGAGCAACCGACCGATCTGCTCGGCAGTCTCGTCAACAGCCTCACCGGGGCTCAACAGATGGCGGACAAAGGCTCCAGCGTACTGTCGTCATTGCTCGGCGGCGGCATGTCCGGCCTGCTGGCGTCCACGGTTGGCAAGTTCTTGGGCATCGGCGAAGGTCCCATGCGCATGCTGCTCGGCCTGCTCACGCCGATCATTATGGGTATCCTTGGTCGTGAACAGCGCGCCCAGGGCATGGACGCCAACGGCCTGGCACGGCTGTTGTCGGGGCAAAAGGATGAAATAGCCTCCGCCATGCCCGCGGGTCTCGGTCGGCTCTTGGAGCAAAGCGGTTTCCAGCCGGGCGCCGCCGGCATAGCCTCGCAGGATCGGCCCGGGTTTGAAACGTCGCGGTCGAGCGCTGACGCACCGCGCTCGGCACCGCTGCGGGTGGCCGACGACACGCCGACCTCGCGCGGTGCAAGCTGGGCCTACTGGGTCCTGCCGCTGCTGGTCCTCGGTGGCCTGCTCTGGTTCCTGTTCCCCCGAGAAGAGCGCACGGTGGAGACCGTACCGACCTCACAAACCACCAGTCTGCCGGCGCCGACGCGGCCCGTCGCCGACGGCCCGGTCAAAGTCACCTTCCTTACGACAGCGCGCGAGGACTGGACCTCGATCGGCGCCTCTCCCAACGAGTATACCAACCAGGACGTCTACAATGGCGCCGGTGAAAACCTCGGCACCATCCGCGATCTCTTGATCGGACCAGACGGCAAAGCTGCCGCCGCCATTATCAATGTCGGGCGCTTTCTCGGCATCGGCGACAAGGAGATCGCCGTCCCCTTCTCAGCCTTGCGCGTCGAGCGGCACGGCGACAGTCGACGCATCGTCATCGACGCCATGAAGGAAGGCGTGCAAGCTGCCCCGACCTTCTCCCGCCGTACTGGTGCCAAGCAGTAGCTTGGGAGGGCTCGCTCGCACGCGCCTGACCCGCGGCAGCGGCTGGCGTCGCCGCCCACGCGGGCTGGCGCCCACCGCCGCCGCAGCAGCACGATGGTGGCCAGCAAGCCAGCGGCGGCAATGGTGGACCAATAGCGGCTGGCGCGGTCGGCGGGAACCAGGACGGATTGCACCCGGTCGCCCGCGCTGAGAG
>DASTMQ010000550.1:0-12219 GCA_035714005.1 Hyphomicrobiaceae bacterium
CTCGACGACGGCTTGATGCGGCGCCTTATTTGCCGATGTCTTCGGCACAATCGTTTGCGCGCCGGGCGGCGCGCGCTCGTCCTACTCCCGCCACCAGCGCCCCGGCTCCCGTGAGCAGGCAGCGTCGCGTCGCCGAGTGGGAATTGGATCGTGCGATTTCGGTGCTGCTCGCTCGCTGCTTCGGCATCCGATTGGCCCTTTTGGGATGCCAACCGAACCCGTGCGGCTGGCCAGGAACACCTGAACAAACACCCCCAATCGGGTCATTGCCGAAGCGGCTTTTAGCACGAGCGCACCCCGCTCCCAATTCGGCGGTGGGACCGGTTATCAACATGGCATGCGCCGCCTAGCCGGCGCCGGCGGGCACAACTCCGCCTCAGGCCAACGTGCGCACGTCCACAAAATGCCCGGCAATTGCGGCTGCTGCAGCCATCTGCGGCGACACCAGGTGGGTCCGTCCGCGATAGCCCTGCCGACCTTCGAAGTTGCGGTTGGAGGTCGAGGCGCAGCGCTGGCCGGGCTTGAGTTGATCGGGGTTCATGCCGAGACACATCGAACAGCCCGCCTCCCGCCACTCAAAACCAGCGTCCAAAAAGATGCGGTGGAGGCCTTCCTGCTCGGCCTGCTGCTTCACCAAGCCGGAGCCCGGCACGATCATGGCGTAGTGCAGGCGAGGCGAGACCTTTTTACCGGCGACGATCTTGGCGACGTTGCGGAGGTCTTCGATGCGACCATTGGTGCAGGACCCGATCCAGATCACGTCGAGGGCGATATCGGTGATTTTCGTGCCGGGCGTCAGACCCATGTATTCCAAGGCGCGGGCCATTTTCGCCCGTTTGGCGTCATCGGCAACCTTGGCCGGGTCGGGCACCATGCCCTCGACGGTTGCCACCTCCTCCGGCGAGGTCCCCCACGTCACGATTGGCGGCAGGCGGCGGGCATCGAGCTTGACTTCGCGGTCAAAAGTTGCCTCTGCGTCCGATTGCAAGGTCTGCCAATAGCTCATCGCCGCGTCCCAGGCGGCGCCGTCGGGCGCCTTGGGTCGGCCCTTCAAATAGTCGAAGGTCTTTTCGTCGGGCGCGACCATGCCAGCACGGGCGCCCCCCTCGATGGACATGTTGCACACCGTCATGCGCCCTTCCAGCGACAGAGCGCGGATGGCCTCACCGGCATATTCGATGACGTGGCCGGTGCCGCCGGCGGTGCCAATTTCACCAATAATGGCGAGGATGATGTCCTTGGCCGTTACCCCCGGCGGCAGCGCGCCATCGACGGTCACGCGCATGTTCTTGGCCTTCTTTTGCGTGAGCGTTTGGGTCGCCAGTACGTGCTCAACCTCGCTGGTGCCAATGCCGTGCGCCAAGGCGCCGAAGGCGCCGTGGGTCGAGGTGTGGCTGTCGCCGCAAACGATGGTCGTCCCTGGCAGGGTAAATCCCTGCTCGGGGCCGATCACGTGCACGATCCCCTGCCGGATGTCGCGTTCGTCGTAGTACTCGATGGCGAATTCCTTGGCGTTTCTGGCCATGGTTTCGACCTGGGTCCGGCTTTCCTCATCCTTGATGCCCTCGGCCCGATCCGCCGTGGTCGCGATATTGTGATCCACCACGGCCAAGGTTTTGTCCGGTGCGCGCACCTTACGCCCGGCGAGGCGAAGGCCCTCGAAGGCCTGTGGGCTCGTCACTTCGTGCACGAGGTGACGGTCGATATAGAGGATGCACGTCCCATCCGGCTGGCGGGACACGACGTGGGCATCGAAAATCTTATCGTAAAGCGTCTTGGAATCGGCTTGGGGCATGGCAAAACACGGGTTCCGTATTGCTGAGGGCCCCTTGATAGCCCGCCCGCGCGCCCGCCGTAAACTAGCGCGAAAAAGAAAGACCGGGCGCGAGGCCCGGTCACAAGTCATTCCGACCATCCCTGACGGGATGGCTGAAGGCGTCGAAGGGAGGGTAAGTAGCCTTCAATAGCTGTCCGTCACAGCTGATCGATCTGACCCGGTTGCGCGGGATTTGGAAAGAGGGTCAGCCGCATGCTTGCCATGCGCATCTGCATGGCTAGCTCGCAGAGCTCCTCAGTATTGCCACTGGCGCGCCTTGGCGACGAGAAAGTCCCGAAACACCTGAACTTTTTTGGCGGTCTTCAGCTCTTCGGGATAAACGAAATAGATCGGCAAAGTCGGGAGTTGCGTTTCACGCAGCACCGGCACGAGGTCGGTTTCCTCCTCGGTCAGATAGTCAGGGATTAGGCCGATGCCGATGCCGGCCCGGATCGCATATTTCAGGGCGATGATGTTGTTGGCGACGAACACCGGCTTGCGCGGTGGCCGTCCATCGAGGCCGGCCGTTTCCAGCCAGTGGATGGCGGACAGATGCGCGGCCGGGGTACCGCTGAGCGAGATAATCGGATGGCCATCTAACGCGGCGATGGATTGCGGCGTGCCATGGCGGCGTACGTAGTTTGTGGACGCGAAGGCGTGCAGTTTCATGTTGAACAACGGACGCCTGATAAGCTCGCTTTGCTGCGGTTCGCTCGACCAAATCGCCACGTCGGCGGCGCGCATGGCGATCGCCAACTGCTCATCGGTCAAGACGAGTTCGATGCGAATGTCGGGGTAGAGCTCGAGAAATTCCCGCAAACGCTGGGTGACCCACACCGAGCCCAGCCCCACCGGGGCGGTGATCTTCAGATCTCCGGTCGGCTTGGTGGTCGTGTCGCTCAGCAATGTTTCAGCCGTCGACAACTTATTCATGATCTCGCTGGCAGTGCCGAACAGCATTTCGCCCTGCTCGGTCAGCACCAGGCCGCGAGCGTGGCGGTGAAACAGCGCCACGTTGAGTTCCTTCTCGAGCGCCGATACCTGCCGGCTCACCGCCGATTGGCTCATGCGCAGAGCTTCACCGGCATGGGTGAAACTGCCGGCCTCAGCGGCCGCGTGAAAGATTCGGAGCTTGTCCCAATCCATGGGGGCTTCGTTCCGGTGGGAGAGGCCAGACCTGTCGGGTAGTTCTATTCGGCGGCGTTGGCCAGGGCCTCCACCTTAGCCAAATAGCGCTCGGCCTCAAGTGCTGCCATACAACCCATTCCCGCCGCCGTCACGGCCTGGCGAAAAATTTCATCCTTAACGTCGCCAGCGGCAAACACACCGGGGATGGACGTCTGGGTAGAATCGGGGGCGGTCCGCAGATAGCCCGATGCGCTCATTTCCAGCCTACCCTTGAAGAGTTCGGTCGAGGGCACGTGACCAATGGCGATGAAAACTCCATCGGCTTCCTGCTCGGTGGCAATCCCCGACTGCACGTTACGCAGGCGCACCGCGCTCACGCCCTTGGGATCATCCGTCCCCAGCACTTCCTCAAGCACTGAATTCCAGATCACGTTGATCTTCGGGTTCTTGAACAGGCGTTCCTGGAGGATGCGCTCCGCCCGGAAGCCGTCACGACGATGCACAACCGTGACGCGCCGGGCAAAGTTGGTCAAGAACAGCGCTTCTTCCACGGCCGTGTTGCCGCCGCCGACGACCAAAACGTCCTTGCCCTTGTAAAAGAAGCCGTCGCAGGTGGCGCAGGCCGAGACGCCGTAGCCTTTGAACTTTTGTTCGCTCGGCAGGTCAAGCCAACGCGCTTGGGCGCCTGTGGCGATGATCAGAGCATCGCAGCTATAGCTGTCGCCGGAATCGCCCTCGAGCCGGAACGGTCGCCGACCGAGCTCGACGTTGACGATTTGGTCCATGATCATCTCGGTACCCACGTGTTCCGCCTGGGCCCGCATTTGCTCCATCAACCAGGGGCCCTGAATGACATCGGCGAAACCGGGATAGTTCTCGACGTCGGTCGTAATCGTCATTTGCCCGCCGGGCTGGGGGCCCTGCACGACCACCGGCTTCAGCATGGCGCGGGCCGCATAGATGGCGGCGGTGTAGCCGGCGGGACCTGAACCCAGAATCAGGACTTTGCTATGCTTGATGGTCATGGCTCGCTGGTGCCGGGAGGAACGAACGTCGAACTTATATGGTGGGCCTATAAAGCGCGCGCAATGGCGCGGGTCAATGCGTGGTGTTGCCCGGGCGTATCGGCAGCCAGCGTAATCCACGAAGGAACGCTGGGCCCGTCGCGGGTGATGACGGGCCAGCTGAGATGCCCTGGCGCAGGCGCAGCAGAAGGCGGCGCATGCTTGCAGCCGAGATCCCAGGCACCGATGGCCAGGCAGCGATGGCCAGGCAGCGATGGCCAGGCAGCGATGGGTGGGGCATCCCCGCGCAGCGCCGGCCCGGCGCTCAGGACGCCTCGGGTGCGCGATAGGGCGGCCGATGAAAGCCCATCGGGGAAACGGTGAACACTTGGCAACCCGTTTCCGTTACGCCGACCGTGTGCTCGAATTGCGCCGACAGTTCGCGATCGCGGGTCACCGCCGTCCAACCGTCGGGCAGGATTTTGACATGTGGTTTGCCCAAATTGATCATAGGCTCGATGGTAAAAAGCATTCCGGGCTCGAGCACAACCCCGTCGCCCGGCTCGCCGTAGTGCAAGATATTGGGCCGGTCGTGGAACACCCTTCCGAGGCCGTGCCCGCAGAAGTCGCGCACCACCCCGCAACGCTCACGTTCCGCGTAAGTTTGAATGGCCGCGCCGATGTGGCCGGTGGTGTGACCCGGCTTCACCGCCGCCACGCCTCGCATCAGCGCCTCATAGGTCACGTCGATCAGCCGCTCGGCGCGCCGCGAGATGTGTCCCACCGCGTACATACGGCTGGTGTCGCCATGCCATCCATTGAGGATGAGCGTTACGTCGATGTTGACAATATCGCCCTCCTTCAGGGGCTTTGCGTTGGGGATGCCGTGGCAGACGACGTGGTTGATCGAGGTGCACGTAGCCTTGGGAAAACCGCGGTAGTGCAGGGGTGCCGGGATAGCGCCGTGTGCCAAGGCGAACTCCACTACCAGGTCGTCGAGCCGTTCGGTGGAAACCCCCGGCTCAACGTGCGGCACAAGCATGTCGAGGGCCTGGGCGGCCAGCCGGCCCGCCTTCTGCATGCCCTCGAAGGCCTCGGGCCCATGCAGCTTGATCCTTGATTCGCGCAGTTGTGAGCGAGACAGGTCGAGATTGTTCATGGATAAAACGGGAGTTTGTCTTTAGCCTCGGTGCCTTGAATGTAATGCAAAAGTCGCCGTGCGCAACGCTCTCCCTTCGCCCACGGGGTTGCCCGTTCGCGTGGCCGCTTGGGCGAGAGGCACCGCGGCGGGCGCTCGGGGCAGGTAAGCGAGCCACGGTCGGGCGCAAATCGGCCATTGCAGTTGGCCAGGCGGATTAGCCCTCAGCCGCCCCGAAGTTGCTGCTGCCGGGTCGAGCGGACGAACCTCAACCCTCACGACTGCCGAGGTCAAGTCAAAACACGTTAATTCGCAGTTAATGATTGGCATTCATTCCTAATGACCTAGTCGTAGTGATTCGAAAGTGGGCAGACTTTTGGGCTCAGCAAATTTTGGGCTCAGTGAAAAAGAGAGAGAAAAGCAGATGGCGAAGATTGTGAAGAAGAAACGCAAGGCTAAGGCGGCGGGGCGTGCCAAGGTGAAGCGGACACTCAGCAAGCGCGCTGGCAGCGCTCGCCGCAAGTCGGCAGCCAAGCGCGCGGGCGGTCGCAGGACGGTGGCGCGGCGCAAGGCGGCCTGAGCGCACGAAAGTTCGGGGGTTATTTGCTTCGGTCGGATCGCGGGCTCGCGATCCGACCGAAAACATTTTGTAAGCCGCAATTGTTGCTGCTGGCGCGATCGGCATTACGGCAGGTAAATCCCGCGGTTATGTTTCGAGATTTGGCTTTAGACGGCGCCGATATTCGTCAATGGATAAGCTCGCAAATTCCGGCGAAACACAAAAAATGTGGACTTGATGCAACAGAAAGGCCCAAAAGCCTGCAAAACTGCCCGCAAAATCCTATTCTCTATCAACAAATTATCTGATTTTGCTCATCATGAAGATGTTCGAACTGATTCGAACGCAATGAGAGAGAGGGACTTGCAATGGCTAAGGCAGCGGTGAAAGCGAAGGCAAAAGCCAAGAAGAAGGCGGCGAAGAAGCCGGCGGCAAAGAAGCGTAAGACGCGCCGGTAAGGCTTGTCTGGGGAATTGGCGGTCCGCCGGGCCCGGTCGGGCAGCCGGGTAATTGGACGGATCACACCCTAACAAAGCATGCGATAATTTCGAGGCCGGGGGAAATACTCCGGCCTCCGATTTTTTTCGTGAGGCCTTATGGTCACTCGGGCAGATGACAGACGGCCTCGATATTGTGGCCATCGGGATCAAGCACAAAGGCACCGTAGTAGTTCTGATGATAGTGGGGCCGCAGGCCTGGGGGGCCATTGTCCTTGCCGCCGGCATGCAACGCGGCCCGATGAAAGGCCCGCACCGCGGCCCGGTCTTTGGCGGTGAAGGCAAAGTGGACCTGCCCGCGCACCGGTTTGCCGCTGCCGATCCAGAACTGTGGTTTTGCTCCGGCGCCAAAGCCGGCGTGACTATGACCGCCGGTCTCCTCGGAGGCCACCTCGAGTATTAGATCATATCCCAGTGGCGCCAGGACCTTCAGGTAAAAGCCCTTGGAGTGCATGAAGTCGGAAACCGGAATGCCGACGTGGTCCAGCATGACTACCCACCTTGGATGATCCTGATCCTGGCCCGAGCCTATCAGACCCGACGCTCCACCATCAGTTTTTTCAACTCGGCAATGGCTTTTGCCGGATTGAGGTTTTTGGGGCAGGCCTTGGCACAATTCAGGATCGTGTGGCACCGGTACAGTCGGAACGGGTCTTCTAGATTGTCCAATCGCTCTCCCGTTGCCTCGTCACGGCTGTCGACGACCCAGCGGTAGGCCTGCAACAGCGCCGCCGGTCCCAGATAGCGCTCCTGGTTCCACCAGTAGCTGGGGCAGGAGGTCGAACAGCAGGCGCACAGGATGCACTCGTAGAGCCCATCGAGCTTTTCGCGGTCCTCCCTGCCCTGGCGCCACTCCTTGGGCGGGGTGGGCGTCGTGGTCTTCAGCCACGGTTCGATTGACTGCAGCTGGGCATAAAAATTCGTCATGTCCGGCACGAGATCCTTCACCACGCTCATGTGTGGCAGCGGATAGATCTTGACGACCCCACGCACGTCATCGATGGCCTTCAGGCAGGCGAGCGTGTTGGTGCCGGCGATATTCATGGAGCAGGACCCGCAGATGCCTTCGCGGCATGAACGCCTAAAGGTCAGGGTTGGGTCGATCTCGTTCTTGATCTTGATCAGGGCGTCGAGCACCATAGGCCCGCAGCTCTTGCGCTCGATCCAATAGGTGTCCAATCGCGGGTTGAGCCCGTCGTCCGGATTCCAGCGATAAATGCGAAATTGCTTCCACTCGCCGCCGGCTTGCGGCTGATTCCAAGTCTTACCAGAGGTGATCTTAGAATTGCGGGGCAGCGTCAGTTGGACCATTGCAAACGCGCCTTCCCTTGCTTAGGCGATGCTGGGCGCGGACTTTGATCGCCCGCCGGGCGCTCTGTCAACGGCTGCCGGTGCCGCGGCGCCCTCGCGCCGCCCCCTTTTTCTCAATTTTGCGAAGCGGGGGCGATCGCCGCGGCCTGCGCGCCTATGGCGGCCGCTGCCACTGCCTGCGCCTCCTCGGCGCGGCCCCTTCGATCCGTCGTATAGTAGTCGCCAAGCACTAGCACGTCGATGCCACTGAGCAGATAGCAGGCGATGGCATCCTTAGGCGCGGCCACGATCGGCTCCTTGCGATTGAAGCTGGTATTGAGCAGCACCGGCACGCCCGTCAGACGCGCGAATTCCTCGATCAACCCGTAATATTTTGGATTGGCGGCACGATCGATCGTCTGGATGCGACCTGTGCCATCGACGTGGACGGCGGCCGGGATCACGCCTTGCTTGTCGGTGCGTACGCGCGGGGCCAGCGTCATGAACGGGTCGGCTTGGCTGACCTCGAAGTATTCCGAGGCCTTTTCAGCCAGGACCACAGGGGCAAAAGGCCGGAACGGTTCGCGCTTTTTGACGCGATCATTGAGCTCATCGCGCATTTCGGCACGGCGCGGGTCGGCCAGGATTGAGCGATTGCCGAGGGCGCGCGGACCCATCTCGAAGCGATCCTGGAACCAACCGATAATCTTGCCGTCGGCGAGATCCTTGGCAACGCGGCGGAGCAGCTGGGCGGTAGGCAGTCGATGATAGCGCAACCCCTCCGCCTCGAGGGCGCTGACGATCTCCCCGTCCTTGTAGGCGCGGCCATAATAGGGATGCGTCAGCTCAAAACGGCGCGGCAGCCCCAGGGTCTGGTGTGTATGCCACAATGCGCTCCCGAACGGCGCCCCGGTGTCGGAGGCACACGGTGGCACCCAAACCCGGCGCACATCCGTCGCCTCCAGCACTTTTGCGTTGGCAACGCAGTTGAGCGCCACGCCGCCGCTCATGCACAGGTCGCGTACCGGATACTGTTTCAGAAGACTGCGCACGCGATTGAGGATCACCTCTTCCGTGACGGTCTGCAGGGCAAAGGCAAGATCGCGGTGCCGGTCGGTCAACGGTTCGTCGGGCCGGCGCGCGTGCCCGAAGGTGTCGAGGAATTTTCGGCTGAAGGGGCGCAGCTGGCCGAACTTGTCGTAGCTGAAATAGCTCATGTCGACGGCGTAACTGCCGTCCGCTGTCGAGCGAATTACGTCGCGGAATCTACTGACGTAAGTAGACGACCCGAACGCGGCCAAGGCCATTACCTTGCCTTCATCGCCAAAGCCAGCGAAACCCAAGTGTTGGGTGACAAAAGTGTAAACCAGACCCAGCGAGTTCATGATCTCGGTCGACCAGTTGCGTTCTAGTCGGGTGCCGCGGCCGAGATAAGCGCTGCTTGAGCTGTCATCCCCATAGCCGTCCATGACGAGCACCAGCGCCTCCTCGAAGGGGGAGACGAAAAACACCGCCGCGTGTGAGTCATGATGACCGACGTTGACGATGGGTGGCAGGGTGGCGCATTCGAAGCTTTTGCTTAGCCCGTGCCGCAAATAGGAGTTGAGCACCATAATCTGGTTTTGTTGGGAGTCGTGTGCGCTCGGTAGCAGCAGGCTGAGGCTCAGCGGAAATCGGCGCATCAGCAGCCGCGAGGCCGTCCTTCGGAGCTGGCGCACATCCCACGGCGTCGTAATGACGTCCACGTCGGCAATGCTGAGCTCGAAGTCGGCGCGGGCCGCCGCTAGACTTTGCTTGGGAAATTTCTTGGTCTTCTTGACGCGATTGAAGCGCTCTTCCTCAAAGATCAGCTCGGGCACGCCGTCGTCGACTAGCGCGATGCCGCTGTCATGGGTCTTGGCGACAACTCCCAGAACCTTCACGGCATCAACACCACAGCATCCCGCAAGACGCTCCCCGTAACAGCCCAGACGCCATCAAAATACAGCCTAGGCAGGTCACATCAAAATCAATGCACTCTTACATGCCCGACGGCGGTCTTGTCGAGATTGCCGCCGTGCAGGCCCCGCGCGGTACGACGCTTTGCACACGGAAATGTGGCAATACACGCGCTCTAGTCGTGCTTTCCGTGGCAATGCTTGTATTTTTTGCCCGAACCGCACGGGCAAGGGGCGTTACGCGCTACCTTGCCCCAGGTCGAGGGGTTTTTGGGGTTTAGCTCGCCGCCCCGCTTGCGGGTCTGAACCGGCGTCCGCCGTTCATCGCGAATGCCGGTGTGTACCTCGGCGGCCAGCGCCGCATCAGCCATGGCCAATTCGTCCTCGCCGGTGAACGGATCGACGTGCTGGGCCCGCATGGCGGGCAGCTCGACCGGCTCGAGAACGTCCGGTTCCTCCTGCGGCATGCCCTGGATGTGCATGAGCTGGCCGGTAACGGCCTCACGCAGGTTCGCAAGCATGGTCTCGAACAGGTGAAAACCCTCGGACTTGTATTCATTGAGCGGGTCACGCTGACCGTAGCTGCGAAAACCGATGACCTGGCGCAGGTGCTCCAGCGTTATCAGGTGCTCGCGCCACAGGTGATCGAGGGTCTGCAGCAACACCATCTTCTCGATCTGGCGCATGGTCTCGGCGCCGAACTCGGTCTCCTTATCCCGGGCCTTGTCGTCGACCTCCTTGAGCAAGCGTTCGCTGATCTCCTCATCGGCGATGCCTTCCTCGGCCGCCCATTGGTCGACCGGAAGATCGAGACCGAAAATGCGCTGGATTTCGCTTTTGATCTCGGCCGTGTTCCACTGCTCGGCGTAAGCGTTCTGCGGAATATTCTTGGTCACGAGCTCGCGTATCACCTGATGGCGCAGGTCTACGATCGTCTCGCTAACATCATCGTGTCCCATGATGTCGATGCGCTGGTCGAAAATGACCTTGCGCTGATCGTTCATCACGTCATCGTACTTGAGCACGTACTTGCGCGCATCGAAGTTGCGAGCCTCGACTTTCTGCTGCGCTTTTTCCAGTGCCTTGTTGATCCAGGGATGGGTTATGGCCTCCCCTTCCTGCAGCCCAAGTTTCTGCAGCATGCCGTCCATTCGGTCCGAGCCGAAGATGCGCATGAGGTCGTCTTCGAGCGACAAGTAGAACTTGGAACGACCGGGGTCGCCCTGGCGGCCGGAACGGCCGCGCAGCTGATTGTCGATGCGCCGGCTCTCGTGTCGCTCCGTGCCGATAACGTAAAGGCCGCCGGCAGCCAGCGCTTGACGTTTCTTGTCGGCAACATCGGTTTGGATCGTTTCGCGCTGGCGATTGATCTCTTCGGGCTGCGTCGCCGCGCTGTTGGCGGTGGTTTCGTTGATCCAATCCCGCAGCCGGTAGTCCGGATTGCCGCCAAGCTGGATGTCGGTACCGCGGCCGGCCATGTTGGTGGCGATTGTTACCGTGCCAGGGACGCCGGCTTGGGCGATGATGAGGGCTTCTTGTTCGTGATAGCGCGCATTCAGCACCTGGTGTGGGATAGGATCGCCGCTTGTGTTCTTGCTGCCGACCCCCACCAAATAGCTCCCGATCTCGTTGAGTTCGGCCTTCAGTTTGTCTTCCTTGCCCTCTTTCAAGCCGTCAGCCTGCTTCTTGAGATATTGGCCGAGCTCGCGCACGTATTTGTGGTCTTTCAGCAGAGCCGATAACTGTTCGGACTTTTCAATCGAGGTCGTGCCCACCAACACCGGCTGCCCGCGGCGGCGGCAATCGGCGATTTCCGCCACAATCGCCCGCGATTTCTCCTTGACCGTCCGATAGACCTCGTCGTGTTCGTCGGCCCGAGCGACGGGCATGTTGGTCGGTACCTCGATCACATCCAGGCCGTAGATGTCCATGAACTCGTTCGCCTCGGTGACCGCGGTACCGGTCATGCCGGCGAGCTTCTCGTAAAGGCGGAAGTAGTTTTGGAAGGTAATCGAAGCCAGGGTTTGGTTCTCGGGCTGGATTTCCACGTGTTCCTTGGCCTCGAGCGCCTGGTGCAGACCTTCCGAAAACCGGCGCCCCTGCATCATGCGGCCGGTGAATTCGTCGATCAGGATGACCTGACCAGCCTTGACGATGTAGTCACGGTCGCGTTGGAACAGGGTGTTGGCCTTAAGGGCCTGATTGGCATGATGGACGACGGTCACATTTTCGATGTCGTAGAGGGATTCGCCCTTGAGCAGGTCCTGCGCCCTTAGCATCTGCTCGATATGTTCGTTGCCGGTCTCGGTGAATGCCACCTGGCGCTGTTTCTCGTCGAGCTCGAAGTATCCTTGGGTCTTGAGCAGCTCCTTCAGCTGCTCCTTGCCGTTGCTCTTGGAAAGCTCCTTCTCGATCTTGCTGTGGTCGGCAACCAGCTGTTTTACCAACACGTCCAAGGCATTGTAGAGTTCGGCCCGATCCTCCACCGGACCAGAGATGATGAGCGGGGTGCGCGCCTCGTCGATCAGGATCGAATCGACCTCGTCGACGATGCCGAAATTGAACGGCCGCTGGACCATCTGCTGGCGCTCGAACTTCATATTGTCGCGCAGATAATCGAAGCCGAGCTCGTTGTTGGTGCCGTAGGTGATGTCGGCATGATAGGCGTCGCGGCGCTGGAAGTCGGCGAGGTTGGGGACGATCACGCCGACGCTGAGGCCGAGGAATTGATAGATCTGGCCCATCCACTCGGCGTCGCGCTTGGCGAGATAGTCGTTGACGGTGACGACGTGGACGCCCTTCCCCTCGAGCGCGTTGAGATAGACGGCAAGCGTCGCGACCAGGGTCTTG
>DASTMQ010000551.1:0-17252 GCA_035714005.1 Hyphomicrobiaceae bacterium
GCCGCCAGCTCGCCGGCGGCCCCTTGCGCCTTGACGCGACCAACCTCGAGCAGATATGCGCGGTCGACCACCTTCAGCACTTGTCGGACGTTCTGCTCCACGATCAGGACGGTGTAGCCCTCGCCGCGAATGCGCCGCACCAGGTCGAACACTTGCCTGACCACGACCGGCGCCAGACCCATGGACGGTTCGTCAAGCAGAATAAGCTTGGGGCCGCTCATCAGCGCCCGGGCAATGGCGCACATTTGCTGCTCACCGCCCGACAGGGTGCCGGCGAGCTGGCGGCTGCGCTCCTTGAGGCGCGGAAACAGCCGATAAACGTATTCGAGCCGCTCGGGAAAGCGCGCCCGCGCCGCCGCGATAAAGGCGCCCATGCGCAAATTTTCCTCGACGCTGAGCAGCGGGAAGAGCCGGCGGCTTTCCGGCACATGCGCAATGCCGGCGGCAACGATGCTGTGCGCCGGCATCGTCAACAAGTCGCGTCCTTCCAGCGTCATGCCGCCCGAGGTCGGCGGCAGAAGCCCGGAGATGACGCGCAACAGCGTGGTCTTGCCGGCGCCGTTGGCGCCAATCACCGCCACGGCCTCGCCGGCCGCCACCTGCATGGACACCCCGAACAGCGCCTGAAAGCCGGCATAGCCCGCATTGATCTCGGTCAGCTGCAACATACCCTCGCCTCAGTCCTGATCCGGTCCGAGGTACACTTCGATCACGCGCCGGTTGGATTGCGCCGCCTTCGGCACACCGTCGAAGATCTTCACGCCATGGTCGAGCACAACCACGCGATCGACCATTCGCATCAGCACGCCCATGATATGCTCGACCCAAATGATGGTGATGCGCATTTGGTCGCGAATGCGGCGCAGCATGTCGGCCGCCTGTTCCATCTCCGCATGATCGAGGCCGTTGAGGCTCTCGTCCGCAAGCAGAAGTTTCGGCCGGGTGGCCAGGGCGCGGGCCAGTTCGAGTTTTTTCAGGGCGGCCGCGCCAAGTCCGTCGGTGGTGGTGCGAGCGTCCGTCGGCAGCCCCACGAGCTTGAGCGCCGCCTCCGCCTCGCGCCAGCAGGCGGCCCGCTCGACCTTGCCCGCCTGCCCGAACCAGGCCGACAGCGCCACGTTCTCGATCAGGGTCAGATTACGGAAGGGCCGTGGGATTTGGTAGGTGCGACCAATGCCCTTGTGACAGACCTGATTGGCCGACAGGCCGCCGATTTCGTGGTCCTGCAGCCGAATCGAGCCCGCCGTCGGCGGATACATGCCGGCAATGCAGTTGAAGGTGGTGCTCTTGCCCGAGCCGTTCGGGCCGATGAGGCCCAAGATCTCACCCTCGTCGACGTCGAACGACACGTTGGAGACGGCGGTGAAGCCACCGAACGTCTTGGTCAGGCCGGAGACTTTGAGGAGCGCCACTTAGCCCGCGCGTGTGCTTGAGAGATCGGCGGGGAGCCCAGCGCGGGCTCCCCAATTTGAGTTCGCGCCTTTTAGCGCGCGTAGGCATGCCCCTTCGGCAACGGCAACACCGGGTCGACGGTGCGGATCGCGGTTGGCCAAGCGATCTTGGTGTGCCCGTCGACGTATTGCATCACCACCGGCGTGGAGCGCTCGTTCTGGCCCGCCATTCTCTCACCGGGCGGATAGAACTTTACGCCATAGCCCTGAATGGTACCGCCGAGTGGAATGTCGGTATCGAGCGCGGCCTTGCGCAGGGCCTCGGCATCCCAGCCGCCGTATTTCTTGATGGCCCGCGGCAGCACGTCGGTCAGGAAGATCCAGGCCTGGTTGAACCCCATCGAGGTGTGCGGCGGCACCTCGCTGGCACCCGTCTCGGCCTTATAGCGCTTCACCATCTCGGCGGTAATCTCGCCCACGCCCGGCTGCAGGGTCTTGGGATCGAGCAGCTGGCCGGCAACCGGATCGACGTTGTAGATGTAGTTGACGTCGTCCTTGAAGGTTTCGCGCAGCTTGTCGATCTGACCGTAGCCCGCGCCTTCCCCGATCAGGGCCGAGAATTTCAAGCCCGCCTCCTTGGCCTGGCGCAGGAACAGCGTGATGTCGGGATTGTAGCCGGCGTGCACGATCACATCCGGCTGCGCGCGACGCAATTTGGTAACGAGGGCGGACAGGTCGGTGGCGGTCGCCGAATAGCCTTCCTTGTGCACGACCTGGATGCCGAGCGCCTTGCAGCGCTCCTCGCTGGCCGCCCCGACGCCGACCCCGTAGGGCCCATCCTCGTGAATAATGGCGACCTTGACCTCCTTGGGTTCCTTGCCGAGCTTGGCTTTGGCGTTCTCGGCAATGAACGAACAGGTGGCGTCGCCGTACTGGTCCGAATGAATGGTCGGGCGGAAGGCGTAGGTGAGGTTCTTGTCCTTGAACACCGCCGAGGACACACAAACGTTCATCCAGAGGAATTTTTTGGCGGCGTCGACCTTGGCGGCGAGCGGCACGCACTGCGCGCTCGAGTACACGCCCATCAACAGGTCGACCTTGGCTTCGTTCAGCAGCCGCTCGGCCTCGTTGATTGCAACGTCGACCTTGGATTGCGCGTCCGCATCGATGGCAACGATCTTATGCCCCTCGACGCCGCCTTTTTCGTTGACCATGTCGATGGCGATCTTGTTGCCGATAAAGGCCGGCTTGGAGCCGCCGCCGGCGAATGGACCGGTCAAATCGTAGATCGTGCCGATCTTGATGTCCTGCGCCAGGGCGCCGGTCGCCGTCAGGACGGCGGCAAAACATCCGCCGGCAATGACAACCGGTAGGGCAAGCCTCATGTGTTTCCTCCGTTCAAAGTTGATGCCGGGACCTTGCGGCGATCCTCTTGCATTTAGGCGTGTTGCGGCAGTGTGTGAACTGGCGTGGGGACTGTCAACCAGCAAAGGCGTCATTCGACCAAATGCTCGGCCGCAATCGCCCGGCAATCCATCTCGAATTCGAGGCCGCGCACGGGCGGACGGCAATAGTGCCAGGTCAGCCCGAAGCGCGCCGCCCCGCGGGTGACGATCTCGTCGGCCAGGAATGGGTAAAGATCGTGCACGGTATAGACCTGGCTGGCGCTGGTATCGGCCCAGCTGAAACCCAACAGCTCGAGCCGCCGCTGCATTTCGCCCAGCACGTAGCGCGCCTTTTCGCGCATGGCATCGGCACTCGTCTCGCCGTAGCGCACGGTGCGTTCGCGGTAAAGCGCGCCGCCCTCCCGCGCCTCGCCACTGCCGGCGACGACAAAACTGGCCGGGGCTGCCTCGGCACGCTCGGTGAAGGCGAAGGCATAAAAAGACGGCTCCGCCGGCGCGGCAATTTCCGGACAGACGTTGCTGCGCGCCACCGGATTGATGCGGTTCTTGCCGTCGTAGATCCCCCACCTTTCCAGGGTCCCGGCGTAGAGCTCGTTAAAGGCGCGAAAACCCGCATCCGTGAAGGGCGCGGGCGAGCGCAGTTCGCAGGCACAAAAGGCGCCGAGTGGCCGGCCGCGCGCGGTGATGATCTGGGCTGCCCGCTCGAAGCCCCGCGCCAGGGGGAGCGGCCGGCGAAATCGCACGCGCTCGATGCGAAAGCCCGCTTCGGCCGCCACACCCCCCGAATATTGAAATACCGCCGGAATGAAGCGATAGCCGCCGGCGGCGAAGAGCTCGGTCGCCACTGGGGTCACGCCGGGGCATCCTTCTCGTAGGTGTAATCGAAATCACAATGGCTGGCGCCTTGCATGATGGTCTGAGTTCGCTTGAGCTTGAGGCGCCTGTCGTAGCCCTCGCAGAAGGTGCCGTCGCGCTGACAGGAAAGGAGATGGCCGATCTCCCCCAACCCCATGTCACGGTCCATCTCGGCATACTTGCAGCGGGTGACGTTGAAGCGATAGCGCCCGTTTCCTTGCTCGATCACATCGCGCTCGAGCGCGCCGCCGCGCGTCCACAGCTCCTGGCGCTCGATGAAGGTTTTTAGCGACGTGTCGCCGTGGACCGTCGCGGCCATCTCGCGGGCCTGCGCCATGGCGGATGCCCGCACGGCGGCGGCCAGCGTCCGCTCCGCCACGTCCTTGCCGTGGCTGACCCGCAGGGCATCGAACACGTGCTTGAGGATCGCGGCCTCGATGCGCCGGCGTTCCAGCATGGCAAGCTGCTGGGGGTCTGACATGGTCGATGCCTTTCCTCGCTGCGGCGGCCGAAGCATAGATTGCAGGAGCAAGGCTCGGCCGCAAGGGCCATTGCGCCGACAGCCAGACCGCCCTCGCGCGAGCCCCGGGCTCCGCGCACCAATAAGGACCACCCCTCGCGCCACCCAGCCGCTGCGACGGGCTTCATTCACCGTTTCGCCGCTGGCGCGGCTGTGCCGTTGCACGTGGCCGGCGCCGGCCGCGGGGGACCCGCACCGGGCGCATGTCCACCGGCGCGCGCGCGCCCTGCCTGTTGCCGTGGCGCGCCGGCCGGCGCCGCGCCTGCCCGCTTGCATCGTTGGCGCCACGACGCCTGCAGGGCACGCCGAATAGCCGTGCCGGCGTCGCCTGGCGAGCCAAGCGGCGGTTCGGCGCCGGGAATAGCCGGCAGCCTTGCCGGCCCACGGCCTTGCCGACGTCAGCCGCAGGTTTTTGCGAGCCGCAGAAATTGCGCGCTAGCCGCAAAGGCGCGTAGCCTTTGCTCTAGCCTTTTGATCGGCGGCACGCCCTGCGGCGCGAGCTCAAAAAAGCGCCACCGATCGGAGGCTTGAGGTTTGCGGCCAGGCTGCGGCGCGTCTTGACCGACCGCCCAAGGGACGAGGCGATGACATGCTGAGCGATCGATACGGCAACGGACTGACCACGGCGTCAGGCGCGGCGCGCGATGCCTATGTGGCGGCCGTCGACCTCCTACTCTCGGCCAACCCCGGTGCCGAGCAGGCCTTCGAGCGCGCCATTGCCTTCGATCCGGGCCTTGCGGTCGCCCACGCCGGGCTCGCTCGCGCGCTGCAAATCCAAGCGCGGCCGCAAGCGGCGAAGGCGGCCATCGCCCGCGGACTGGAGCTGGCACCCGGCCTGTCCGCCCGCGAACGGGGGCACCTGGAAGCCTTCGGCCTCCTCATTGAGGGCAAGGCGGTCGAGGCGCTGGCGGCGGCACGTCAGCACCTCGACGATTATCCGTGCGATGCGATGGTGCTTGCTCCCTTGACGAGCGTGTTCGGCCTGATCGGCTTCAGTGGACGCGCCGGCCGCGAGGGCGAGCTGCTGGCCCTCATGGATTCGTTGGCCATGGCCTATGGCGAGGAGGACTGGTGGTTCTTGTGCATGCACGCCTTCGCCCAGGTCGAATGCGGGCAAATCGAAAAGGCATTGGCCAACATCGAGCGCTCGCTGGCTCAATATCCCCGCAATGCCCACGGGGCCCACATTCGCGCGCACGTCTACTACGAGAGCGGCGAGCGCTCGGCGGGCCTGGCTTACCTGCGCGACTGGTGGGCTAGCTATCCCAAAGAGAGCCAGTTGCATTGCCACCTCGCCTGGCACATTGCCCTGTGGGAGTTGGAGCTCGGGCGAGCCGCTGAGGCCTGGGAGGTCTACCATGCCCATTTAAGGCCCGGCGCCTCGTGGGGGCCGCCGATCAATACGCTGACCGATTCGGCGTCCTTCCTGTTCCGCGCCGAGCTCGCCGGCGAGGCACGCAACGGCGAGCTGTGGCGCGAGCTCAGCGCCTACGCCAGCGCGAGCTTTCCGACCCCCGGCGTCACCTTCGCGGACGTGCACGGCGCGCTTGCCCATGCGCTTGCCGGCAACGGCGAGGCGCTGGCGCAGCTCGAGAGCGGCGCCCGCGGCCCGGCCGCCGACATGGTGCGCAGCCTGGCGCGGGCCTTCGAGGCGCTGCGGCGCGGCGCCTGGGCCGAGGCGTCCGCCTGCCTGCAACCGATCATCGCCAGCCACGAGCGCATCGGCGGTAGCCGGGCGCAACGCGATCTCATCGAATATACGCTTGCGCTCTGCCTTGTGCGCGCCGGGCGGAGCGGAGAGGCGCACGCCTATCTGCGACGGCGGCGCCTCGCTGGACCCGAACAGTGGCCGCTCGCCGGCGTGCGCATTTGAGTTTCGACGCGCGCGGCTGCGGCGTTGTGCGATGCTATTTCCCGAGCAGCAGGCTCGGCAGCCAGAGCGTTAGCGCCGGGATGTAGGTGACCAACGCCAACACGATCAGCATCGGGATATAGAACACCATGATGCTGCGCGAGACTGCCTCCATCGACACCTTGCCGATGGCACAGCCAACTGCCAGCGTCGGTCCGACCGGCGGTGTCAACAGGCCGATGCCGAGGTTGAGGATCATGATAATGCCGAAGTGTACGGGATCGATGCCGAAGGTCTTGATCACGGGCAAGAAGATTGGCGTGCAGATCAGCAGCATCGGCGCCAAATCCATAAAGGTGCCGAGGAACAAGAGTAGCAGGTTGACGTAGAGCAGAAACGTGTATTTGTCGCTGGAAACGGCGACGAAGAATTCGGTCGCCATCGCCGGCACGCGCATGATCGCCATCATGTAGCCGAACGCGATCGAGAAGCCGATCATGATCATCACCATGCCGACGGTGCGCACGACGCGACCAATCATCAACGGTAGCTCGTGCCAGCGATAGGAGCGGTAGATGAACATGGTCACGAAAAAGGCCCAGACACAGGCCACGGCCGCCGATTCCGTCGGCGTAAAGATGCCGGACAGGATGCCACCCAGAATGATGATCACCGTGACCAGGCCCCAGACCGCGTCGAGCGCGATCTTCAAGGCCCGCCGCAACGGGATCAACTCGCCCTTCGGGAAATTGTCGCGATAGGCGATGATCAGGCACAGCACCATCAGTGAGGCGCCCATCAGCAGGCCGGGAAGCACGCCCGCAATGAACAGATGCGCGACGGAAACGGTGCCACCGGCCGCCAACGAATAGATGACCGCGTTGTGCGAGGGCGGGATCAGCAGCGGCTGCAGTGAACCCGAGATCGTCACGTTGACGGCAAACAGGCGCGGGTAGCCGTTCTTGATCATTTGCGGGATCATTACCGATCCGATCGAAGCGGTATCGGCAACGGACGAGCCTGAGATGCAGCCAAACATCGTCGAGGCCAGAATATTGACGAGCGCCAAACCGCCGCGAATAAAACCGACAAAGACCTTGGCGAGGTTGACGATGCGCTCCGCCATGCCGCCTTCGGCCATGATCGCGCCCGCCAGAATGAAAAAGGGTATGGCGAGGAGGGGAAAGTCGTCCATGCCGTCCGAGGTCTTGAGCATGATGGCTTCCAGCGGCAGCCCAACCCACAGGGCGGTCAGGATGGCCGCGAGCCCGAGTGCATAGGCGACGGGCATGCCGATTAGGCAAAGCACGGTGAAGCCGCCGATGAGAATAAATACATCCATGACGTTCGGCTGCTTTGCTCTACTCGGTGGAGACGTGACTGAGGGTGTCGCTGGAGGGTTCCGAGAAGAACGCCTGCGTCCACAGGCGTTCGATCACGAACAGGGCGGTGAGGGCGCCCCCGATCGGTACCGGCAAGTAGGAGAGCCCGACCGACACCAGCGGAAATTCCGCGATCGATTGATACCACATGGCGCCTACCAGCTTGGCGCCGTACCAGAGCATGAACAGGTTGGTAAACAACATGCCGGCTTCGATCAGGAAGCCGAGCAGCCGCCGGGGCACGCCGGTCAAAGCCGCCGGCAGCATACCCACGGCGATGTGCAAATATTCGCGATAGCAGACGACGGCGGACAGGAACGACAGGACAATCATCAGCAGCACGGCCATCGGCTCGGGCCACGAGGAGGCGCTGTTGAGCACGTAGCGCGTGAAGACGCCGTAGGGGATGATCAGCGTGATAGTGACGAGGCTGACGCCCGCCAAAAACACGCAAGCGCCATGGATGGCGTCCATCGCCCGGATATAGTGCGCTTTCATTGGCCCTCGACCCGGAAGCACCCGGCCGGCGCCCCACCGGCCGACCTGCAGGTGCGCGCCTTATTTTACATCCTGGATGCGCTGGATCAGGGCCGCGTACTGGGCGCCATACTTGTCCCACACAGGCTTGACCGCGGCCTGGAAGGGCTTGCGATCCGGCACATCGTTAATTTGCGCCCCGGCTTCGCGCATCTTCTTTAGCGATTCTTCCTCCCGTTCGTACCAGAGCTTGCGCTGCTCCTGCTGCGCCTCCTTGGCGAGTTTTGCGATCAGCGCCTGGTCGTCCTTGGCGAGCGTCTCCCAGCCCTTTTTCGAGTAGACCAGAATTTCCGGAATGATCAGGTGACCGGTCTTGGAATAGAACTTGGCATAGCGGTAGTGCTGACCGCTCTCGTAGCTGGGCTCGTTGTTCTCGGCGCCGTCGACGACGCCCGTCTGCATGCCGTTGATTAGCTGGTCGAAGCCCATGGGCACGCCGTTGCCGCCAAGCGAGTTCATGGTGTCGACGAACACCGGGTTGCCCATCATGCGGATCTTGAGACCCTTCAAGTCCTCGACCTTGGTGATGGGCCGTTTGCTGTTGTAGACGTTGCGAGAGCCCGCATTCATCCAGCACAGGCCGATCAGGCCGGCGGTGGGATGATCGGAAAGCTTTTTCAAAAGCTCATCGCCGATCGGCCCGTCGACAACCTTCTCCATGTGGGCGTTGTCGCGGAACATGAAGGGCAGGTTGAAGACGTTGAGTTCCGGCACGATCGGGCCCATGGGACCGACGCTGATGCGGGCAATCTGCAAGGCGCCGACCTGGGCCTGCTCGATCATCTCCTTTTCGCCGCCAAGCTGCATCGACGGATACATCTGGATGCTGATGCGCCCGTTGCTTGCCGCCTCGAGCTTCTTGCCCATCCGCACCACCGCCTCCACGGTCGGATAGCCGAGCGGATGCACGTCGGTAGCCTTGAGGACCTGCTTGGCTTGCGCCAGGGCTCCGGGTCCCTTGAGCGCACTCAGCGCGACGCCCGCGAGCCCCAATTTCACAACCGACCGCCTATCCATGGGGTTCCTCCGTTCGCCGTCTGTTGCTGTTGGTGAGCGCACGAATCCGCCTTGCAGCTGGTTGCTTGCGCATCGGATCGGCATTAGAACAATTGTACGATGACCAGACGAATTGCCAGCGTAGTCCGAACGCCGCCGACTGACAAGCCGGCTTTCTTGCGGCCTTTGCGCCCCAGCCGCAATCTTACTGAAGAGATCGTCGACCGCATAGCAAGTGAAATCCGCAGCGGCCGCCTCGCGCCCGGTTCCAAGCTGCCGACCGAACAAAAGCTGATGCACGCCATGCGCGTGAGCCGCACCGTGGTGCGCGAGGCGGTCGCCGCACTGCGTGCCGAAGGGCTGGTCACGACGCGCCAGGGTTCCGGGGCATTCGTGGCCGCCGATGCGCGCCGCAGCGCCTTTCGCATCGATCCCGACGGCCTCAGTTCGATCAGCGACGTGCTGAACGTGATGGAGCTGCGCGTCGCCGTCGAGGTCGAATCGGCGGCGCTTGCCGCCGAGCGTGCCAAAGGCTGGCAGGTTGCCGCCATCATGAAGGCGCTAGCCGACGTCGACGCGGCGATCGACAGCGGCGACAGCGCCGTCAAAGAGGATTTTGCGTTCCATCGCGCCATTGCCGAGGCCAGCATGAACCCGCAGTTCGGTGAGCTCCTGGCCTTCCTCGGACAGCACGTGATCCCGCGACACAGCATCCGCACGACGCTGGCGACCCCCGCCGAGCAGCACAGCTATTTGGCGCGCATCCAGAAGGAGCATCGGCGCATCGCCGAGGCCATACGCAACCGCGACGGCACCGAGGCACGCCGCGCCATGCGCGCGCACCTGGCAAAAAGTCTCGAGCGCTATCGCCAGCTTGCCCTGCGGGCGGGTGAGCCCAGTTGAGGCGGGCGAGCAGCAGTGAAAGGAGGCAAGCAATGCAGCGCGTCCTGTTGACGGGAGCCGCCGGCGACATCGGCCGGCGCCTGCGCACGCTGCTCAGGCCGATCTATTCGGAGTTGCGCCTGAGCGACCTGAAAAGACCCGCCGATCTCGGCAGCGAGGAAGAGTTTGTGGCGGCCGAGCTTGGCGATTTGGCCGCGGTCGAGCGCGCCGTCGAAGGCTGCGAAGGCATCATCCACCTCGGCGGGCACTCGGTCGAAGGCTCCTGGGAGACCATCCTCAACGCCAATATCATCGGCTGCCGCAATCTGTTCGAGGCCGCCCGCCGCAAGGGCGTACAACGCGTGGTGTTTGCCTCATCCAACCACGCCGTCGGCTTCTACCCCCGCGTCCAGCGCATCGGCACCGATGTTACGGTACGACCGGACACGCGCTACGGGCTGAGCAAGGCGTTCGGCGAGGCCCTGGCTGCGCTTTATGCCGACAAATACGGATTGCGCGTGCTCTGCCTCAGGATCGGCAACCTCGGCGACAGGCCGCTCGACCAACGCCGGCTGGCGATCTGGCTTAGCCCCGGCGACCTCGTGCAGCTGATCCGAATCGGCCTCGAGCATCCCGACCTCGAGTACGAAATCTTTTACGGCGCCTCGTTTAATGAGCGCACCTGGTGGGACAATTCTCGCGCCTACGCCTTCGGCTACCGTCCGACCGGCAGGGCCGAGGATTTTCGCGAACAGGCCATGGTCGAGCAGGCCAAGCTCGCCGCCGACCCGGTCGGCGACTACTACCAGGGTGGCACTTTCTGTGCTCAGGAATTCGCCGGCGACAGGAGCAAAATTTGGAAGTGAGGCCTCGTCGATGCCCGCGCTGCGCATCCTCATCACCCACACGCCGCAAATGCGGCAGAACTATTTCGGCGCCCGCGCCCTTGACGGGCTCGGCGCCTTGGGGGAGCTGAGCTTGCACGAGGGCGCCTATCCGCTCGAGGCGCCGGCATTGATCGAGGCGGCACGGGGTTGCCAGATCATCGTCGCCGATCGCGCCACCGCCTGCGCGGCGGACCTTTTCGCAGCCTTGCCCGAGCTCGCCGCGGTCTGCCGCGTCGCCGTCGACATCCGCAACATCGACGTTGCCGCCGCCAGCACGCACGGGGTGCTCGTCACGCATGCGGGCCGCAGCTGGCTCGCCGCGGTCAGCGAACTGGTGATCGGTCTCATGCTCGATGCCGCGCGCGGCATCTCGCGCGCCAACATGGCCTATAAGCGCGGTGAGGCACCGCAAGTGCGCATGGGGCGCCAACTTGCGGGCGCCACGGCCGGCATCATCGGCTACGGACCACTTGGCCGCTGCGTGGCGGAGCTGGCGCTGGCCTTCGGCATGTCGGTACTGGTGAGCGATCCCTACGTTACGGTGGAACACGATCGCATCGAGCAGGTGGACCTCGATGACCTCCTGCGCCGCGCCGATTTTGTGTTGCCGCTCGCCGTGGCGACGCCCGAGACCGAAAATTTGATCGATCGCCGGGCGCTTGCGCGCATGCGATCCGATGCCTTCCTGGTCAATCTATCGCGCGGCAACCTGATCGATGAGGCCGCACTGCTCGAAGCCCTCGATGCGGGCCGGCTTGCCGGCGCCGCCATGGACGTGGGGCGCGCGCCCGACCAAATGCCATCGCCTCGGTTGGCCCAGCGTGCCGATGTGGTGGCGACGCCGCACATCGGCGGCCTGACGCAGGCGGCGATCGAGGGCCAGGCTCTCGAAACCGTCGAACAGGTCAGAAGCCTCGCCCGTGGCCAAGCGCCGACGGGATCGGTCAACGCCGAGCAGGCGACGAGGCTGTCGCGGCTGGTGGCGGTCGCGGGGTAAGCAATGCGCATCGCCGACCTCAAAACCCACGTCCTCGAAGCCCGGCTGTCGGAAGCGTTCGCTTGGTCCTTCACCGGCACGGGCACGCGCGCCAGCTGCGTGGTCGAGGTGATTTGCGAGGATGGCACGGTTGGCTGGGGCGAGTGCTTCGGCCCGGCGCGCCTCAATGCACCCATCGTCGCCGCCTTTCGCCCACACCTGGTCGGCATGGATGCGCTCGCCAGCGAGCAGATCTGGATGCATCTTTACAGTCAGTTTCGCGACCAAGGCCAAAGAGGGCTCACCCTCACGGCCTTGAGCGGGCTCGACATCGCCTTGTGGGACATCAAGGGCAAGCATTTTCAGGCGCCGGTCCACGTGCTGATGGGTGGGCCATTGCGTCGGCAAGTCCAAGCCTACGCCACCGGCACTTATCGCCGCGGCACCGCCGATCCCCTGAGCTATATCGTCGATGAAGTGCTGGGCTACGTGCAACAGGGCTTTGCCGCCGTGAAGCTCAAAATTGGCTTCGGCGTCGCCGCCGATGCGGCCCTGATCCGGGCGTGCCGCGCGGCGATCGGCCCCAAGATCGGCTTGATGCTCGATGCCAACCATGGCTACGACGCCATCGAGGCGGTGGCGCTGGGTCGCGCCGTCGCCGATTGCGACATCGGCTGGTTCGAGGAACCCGTGGTGCCCGAGGACCTCGCCAGCTACCAGGAGGTGCGGCGCGGCCAGCCGATACCGGTGGCGGGCGGCGAGACCTGGTTTGCGCGCTGGAATTTCAAGGAGGCGCTCAGCGCCCGCGCCGTCGACATCATCCAACCCGATATCTGCGCGGTTGGCGGACTTTCCGAAGCCAAGAAGATCGCCGACATGGCCGTCACTTTCGGGGTCAGGTGCGTGCCGCACGTCTGGGGCACCGGCATCGGGCTTGCGGCGGCGCTGCAGTTGCTGGCCGTGCTGCCCCATAACCCGCCGCGGCAAACGCCGGTCGAGCCGCTGTTGGAATTCGACCGCTCCGAGCATCCCTTCCGCCAGGCGATCCTGCAAGCGCCGCTCGAGCATGTCTCGGGAATGGTGACAATCCCGCAAGCTCCGGGGTTGGGTATCGAGGTCGATCGCGCCAGCCTTGCGCGCTTTGCCTGCGGGGCCCAATGACGCGCAGCCCGGCGCATCGGCGCGCGGCCGCCTGCCTCTCTCCTGCCCCCCGTGCCAATTTGCCGCCGGTGGGCCTTAAGCCCCGCGCGGGCGACAACAAGGCTGGGGATGGGCCCGCAGCCACACGGCCGACGTCTCACCTGCGTTTGGCCGCGGCGTCCCCGACGCGCGGATGGGAGCCGAGGCGAAGGGCACTCTACAAGGCCCAAGATGCCGGCCGGCACGGTTTGCCGCTTGCTTTTGCCAGGTCGCCGCTTGCCGCTCTGTCGGGCAGCGCGCTGTTGGTGCTTTGGCGGCAGGATTGCCGACGCGGCGCGCCCGGGCTATGGCCACCGAGCTCGGGGACACGGCGGCTGGCGGGGGCAAAGGCTGCCGTCCGCAACAGGGTTGAGAGCGCCGGCGGCCGCCAACACGGTTCTTTGTTCCCGGCGCCTTTACATAGTACAGTCCGGGCAACGACGAAAAACTGGTTACGTCAAAGGAGGAAATGACTGATGACCAAAGTGACTCGCCGCCGGTTCGTGCAGGGCTCGACCGCGCTCGCCACAGCCGGCGGCATGGCCGGCATTCTGGCGACCCGTACGGCGCCCGCCTACGCACAAGCCACCACCGTCCACTGGCTGCGCTGGAATGATTTCGTGCCGGCCTCCGACCAACTCCTGCGCCGGGAGCTGCTCCCCGAAGGCGAAAAGGCCCTCGGCGTCAAGATCAACTTCGAGACCGTCAACGCCAACGACCTGCAGCCGCGCATCACCTCGGCCATTCAATCCGGCGCGGGGCCCGATCTCATCATGCTCAACAACAACCACCCGCAGCTCTACGCGGAAAGCGTGGTGGATATGGCGGACCTGGTCGCCGAGCTCGCAAAGTCCGAGGGTGTGCACTATCCGCTGGTCAAAGCCAACTCCGGCGACGGCGGCAAATGGCTGTCGATGCCCTGGGCCATCATCGGCGGCATGATCGCCTACCGCAAATCCTGGTTTGAGGAGGTCGGCGCGGCGAAGTTTCCCGAGAGCTGGGAGCAATATCGCGAGGTCGGCAAGAAGCTGAAGGCCAAGGGGCGGCCGATCGGACAGACGCTGGGCCACACCTTCGGCGACGCGCCGACCTTTGCCTATCCTTATCTGTGGTCGTGGGGCGGCAAGGAAGTCGAGGCCGACGGCAAGACGGTTGCCATCAATAGCAAGGAGAGCGTGGAGTCGGTCAAGTTTATGGCGGGCTTCTGGAAGGATGCGCACGACGAGGGCGGGCTTGCCTGGGACGACACCAACAACAATCGCGCCTTCCTGTCGCAGACCATTTCGGCCACGCTCAACGGCGCTTCAATCTACATCGAGTCCTTGCGCAACCCCGACAAGTACGTCTCGGAAAAGGGGGCGCAGCTGAAAACGGACATTCAGCACTCACCGTTGCCGAAGGGGCCGGCGGGCCAGTTCTCGATGCACACCTACCACTCGCACGTCATGCCCAGCTATTCCAAGAATCAAAAGGCGGCGAAGGAATTCCTGAAGTGGGCGCATTCCAAACCCGTGTACGAGAAGTGGTTCATCTCGCAAAAGGGTTTTGCCACGCCCACCACGCCCGAGTGGGAGAAGCACAAGGTGTGGGACGAAGATCCGGTGATGGCACCCTACAAGGTTGCCGGCAAGCTCGGCCTGACGCCGGGCTACGCCGGTCCTTCCGGCAAAAAGGCGGGTGAGGCACTGTCGAAGTACATCATCGTCGACATGTACGCCAAGGCCGTACAAGGCATGCCCGCCGAGGAAGCCGTCAAATGGGCCGAAGGCGAACTGAAAAAGGTCTACGGCTAGCAGGCCCCTCAGCTTCGGCCGGTTGCCGGCCGAAGCTCCGGCAAACGTGCCTTCGCCGGTCAGCTGTCCGGCGCGGGCAATTGCAGGCGAAAGGATGCCTCGATGGCAGTCGAAGCGATCAGCACATTCAGCACTCCCCCTCCGCCGCGGCGACTGCGCGTGCTGGAAGACGAACGCTGGCTCGCATTCATGCTGCTCATTCCGACGGTGATCCTGCTCGGCCTGTTCATCGCCTACCCGTTCGTGCGCGGCATCCTACTGTCGGTTACCAATACGCGCGTCGGCGTGGCCGGCGACTTCGTCGGCTTCGCCAATTATTACAAAATCTGGAACGACTCCATCTTCCGGACGGCCGTCTACAACACCTTCCTCTATACGGCCGTCACCACCGTGTTCAAGCTGGGCTTGGGATTGTGGCTGGCGATCCTGCTCAACCGCAATTTCCGCGGCAAGGCCTTCACCCGCGCCTTCATCTTGTTGCCTTTCATCATCCCCACGGTGCTGTCGACGTTTGCCTGGCGCTGGATGTTCGACCCGACCTTCAGCGTCATCAATTGGACGCTCTACCATCTGGGCGTCATCAGCGGGCGCATCAATTGGTTGGGCGATCCCGACCTTGCCATGATCTCGATCATCGTCGTCAACATCTGGCGCGGCGTGCCGTTTTTTGCCATCAGCCTGCTCGCGGGCCTGCAGACCATCAGTCCGGAGCTCAATGAAGCGGCGGCGATCGACGGTGCCAAGCCGTGGCAGCGGTTCTGGCATATTACCTGGCCGCTGTTGCTGCCGGTGACCATGGTGGTCGTCCTGTTCTCGGTCATCCAGACGCTGGCCGACTTCCAGATCGTCTACGTCATGACCGGCGGCGGGCCGGCCAACGCCACGCACTTGTTCGCCACCTACGCCTATCAAATCGGCGTCGGCACCGGCCTCTTGAGCGAGGGGGCGGCCATTTCGCTCGCCATGTTCCCGGTGCTGCTCTTGATCGTCATTGTCCAGCTCCTTTACATCCGTCGTGTGGAGACGCGTTGAACCATGATCGAAGGCGCCAAATGGAGAAGGTGGGTTTATTTCTATCTACCGATGGCATTCTTCCTGCTGTTTCTCCTGTTCCCCTTCTACTGGATGATCATCACCAGTTTCCGACCGGACGGTGAGCTCTACCGACCCTGGAACTCGGTAAACTACAACCCCTTCTGGACGACGAAGCCGACCTTGGAGCACGTGCGCTATCTATTCGAGGAAACGCTGTTTTCGGCCTGGCTTTGGAACACCACCTTCATCGCCCTGGTTTCAACGGCGATCTCGCTCGTGTGCGGCGTGTTTGCCGGCTACGCCCTGTCGCGGCTGAACTTTCCTTTTGCCGGCGGCCTCGGTACCGGCATCTTCATCACCTACCTGGTGCCGCAGACCCTGCTCTTCATTCCGCTGGCCGAGATCATCCGCAATTACAATCTGGGCGACACCCCCTGGTCGCTGATCCTTACCTATCCGACCTTTCTCATTCCCTTCTGCACCTGGCTGATGATGGGCTACTTCAAGGCGGTGCCGAAGGAGCTCGAAGAATGCGCCCGCATCGATGGCGCCTCACGGTGGCAGGCGATGCTCTATATCATCATTCCGGTCGCCATTCCCGGCATCCTGTCGGCCGGCATCTTCGCCTTCACCCTGTCCTGGAACGGGTTCATCTATGCTCTGGTGTTCCTGTCCTCGCCGGCGCAAAAGACGGTGCCGGTGGGCGTGACGTCGGAGTTGATCCGCGGCGATGTGTTCTTCTGGGGACCGCTGATGGCGGGAGCCTTGCTGGGTTCGATCCCGGTGGCCGTCGCCTATTCATTCTTTGTGGAGCACTACGTATCTGGGCTGACAGGCTCGGTCAAAGGCTAACAGGCAACAACGGCGCTGCGCGGCAACGCGGCAACGGCGCAGTGGGTGGAGGCGGACGGGAGCGAATGGCGCAGGTCGTACTCAAGGGCATCAATAAGTTCTACGACACCGTGCACGCGGTCAAAGACGTCAATCTGCAGATCCGCGACAAGGAATTCGTGGTGTTCGTCGGCCCCTCGGGCTGCGGCAAGACCACCACCTTGCGCATGATTGCCGGGCTCGAGGCGATCAGCTCCGGCGACATCTCCGTCGACGGCCAGGTCGTCAACGACCTTGCGCCCATGGATCGCGACATCGCCATGGTGTTTCAGAACTACGCGCTCTATCCGCACATGAGCGTGTTCGACAACATGGCCTTCGGCCTCAAAATGCGAAAGTTCGAGAAAAAAGAGATCGCGCAGCGCGTCAAAGAGGCGGCCGACATTCTCGGCATCGGCGAGTACCTGACACGCAAGCCGCGTCAACTTTCAGGTGGACAACGTCAGCGCGTCGCTCTCGGCCGCGCCATCGTGCGCCATCCCAAGGTGTTTCTGTTCGACGAGCCGCTGTCCAATCTCGACGCCAAATTGCGCGTGCAGATGCGCGTCGAATTGAAGAAATTGCACGACCGGCTCGGCACCACCGCGATCTATGTAACCCACGATCAGGTTGAGGCGATGACCCTGGGCGATCGGGTTGTCGTGATGCGCGACGGGTTGGTGCAGCAAGTCGG
>DASTMQ010000552.1:0-2892 GCA_035714005.1 Hyphomicrobiaceae bacterium
GAAAGGCTTCGTCATCCGCCGCACCACGGGGCAGCACGCGCACAATCTCTTCCTGCAGTCCTGGTACGAGCTCGGGGTCTTTGGCGTGATCCTGGCGGCGATCGCAGGCGCTGCCGTGGCGCTGCGCATCCTGCTATTGCCTGCGGCGGCGCAAGCTTATGGCGCGGCGTCCTTCGCCATGGTCGCCGTCATTGCGGCTTTCGCCTGGGGCATGTGGCAGATCTGGCTGATCTGCGCCGTCGGGCTCTTGCCTCTCTACCTCCTCATGCCGGCAGCGCTGCTCAGGCCTCCTGCCGACGGAGAGAGCGCCGCGTCTCGATGACGCGGGACGTTCCAGGCAGAAGCAGCGCCCTGCCACAACGCGCTTTTCCGTGCTGACGGGCACCTGACAGTTTCACAGCAACAGCAAAGACTTCCGCTCGCGGGCGACAATATTGCAGTGCAACAGCGCCGGCAGAGGGGCAAGCCGATTGAGTTGAGGCCGAGTGTCGCCGCGACACTGTGCGCACTCTCCACGCCCAACGCACGCCAAACGGCGAGAGTTTGGTTTGGTCGTGGCCGGGCCGTCTAGACCTGCCCAAGGCCACTGAAACCTCAAGGAGTACTCCGATGCAGAAATACCTGATTGCGGGCCTGCTCGTGGCAGGCATGGTGACCCCGGCTTTTGCCGCAGAGTTCTATGTGGCGCAGAGCGCAAGCACCCATAAGTGCTCGGTCACGGCCAAGAAGCCTGACGGCAAGTCGATGATGCTGGTCGGCACCGAGACCTTCAAGAGCAAGCCCGACGCCATGAAGGCAATGAAGGGCATGGCTGAGTGCAAGGCCTGAGTCTAGGGCAAGCGATGCGGGACGCGGACGCCCGGTCCTGAGCCCGAGCGCCCGGTCCGCTGGAAACCGCCTCAAGACCCACTGGCTGTCAGAGCTCAAAAAGGCCTTGAGGCGGCCCAACCCTATCAGCTCTCGAGCGCTTGTGAAGCCGGGTAAAGCCGGCAGCGCCGCGGGAGAAACGCAATGGGGCTTGCCAGATTGAGGCTGAAATCGGCGGGGAACTCGATCTCGATGCGGTTTCGCTCGGCACCCACTTCAAGCTCAACGCGCCGCAATCCTGCGTGACGCCGCAAGACGCAGACCTGGCCGACGATGGCGCCGGACGCGTTCTCGACGACATCGACGTCGTGCGGCCGCAGGAACAATCGCGCCGGACCGTTGGGCACGTCGCCGGCGGAAAGGTCGAGGGGCTCCTCGTCGAGCCATACTCTCCCCTGATCGACGCGCACAGGCAGCACGCTCGATTCGCCGATGAAAGAGAACACGAAGGGAGAGTTCGGCGTGTCGTAGACCTGATCCGGCGTGCCGATCTGCTCGATCTTGCCTTGGCTCATCACCACCACACGGTCGGCAAGCTCCAGCGCCTCTTCCTGGTCATGGGTGACGAACACGGTGGTGTGCCCGGTCCTGTCGTGAATTTCGCGGAGCCAGCGGCGCAAGTCTCGCCGCACCTTGGCGTCGAGTGCGCCGAAAGGCTCGTCGAGCAGGAGCACGCGCGGCTCGATGGCGAGCGCGCGGGCGAAGGCGACGCGCTGGCGCTGGCCGCCGGACAGCTGCGAGGGGTAGCGCTTCTCGAGCCCCGAGAGCTGCACGAGGTCGAGCAGCTCGAGCGCGCGCTTGCGGATCTCCTTGCGGCTCGGCCGCCGCAACCACGGCCGCACGCTGAGCCCGAAGCCGATATTGTCGAGCACCGTCATGTGGCGGAACAGCGCGTAGTTCTGAAACACGAGCCCGACATTCCGCTGCTGTACGGTGAGCCTCAGCGCATCCTCGCCGTCGAACAGCACGCGACCGAAGGTCGGAACGTCGAGGCCGGCAAGGATCCTGAGCAGCGTGGTCTTGCCTGAGCCCGACGGCCCGAGCAGCGCCACGAGCTCGCCCGCGTCGATGCCGAGCGTGACGCCATGCAGCGCCGGCGTCGTACCGAACGTCCTTGCGACATTTTCTATCGAGACGTCCACGGGCCTGTCCCAATGCCCTGCCGATCGTCCCGGCGCGCGGGCCAGGGCGGCGTAGTTCACCTCATTTGAGACCCGAGCGTCCATGACTTTCTCCTAATGGCGGCGCGAGGCGGCGATCTGGTCGGCGTAGCGCCATTCCAGCGCAATCTTGATGAGAAGCGTGACAAGGGCGAGCAGGGCAAGCAGCGAGGCGACGGCGAAGGCCGCCGCGAAATTGTACTCGTTGTACAGAATCTCGACGTGCAGAGGCATGGTGTTGGTCTTGCCCCTAATGTGGCCCGACACCACCGACACGGCGCCGAACTCGCCCATGGCGCGCGCATTGCACAGCACGACGCCGTAAAGCAGCGCCCAGCGGATGTTGGGCAACGTCACTCGGAAGAAGGTCTGCCAGCCGCTCGCGCCGAGCGACAGCGCTGCCTCCTCATCACCAATGCCCTGCTCTTGCATCAGCGGCACAAGCTCGCGGGCGACGAAAGGGAAAGTGACGAAGATGGTGGCGAGCACGATGCCGGGAAGGGCGAAGATGATCTGGATGTTATGGCTTTGCAGATAGGGCCCGAGATAACCCTGCGCGCCGAACAAGAGCACGTAGATCAAGCCGGAGATCACCGGGGAGACCGAGAAGGGAAGGTCGATGAGCGTGTTGAGCATGCTCTTGCCCTTGAACTCGAACTTGGCGATGGCCCAGGAAGCGGCAAGCCCGAACACGATATTGGCAGGCACCGCAATCGCGGCGACGATAAGGGTAAGCTTGATGGCGGCAAGCGCGTCAGGCTCGCTGATAGAGGCGACATAGGCGCCGAAGCCTGCCCGCAGCGCCTCGACGAACACTGCAGCAAGCGGCAGCAGCAGAAACACCACGAGGAAGATCACGGCGACC
>DASTMQ010000553.1:0-24990 GCA_035714005.1 Hyphomicrobiaceae bacterium
CCAGGCGACAACGGCATCGCTACGGCCTCGCTCGGGGCCCGCGGTCGAGGCCTCGAGCCGCCGATGACGCCGCTCGCCTTTAAGCAAACCCGCTCGCCTTTAAGCAAAGTTGTAGCGCGGAGCGATGGTCCGCTTAGTGCCTTCGAGCCGGCGTCGGACGCGCGGCGAGCCCGGAGGTGCCAATGGTGGCTCTCGGGGGTTTTCCGGATTGGTGGTGGCACCCCTTTAAGCGCATCCTTTGCCTTGCGACTGCCGCCGCGTCATCAAGGGTGTCCCCATGCGTGCCTTGCCGAGCCTCTGTGCGCTCCTCCTGGGTCTTGCCTGCCATGGGGCTCATGCGCAATCCACCGCCAAAACCGAGAGCGCTCCAGCCCCGCCGCCGAAGGCGCCGATGGCCTCCAAGGAAGCGGTGAACGACATTCGCGGTCAGACCGACGCCTGGTTTAAGGATTGCAAACAGGGTTGGGACGCCGCCACCCATATGAGCCGGCGCGACTACGAGCGCACCTGCCTGCGGATGGCGCAGGAGCGCGTGAAATTCATGCGGGACTGGGAAAAAACCGCAGCCGATCGCGCCAAAACCAAATAAGCGCGACGGCGTCGCGGCGCGCCTGACAGTCGGCAGCATCGGACCACCCCGCCACCGCGCTTGCCCGGGTGCTCTGGGCCGCGCGCTTGCGCGCTCTTTCGATTTGGCCGCGCCGCCGGCGGCGAGGCATTGCCGCGAAGCCAACAGCAGACCGTCGCGCGCCCCAGAGCTTTACGCGCCGCAGGCGTTGCGTCGGGCGTGAGCTTGGGCGATGCATTTAGATCACAAGCGATCAACATACGCGATCGGAAGCGGGCCGATCCCGATTTGAGCTCGCGGCTCCACCACAGACAAGGCACTACCGTGCGCTAAAGCCGCTGATTCTTCGGCACGCGATTGGTGGTGACGGATAATGGGCAAGTTCAGCCTCGCACTCCTCTTGGTCGTGTGCTGCGGCCTGAGCCAAACCGCGCTCGGGCAATCGGCGAAGGCCCCCGGGCGGCCGGCACTCGATCTGGATGCCGGCGCCTATCCCGAATCGGGCCCCGACCCGCTCACACCGCCCCCGGCCAACGCCTCGCCCTTGTTGGCACCCGGCGCCGCCGGTGCCTTGTCCGAGGCGGGGCCGTCCCGCGACGCCGACCCGATCGTGCAGGCGGTGCGGCAGCGGCTCGCCACTGCCCCCGCAGCCCGCGATAGCGGCGAGCAAGCCGACGCGGCGGCACTCAAGGCTTTTTATGCGCAACGGGCGGGCGCCCTCTGGTTGGCCGATGCTGTGCTCACGCCGCGGGCCGAGCAAACCATGCTCGAGATTAGCCAGGCCGACAGCTGGGGCTTGAAGACCTCTGTTTTCGACCTGCCCAAAGTCGGCGCGCCGGCGGCCGAGGTCGAGGCGCTGGCCGACGTCGAAATCAAGCTGAGCTTGGCCGTCCTCAAGTATGCAAGAGCCGCACGCGGTGGCCGCTTCGAGCCCGCCACGGTCAGCCGAAAATTCGACCAGAAGCCCCCTGTCTACGACCCGGGCTCGCTCCTGCTTGCGGTTGCCGAGCAGGCCGATGTCGCCGCCTATCTGCGCCAACTCCACCCGCGCCACCCGCAGTTCGCGCACCTGCGGCAGGCGCTTCTGGCGACGCGGGCCGGACCGGCCGATGCCAACACGGCCGCTACCGTTCGGCGCCTGATCGTCAACCTGGAGCGTTGGCGCTGGATGCCCGATGACCTCGGCGACTTTTATGTTTGGGACAGCGTGCCCGAGCAGGTGACGCGGGTCGTCGATCGCGGCGAGGTCACGCTGTCCGAAAAGATTGTCGTGGGCAAGCCCAGCACGCCGACGCCGATTTTCTCGGCCAACATGCAATTCGTCATCTTTCATCCCTCCTGGGGCGTTCCTGCGGGCATGAAGACGCAGGAGCTGTGGCCGCAATTGCGCAATACCGGTGGCGGTTGGTTTTCCAGCTATCCCTTGGCCTCGGCGGTACTGGCGGGCCACGGTCTTTTCGTCAGTCGTGGCGGGCAGCCGATCAACCCCGATGCCGTCGACTGGTCGAAGGTCGACATCCGCGAGTTCGAGTTCGTCCAGCCGCCGGGCCCCAAGAATGTCCTGGGCATCGTCAAATTCCGCTTCCCCAACAAGCACGACGTCTACATGCACGACACCCCGGAGCGACACCTGTTCGGCGGCGCTATGCGCGCCTTCAGTCACGGCTGCATGCGCGTGCAAAATCCGATACGCCTGGCGGAGGTCCTGCTCGCCCACGACAAAGGTTGGACGGCAAGCGACGTGCAGGGCTACGTCAGACGCGGCGGGGAAATCGCGCTCAAGCAATCGATCCCCGTGCACGTCACCTACTTTACGGCCGTCGCCGACGATGCCGGCAAGGTGCAATACTTTCCCGATATTTACGGTCTCGATGATCGCCTGGCCTCCGCACTCGAAGGCGCCCGTGTCAGCCTCGCCGCCACCCCCGAGACGCCTGCGCGCCAGAGCGCGCGGGCGCCGGCGCGCGCCAGCTCGCGCGCCCCGCAAAAGGTCAAGGCCCCGCCGAGCAGCAACCCGCTGGCGGCCATTTTTTGGAATTAGGGAGGCTTGCACCCCGACCCGGCGGGCAACCGCGTGGGCGGCTTGTGCGTTTTTTTGCTCGAATGAATTTTGGAGGCGAACATGGACAAACGGCGCAGGACGTTTCTCAAGACCGCGGGCCTTGCGGGCGGGGCGGCGTTGGCTGGGCTAAGCCTTGAGGCTCACCGTTCACCCCTTGCCGCACAGGCGGCGAGCACCGGCGCGGGAGCGCAAGCCCTGCCGCGGGGCATGACCTTCTGCACGCTGGCGCGCGGGGGCGGCAGCGGCCTTGGGCTCAAGAGCGATCGCGGCATCCTCGATGTGGTCGCCGCCGAGGAGGCCTTGAAGGAAAATGCCCCGACCAGCATCAGCGCCGTCCTTGCCGGCTCCGGCGACCTGGCCGGGCTGCAACGCCTCCTCGAGCGGGCGGCCGCGTCCCACTTCGTCGCCGAGGACCAAGCCAAATTCGGGCCGTGCGTGACGAGCCCCGAGAAGATCGTTTGCATCGGCCTCAACTATCGCAAGCACGCCGCTGAGACCGGCCAGCCCGTGCCGAAACAGCCAATCCTGTTCAACAAGTACAATACCGCGCTCAATGCCTGCGGCGGCGTGATCGCCGTGTCCAAGGAGAAGGCGGAAAAATTTGACTACGAGGCCGAGCTGGTGATCGTCATCGGCCGCACGGCACGAAATGTCGCCGAGGCCGAGGCGCCAAACTACATTTTTGGCTACTGCACGGGTAACGACTTCACCGCGCGCGACCTGCAATCGCGCTCCAGCCAGTGGATGCTCGGCAAAACCCTTGACGGCTCGGGACCCATCGGCCCCTGGCTGGTGACGGCCGATCAGGTCAACGGCGACAACCTGCAAATCGAGTGCCGCGTCAACGGTGAGCTGCGCCAGTCCTCCAATACCGGCGACATGGTGTTTAACTGCAAACAGCTCGTCAGCTACATTTCCCACCACATGACGCTTAAGGCAGGTGACCTCATCTTCACCGGCACGCCGGAGGGTGTGATCTCGGGTTATGCCAAGGACAAGCAGGTGTGGCTGAAAGCCGGTGACAAGGTCTCGACCTCGATCGAAAAGCTGGGTGAGCTCACCTTTACGTTGACCTGAGCTGAAGCAAGCGCACGGGGTCGATGCCGCGGCCGCGGGTGCAGTGATCAGCGCGGCTGCCCTGCGCTGCGTCGGCCGCCTTCATCTTCACTTTTGCGCGAGCCCCGGGCGCGATGCCGCTTGGGGCAGCACCGGCGCCGCCAATCCGACACGAACGCTGCCGAAAGAGTTGGGCCTTGGCCGCGGCGCCTGGCTCGCGATTTTAAGGTTCGCCCGCGATTTTGAGGGATGCAGTGATCATGGCTAACCTTCGGCCTAGGGTTTTGCTGTTGGCGGCGCTGTTTGTGCCCCTATGGCCAACGGTGGGCTCGGCCAAAGACATTTCGATTTCGCACCAGTGGGCCGCCACCGTCGACGCGCGCGATCGCGCCGCCCGCGTGTTTGTGCATGAGGTTGAGGCGCGGCTGCCCGACATGCGCTTTCAAATCCACCCGCAACTGGCGCTCAAAATCAAGGCCGAGGACCAGTTCGACGCCCTGCAATCGGGTAAACTCGGCATGAGCGTCTACCCCCTTCCCTACGCCGCCAAAAAGATCCCGGAATTCTCGCTCGCGGTGCTGCCGGGGCTGTTCCGCAGTGTCGAGGCCGCCCGCGCCCTCAAAAACTCCAAGGTCTCCGATCGCCTGCAGGACATCGCCAACTCCAACGGCGTGCATATTCTGGCTTGGTGGTGGGTGGCCGGCGGCTTTGTCAGCCGCAGCCGGGAAATCGCCGGACCCGAAACCGTCAAGGGTTTGAGGCTGCGCAGCGGCGATACCCTGTTCGATCTGATGTTGAGCCGGGCCGGCGCCCTTCCCGTCGACCTCAAGTCGAACGAACTTTATGCCGCCATGCAGGCCGACAAGCTCGACGGCGCGCTCACTTCCTATGAGACCTTCGTTTCGGAGAGGCTTTATGAGCATGCCAAGCACTTCACGGCGGGCAGCCCCGGCATCTGGATGTTTGCCAATCCCTTGCTGATCTCCAAAGCCCTCTGGGACAGCTTGTCGGAGGCGGAAAAGGAGGTCTTCGAGGCGGCCGCCGAAATCTCGGAAACCTATTTTGTCGCCACCCAGAATGATGCCGAGCGACGCTTCATCAAGACGTTTACGGCCGCCGGTGCCAAGTATCATCGGTTTTCGCACGAGGAGTATCTGGCCTGGGTACGCTTTGCCCAGCAGACGGCCTGGAAGGAATACTTCGCCTTGAGCCCAACGACCGAGAGCATGCTGCTCGAAGTCGTGCAGACCATGATGGACGATGCCAGTACGAAGTGAGCCTGAGCGGGCCACCGGCGTCGCCCTCCCCCCGCCGCGCGCGGCTCGGGCAAAGCGCGGCTTCGATGCGCCAAGGCATTGGCAAAGGCGGTGCTCGGCCGCACGCCCCTCGCCGGGCGATCGCAGACCGAATTTTCTACCCAAGGCCGCCGCCGTGGCATGATCCGTGCCGCGCGGCACAATCTTGCGCAGCGCCGCTGTTAGACCCTAGCGCTGGCGCCAGACCTGCAGCTTGGCAAACAGGTGTTGCTCCAGCACCAGCTGGAGGAGCTTGACGGCCAGCGCGGTGGCCACGATCAGCGTCGCCATCGCCGCCGCCGCGGCGGTCGCCCCGGCTTCATCCATGTGCACGATGGAGATCGATGCCAGCTTGCTCGAGGCGCCATACAGGAACACCACCGCCGACACCGTCGTGAGCGCATTCACAAACAGGTAGATGGCGATATCCAGAATAGCGGGCAGGCAGATTGGCACGGTGACGCGGGCAAACGTTCGATAGAACGGCACTTTCAGAGAGGCCGATACGGCCTCGAACTCGCCGTCGAGCTGCTTGAGCGCGGTCATGGCGGTGACGTGGGCCGTCGTATAGAAGTGGGCGATGCTGTTGATGGCGAGCAGCAGGATGCTGCCATAGAGCACACCCAGCGGGTTCCAGCGGGCATTGATGAAAAAGACGTAGCCCAGCCCCAGCACCAGGCCGGGTACCGCCATCGGCAGCATGGCGGTCGCCTGCGCCAGCGTGCGCAGGCCGGTCAACCCAGAGCCTTTTTCGATCAGATAGGCACCACAAAAGATGACCCCCGTGCCGGCGACGGCCGCCAATGCCGCCATCTTGAGAGAGGCGAAGTAGGGACCCGCGGCGTTGGGTTCAAAGGTCTCGAAATCATAGTTCTTGAGCGTGAGGCTGAGATTGTAGGGCCAGTAGGTCACGAACGAGCCCCAAACCGCCACGGCCAGCACCGCGGCAATCAGGCCTCCAACCAAGAGGCAGTAAAACATCATCGCCAAATCCCGGCCGGCATTGCGCCTGGGCGCCAAGGGCACCGCGCGCGCCGAGAGCAGGGCCACCTGGCGGCGCTGCACGTAGCGATCGAGCGCAAAGGCGATCACGGCCGGCACCAGCAGCAAAAAGCCGACGACCGCACCCATTTCGAAGTTCTGCTGTCCGACCACCTGTTTATAGGCGTCGGTTGCCAGCACATTGAACTGTCCGCCGATCACCTTGGCGATGCCGAAGTCCGTGATCACCAGCGTGAAGACGACGAACAGCGCCGAGATCAGCCCATAGCGCACGCCCGGCAAAGTCACGGTCCAAAACACGCGCCGGCGCGGCGTGCCCATTGCCGCGGCGGCCTCGTAGAGACGACCGTCGGCAAGCGAAAAGGCCGTGATCAGGATCATCAGGGCATGCGGGAAGCAATAAAAGACTTGGGCCATGACGATGCCCAAGGGGCCATAGATGCTGCCGCCGAGGAGCCAACTCTTGAGGAAGCCCTGGTTGCCGAAGATGTAGATGAGCGAAATGGCCGGCAGCAGCGAGGGGGCGAACAGCGGCAACAGCGCGAGCGCCGCAAACAGCCGCTTGCCGGGCAGACAGGTGCGCGTGAGCCCGTACGCGTAAAGGAACGCCAGCGGCACGACGATCCCTGTCGACAGCACCGCCACGCCCAAGCTGTTCCATACCGAGGCAACCAAGGTTGGCGTCGTGAAGTAGCGCCAATAGTTGCCGAGGCCGACGAAGCCTCCCGCGCCGTCCTGGAAGCTTTTCACCAGCAAGGTTGCGAGCGGCAGGGCGATGAAGAGCCCGAGCAGAACCACCAGCGCGAGGATGCCGACGCGCATGAGCAGATCCTCGCCGGCAAGCCGGCGCGGCGGCGCGCCGCGCGCGGCCACGGCCGTCATGGCCGCGCCCCGTCGAACACGCGCAGGGCCTCGGCCGGCAAGGCGATCCTGAGACGCTGGCCGAGGCGAATATCGAGATCGCGCATCGCATTGATGGAGAAATCGGAGCGCAAGAAAACACGCTCGTCGGCCTCGAGCCGCAGCGTTGCGCGCCAGAAAGCACCGAGAAAGTCGAGCACGGTCACGGTGACGGTGAGCGTGTTGGGTTGACCGGGCTCAAGGCCACGGATCCGCACCTCCTCGGGTCTGAGCCCCAGCCGCACCTGCGTGCCCGCGCCGCGATTGCCAATGTGCGTCGAGGTCAGAATGAGGTCCCCGACGGCGAGGCGGTCCGCCGCCGCGATGGTGGCATCGAACATATTCATCTCGCCGACAAAGTCGGCGACGAAGGCCGTGGCCGGATGGCCGTAGATCTGTGGCGGTGCGCCGATTTGCTCGACGCGGCCGCGGTTCATCACCACGATGCTGTCGGCCATCGCCAGGGCCTCTTCCTGGTCATGCGTGACCATGATCGTGGTCACGCCCAGGCTCTGCTGCAGCGCCTTGATCTCCTCGCGCAGCCGCACGCGGACCCGGGCATCGAGCGCGGACAGCGGCTCGTCGAGGAGCAGCAGGGTCGGTGAGGAGGCCAGCGCCCGGGCCAGCGCCACGCGCTGCTGCTGGCCGCCCGAAAGTTGTATGGGATATTTTGCGCCGTGCTCGCTCAGCCCGACGAGGCTCAGCATCTCCGCCACACGCGCCTTGATCGCCGCGCGCCCCTTGCGCCGATTGACCAGCCCATAGCCGATGTTCTGGGCAACGGTCAGGTTGGGAAACAAGGCATAGGACTGGAAGACGATGCCGAAGTCGCGTTGCGCCGGCGGCAGGCGGCTGACATCGCGACCACCGATCTCAATGCGACCGGCATCCTGCACCTCGAGGCCCGCGATCACGCGCAAGAGCGTGGTCTTGCCGCAGCCCGACGGGCCAAGGAAGCAGACCAGGCGTCCCGCTTCCACGGCAAGCGAAACGTCCTCCAGCGCGCTGAAGGCGCCGAAGCGTTTGCTAATGGCCTCGATGCGCAAGTGCGGCGGGCGGACCGCGCCGCCCGCTGCGATCTGAGACGACGCCACGGCGGCGGTTCGTTCGACGCTTTGCATCATGGGCACCAGCCGCCGACGCGGCCTTGCTAGTTTTTCGGCGCCGCCTTGGCATCGTAGCGCTTCGACCACTCCGCCAGCACGCGCTCGCGGTCATCGGCCATTTTTTGGAAGTCGATCTTTGCCATCCGCGCCTCGGCTTCGGCGGGATAGTTCTTGGGCACGTTCTTGACCTCGGGATGGGCGACGATGGCGTAATACTTGGAGTAAAGCTCGTTGGCTGCCTTGCTTGCCGCCCAGTCGGCGACCTGCTTGGCGAGGTCGAGCTTTTTGCTGCCCTTGACGATGGCGTAGGCTTCCATGTCCCAGCCGACACCCTCGACCGGCGCGATCACTTCCAAGGGCGCGCCCGCTGTTTTCTCGCGCGCGCCCCGCATGTCGAGCGCGATACCGGCTATGCGTTCGCCCTTGGCCGCCTGCACGCAGGGCGCGCTGCCCGAATGCGTGTAAACGGCGATGTTCTGGTGCAGGGCATCCATGAAGGCCCAGGCCTCGGCTTCGCCCATCAGCTGCAGCCAAGCCGCAACCGTCAAGTAACCCGTTCCCGAGGATGCCGGATGCGGCATCACCAGCCTGTCCTTGTATTTGGCGTCCGTCAGGTCCTTCCAGGATTTGGGCGCTTGCAAACCAACCTTCTGGGCCTCCGCCGTATTGAAGCAAATGATGCCCACGTAGGCGTCATGCGCCGTCCAGGTGCCGTCCGGCGAGCGGAAGGCTGGACGCAACGCCTCGGCACCCTTGGGCTGGTAGGCCTCGAGCAGCCCGGCTTTTTTGAAGGCCAGCAGGCTGGAGGCGGCAAGCCCCATGACCATGTCGGCCTTGGGATTGTCCTTCTCGGCCAGGAAGCGGGCGGTAATGACGCCGGTGGAATCGCGCACCCACTCGATCTCGACGCCCGGCACCGCCTTTTCGATTTCCGCCTTGAACGGCGCCAGCTGATCATTTTCGAGCGCGGTGTAGACGCTGAGCTTGGTTTTCTGCGCCAGCGCCGGTGCAACAAGCACGCCCGTGGCCAGCGCGCAGGCGGCCGCCACCCGACAAAGTTTCGCGAACATGCAACGGTACTCCCCTCGAATGCCGCCTCTGCACGCTCATGTCGGCCAGGGCAGCGAATAGGTCTTGACGTTGGTGTAGCTTTTCATGGCCTCCCAAACGCCTTCCTTGTAGCCAAGGCCCGAATCCTTGATGCCACCGAATGGGGACATCTCGATGCGATAGCCCGGCACTTCCCAGACATTGACGGTGCCCACCTCCAACTCATTGATAAAACGCGTGATGTAGTCGAGCCGGTTCGTGCAAACCCCGGACGACAGGCCATAGGGAGTGTCGTTGGCAAGCGCGATCACCGCCGCAATGTCGTTGGGGCAGCGGATGATCGGGATGACCGGCCCGAAGGTCTCCTCGTAGACGAGCGCCGAGCGATGGGGCACGTGGTCGACGACGGTGGCCGGATACAGCGCTCCCTTGCGCTCGTTGCCCAGCAGCAGCCGCGCGCCCTTGGCTAGCGCATCGTTGACGCGCTCTTCGAATTGGCGGGCGGCGCGTTCGTGGATCACCGTCCCGATATCCGTGCTGGGATCCAGCGGATCGCCGCATTTTAACTTGCGCGCCTTGGCCAGTACCAGCTCCGCGAAGGCATCGGCAACCGCCTCCACCACCAGGATGCGCTTGACCGCGGTGCAGCGCTGCCCGGAATTCTTGGTGGCACCCTGCACCGCCAATTCGGCGGCGGCCTCGAGATCGGCATCCTCCATCACGATCAAGGGGTCATTGCCCCCCAACTCTAGCACCAGGCGTTTGTAGCCAGCCTTCGCGGCGATGTACTTGCCGACCTTGACGCTGCCCGTGAAGGTGACGATGTCGGCGCGTGGATCGACAATCATGGCGTCGCCCATGCTGCCGGGGTTGCCGGTGACGATCGACAGCATCTCGCCCGGCAGGCCCGCCTCATAAAGCACATCCGCCAGCAACAGGGCCGTCAGCGGGGTGAGTTCCGTCGGCTTGGCCACCACGCGGTTGTTGGTGGCGATCGCGGGGGCGATCTTGTGGCTGATCATGTTGAGCGGGTGATTGAACGGGGTGATCGCCGAGATGCAGCCGCGCACGGGTGTGCGCGAGGTATAGATGCGCCGCGCCTTGCCGTGTGGCGTGATATCGCAGGCATAAACCTCGCTATCGTCGCGGATCGCCAGCTGCCCGGCCAGCATATACACGTCGCAGGCGCGGCCGACCTCGTACAGGGAATCCTTGAGGCAAAGGCCCGATTCGGCGGTGATCAGACGGGCGATCGCCTCACGGCGCCCCGCCAGGATCTCGGCCGTGCGCAGCAGGATCTTTTGCCGTTCATAGCGCGTGAGCCTGGGCCGGTAGGCGTAGGCGACCCGGAAGGCCTCGGCCACCTGCGCCGGGCTGGCGGCCGGCACGGTGGCCACGACCGCGCCCGTATAAGGATTGCGGACCTCGATGCGCTCGGCGGCATCGACGCGCTTGCCCGCGATCCGCATCTCTTCATGCGCTTTGACCGGCAGCTTGGAGGTGGCGACGCGGTCCTGCATGACGGCTCCTTGCGCTCTGCTTCAGCGCACGCAGTTCAAAGCCAGGTCAAAGGCGTCGAAATTGCGCAGGCTGCGACCTGGCGCCACCGCCAGGCGCCGGTTGCAAATGACGGGCACGCGCTGCTCGGTCAATCCTCCGTGCGAGCGCAGCGGCTCGTTCAGGCCCGACAGGTCGTGCAGCTCCGGCGCGGTGCCAAGCGCCTTGTGCCGGCTGGAGAGGACGACGATGTCGCCGAGGCGATCGGGCGGCAGCTCGAAGCGCCGACACGCCTCCTCGCGGGGCAGGGCGAGGTCGATGCCGTCGATGGCTTCCAGCTTGGCGATGAGCCAGGCGCGGTCGGCATCGGCCGGCACATGCACGGTTGCAAACGAACCCAGCGCACCGTGATGCACGACGTAGGGATCGGTGATGGGCAGGATGACGCGTGCGCGGTCCTGCCCGAGCCATGCGTCGAACAGGGTCTTGAGGTAGATGACGTCGGGCGTCCCGTCGCGCCGGTGCTTATCGTTCATGCCATGATCGGCGGTGGCCAGGATGATGGCGCCGAGCCGGTCGAGTTCGGCCAAATAGCCGTCGATCATGGCATAAAAATCGTTGGCGAGCGCCGTGCCGGGACCGGCCTTGTGCTGAATATAGTCGGTGGTGGATAGATACATGAGGTCGGGGCGCTCCGCCGCCAGCAGCTTGACGCCCGCCGCAAACACGAACTCCGACAAGCCTGCCGAGTAGACCTCGGGCAGCGCTAGGCCGACGAAGCCCAGGGCGTCCTCGATGCCGTTGCGCCGCCGCGTCACTTGCTCGGCGCGCTCGGCGGAAAAGGCGATGGCACGGCCGCCCGTGTACTGGAGCCCGTGCGACAGCAATCCGCGCAGCTTATCCTTGGCGGTGACCATGGCCACCTTGGCGCCCGCATCCTGGAAGACCTTGAGGATGGTGGGGGCGCGCAGGAATTCAGGGTCGTTCATCATCACTTCCTTGCCCGCCGCCGGGTCATAAAAGTAATTGCCGGCAATGCCGTGCACCGCCGGTGGTCGGCCCGTGATGATGGAGAGATTGTTCGGGTTGGTGAAACTCGGGATGACGCAATCCGCCTCGAGGTTGGCACCATCGGCCATGAAACGCGCCAAAGTCGGCGCGCGCCCGGCGGCAATGGTGGCCTCGATATAGCCGGGCTCGGAGCCGTCGAGGCAGATGACGACCGTGGGCGCCGTCGGCATGCCGTAGCGGCGGCCGTTGCAGGTCACCTGGACTTGGGGCTGACGCGCCGTCATGGGGCTTGCCTCACCGCTCGCTCGCGCCAAGGCCGGTCACGCCCAACTCGGCGAGCACCTGGCGGATGGCGGCGAGCGCGCCCAGCATATGCTCGGCGTTGAGCCTACCGATGCAGCCAATGCGAAAACTGTCGGCCACGGTGAGCTTGCCCGGATAGATCACGTAACCGCGCTCCTTGAGCTTGTCATAAAAGCTTTGGAAGACGAACTTGGCATGCTTCGGCATATGGAATGTGACAATGATCGGCGCCTGCAGGCGATCGCTGAGCAAGGTGCGAAATCCCATGCCGCGCATACCCTCAATCAGGATGCGGCAGTTTTCCGCGTAACGCGCCCCACGCCCGGGCTGGCCGCCCTCGGCGAAGAATTCCTTGAGCGCTTGATGGAAGGCCACAATCACGTGGATCGGCGGCGTGAAACGGTATTGCCCATTTTTCGCGAGCGCCTGCCACTGGTCGTACAAGTCCAGGACCAAGGTCGTCGCATTGCCCTTCGTTTCGGCCAGGGCCGCCTCGCGGCAGATGACAAACCCGAGCCCCGGCACGCCTTCTATGCATTTGTTGGAGGAGGCCGCCACGGCATCAAAGCGCGTGCGCCTTGCATCAAGCGGCAGCGCGCCGAACGCGCTCATGGCATCGAGCAGGAGGCGCCGGCCGTGCCGCTCGGCCAGCCCGGCGATCTCGGGAATCGGGTTCAAGATGCCGCTGGTGGTCTCGCACTGCACGGCAAACACGTGCGTAATGGCCGCATCGGCCCGCAGCATGCGATCGATCACGTCGAGGTCGGGCGGCGTATCTTCGGCCGTCTCGTGCAGGCTGTGGCGACGCCCGGCGACTTCGCAGATCCGGCGCGCGCGCTGCCCGTAGGCCCCGTTCACGAGAATGAGGACCTTGCCGGTGCGGGGCAGGAAGCTCGTCAGCATCGCCTCCACGGCAAAGGTGCCCGAGCCCTGCACGGGCACTGTGACGTGGGTGCCCCCGGCGTTGATGACCTGCGGCAATCGCTCGAGCACTTGGCCGTTCAGCGCCAGAAAGTTGGCATCGCGTGAGCCCCAGTCGTGCAGCATCGCCGCCTTGACGCTCAACGAGGTGGTGAGCGGCCCGGGGGTCAAGAGCAGCGGATCGCCGGTCTCGGACGCGCCGCGAACAAAGCCTTCCGCCATGCGCCAGCCCCTGTTGCCTTCCCACCTTGCCCCTGCCGCTGGCGGCAGGCTAGACGTCCCCGCCAGCATAGGCAAATGCGGGGCTCCGGCGCCGGGGCGACGGCCTCCCCCTGCCCACTTCCCGGGGTATAGGCGCCAGCGTCCTTGTCGCGAGAAACCCGCAGCCGATGGCGGGCTCCGTGACTGGCCCCGTGACTGGCCAGTGACTGGCCCCGTGACCCGGCCCCGTGTCCGGCAAGGCTCGGGCGCGCCTTATCGCTTGGGCTTACCCCGTCGCTTGGGCTTACTGGGCGCGCGCGCGCACGCCCCGTGCCTTAAAACTTGTGCTCGAAGGACAGGTAGAAAAAAGCCCCGACATCGGCCGAGCCATTGCTGAACAGGATCGGCACGCCGGCGCCGACCACCAGCTGGGCGTCATCGGCAAAATTGAACGCCTGCCGGAAGCCCGGCAGCAGCGTGAACTCGAACTCCCGTTCCAACCGGTTCTGTGGATTGACGCTTTCGACCCAGTCGGCAACCGCCTCGACCAGCAAATTGAAGTCGCGTGTCACCGCATAGATGGCGCTCCCGCCCAGCCGGTAGGTGGTTGGCTGGTGGCCGCCGACGTCGAAAAAGGAGCGCAGCCCCGCGTTGCCATTGAGCGTAACGCGGTCGGAGACGATCTTGCTGACGGGCAGCAGCAGTTCATAGCCGTAGGATTTCTCGCGGGCCTCGAGGGGGCCGCTGGCCTCGATCTGATTGGCCGCCGGCAGCACCAGGGCAATGCGCGGGGCTATCGCCGGACGCGTGGCGGTCTCGGTCTGGAGCTGGTAGCGATAGTTGAGGGTGACGTCGCCTACGCCGCGGCTGCCGCCGCCGAAATTGTAGGGCACCGAGTAGGAGAATTGGTGGGTTTGGCTAAAGATCGGCCACTCCTGGCTGAAGCTGAATTGCCACTGGCCGTCCTGACGGCGCAAATTGGTGATGTGCTGCACGTGGCCGGCTTCTTGGTTGTAGGCTTCCTCGATCAGGAACGAGTTGTCCTGGATGCCTTTGGCCAGAGGCTCCGCGGCAACCGCGGCGGCCGCCGATAACAACAAAACCCATAAGCCGTACACGAGCGCTTGCATCTGCCGTCAGCACCTGACCGAGGAGCGAATCGGCCACATTGTTCACAAGTGGCCCGCGGGCGCACTAGCGGGAGTGGCCCTCGGCGCAATCGCCGGCGCCGGTGAAACGGGAATGCCACACTGGCCGCCCCGGCCTGGCGCGGCGGGCGCCCGCGGCCCGCGACACCCAAAAAGATTTCGCGCGCCCACACGGCCGCCGCCCTGGCCTTGACGCTAAACTTGGGCTTAAGGTACGGTCTTCTATACAAATGAGGACCCGCGCAGCACCCGTGGCGGACGCGCGCGCCTGGCGCCCCTTGTGCTTCCGCCGCAGCCCGCGCGCAAGCCGCGAAGCAGGAGCATTCAAAGATGGGAATGGACCGGTTTGGTAACCAGCATGCGCCCGATTTATCCTATGCACGCGGCGCCATCCTGGCGAGTACCGCCGACGACTTTCGCAAGCTCCAGCACGCCTGGGGGCTGATCCGGGAGCGCGGGCCGGAGCAGGTTTTCATCTTTACGGGGCTCGAGCACACGCTCCCCATGCAGCAGGAGGATTTGCTGTTTGCCGACGACGAGGTCGGCCCCGCCCTTCACTTCGATCGGCTCAAGGAGCTGGCCCTGGAGCACGTCGGCGGCTCGGCCGACAAGCACGACGTCGCCCCCTTCAACCGGCTGACGGGGGCGACCATGGCAACCCACCTCACCCTGGTCAAACCCGGTGAGGTGGTGATCGGGGTATCGGCCAGTCACAGCCATCCCTCGGTGGTGCGCGCCGCCAATCACGTGGGGTCGCGTTTCACCGACACCGCCGGCCTCGCCGCCTTCAAGGAGGTGCTGCAGCGGGAGCCAAAGGTTGCGCTCGTGGTATTGACGCGGCTTGCCGTCACCTACGAGCTGTTGCCGATCGAGGCCATCCATACCATCGTGCGCTTGGCGCACGAGAAGGGTGCCCTCGTCTATGTCGACGATGCCGGCGGCGCGCGCGTCGGCCCCGCCGCCTTCGATCAGCCGCGCATGCTGGAGATGGGTGTCGACGTGGGCGCCACCGGCCTCGACAAATACGGCACCGTTGGACCACGCTTTGGCCTGCTCGCCGGACGCAAGGACCTGGTCGAGCGTATTCGTGCGAAGGGCTTCGAATTCGGCCTCGAATGCCGGCAGATGCTGTATCCAGCGGTGGTGCGGACGCTGGAGAACTACAGCCCGCAACGCGTGCGCGACCTCATCGCCGCCACCAAGCGGGTGAGCGCGGAGCTGCGGCCCCTGATCGGCAACCGCATGCGCGAGACGCCGACCACCGCCCAGATCAGCGCCGACGACATTCTTGAGATCGCCATGGAGCGCGGCGAGGTGAAGCAGGCGCCGATCGTGCCCTACGAGGCGACCGCGGCCCTGTGCATGCTGCTCTTGCGCGATTACAGCATGCTGACGGTACACTTCGTCGGCGTGCCGCCGGGGGGTGCCGACCTGCTGATCAAGTTCCTGCCACCCGAGACGCTGGCGCGCTTTGGCGGACCGAAGAAGTTTGCGCAGGCTCTCGACGCTTCGCTGACCAAGCTCGGCAGAATGCTGCGCACGCCGGAACGGCTGCGCGAGCTCTTGTTCGGCACCAACGCGGAGAGCGTGCTGCGCCAGTAGGGTCCTCATCTCAAAGGGAGGCTGTCATGAAACAGGTTTGGCAGAAGATCTTTGCCCACGCATGGACAACGCCCGCCCCCCTTGTCGCCGCTTTGGTCTTGCTCTTTTCAGTCGCTGCCGCTGAGGCGCAGGAGCGATCGCGCCTCGATGAGGTGTTGCAGCGCGGCAGCCTGATCGTCGTGACGCTCGGGACGGTGCCGCCCTTTGCCTTCAAGGACGACAAGGGCGAGTTGGTCGGTTTCGATATTGACGTGGCGCGGCTCGCCGCCAACGCGCTGTTCCGCGACCCCAACAAGATCGAGTTCGTGATCGTCACCAGCGATGGCCGCTGGCCCGCAATCGAGAGCGGCCGGGCGGACATGGGGGTCGGCGGCACCACGGTTTATCCGGACCGGGCCATCCGCGTCGCCTTCACCCGAGCCTTCATCGACTCCGGCATTTCGATCATGGTGGCCAAGTCGGCCGGGATCAAATCGCTCGAGGAGCTGAACCAGGAGAAATACACCGTCGCCAACCTCAACAATCCGCAGATGGCCGATCGCGCCCAGATGTTTTTTCCCAAGGCCAAGATCATTACCTTCGATACGCCCTCCGGCGAATTCTTGGCGGTGAAAAGCGGGCGCGCTCACGCGCTGCAAATCGATACGCCCACCGCCGACTATTTCGCCGCCACCAGTGCTACGGATTTCGAGGTGTTGCCGACGCTTTTGACCGCCTCGCAGAACAACGGCATCTATTTGAAGCCCGGCGACTTCAAATGGTGGCTATGGCTCGACACCTTCGTATCGGAGCTGCGCACCGGTTCGCTTTATCCCAGATACGCGGAAATCTACCAGAAGTGGTTCAAGAAGGATCCGCCGCCGCAAAAGTTCTACTTGCCGCCAGCGCGCTAGGCAGTCGGACCGCATGGGCCAATACCGGGCCTGGTTGGAAGCCTACGGCGCAGCCTTTCTCGACGCCGCGGCCTGGACGCTGGGCGTTGCGGTCGCCGCCTTCGTCTGCGCACTTCTTTGGGGTGCCATCCTGTTTTTCCTGCGCCTCAACGGCGGCCCCTGGGCTGCGCGCACGGTCGACGCCTACGTGCAGCTTTTGCGCAATACGCCGGTGCTGCTGCCGATCTATCTCATTTATTTCGGCTTTCCCCTGGTCGGCTTGCTGTGGCCAGCATCGATTTGCGGCGGCCTGGCCCTGGTGGCGCAGAATGGCGCCTACATTTGTGAGATTTTCCGCGGTGGCTACAAGGCCATTGATCGGGTGCAGCACGATGCCGCCAAGAGCCTTGGCCTCATGCCGTGGACCGCGTTTCGCAAGGTGACCTTGCCGCAGCTTCTGGTCTACTGCATCCCGGCGCTCGGCAACCAGGCCGTGCTGCTGCTGAAAGACACCTCGCTGTTGTCGGCGATTACGGTGGTCGAGCTGACCATGCAGGCAAAGGTCCTGACCGAGCGCACGGGCGCGGCTTACGCGCCCTTCCTGGTCGCGGCGGTGTTTTATCTTTTCATGGTCTGGGCCATCGAAGTCTTGACCCGGTTGGCGCAGAGGGGCGTGCGGTGGAGATGACGGCGTCCGATCTGTGGGTGCTGGCGCAGGCGGCCGTAATTTCGCTGCTGATGGCGCTGGCGGCCATCGCCTTCGGCACGCTGCTGGCGGTGGCCTTGACGCCGCTCGCCTTTGCGCCGTGGGCGCTTGGGCGCGCCATCTACCGGCTTTATATCTTCGTCGTGCGCGGCACGCCCGTCCTGCTGCTCGCCCTTTTGGTGTTTTATGCCCTCGCCTCCTTTTGGGGCCGGATCAGTCCCTACGCGGCCGGCATCGTGGTTTTGACCCTCTATCTCGCCGCCCTCATAGCCGAGGTCTTTCGGGGGGGCGTGCTCGCCATTCCGCGTCCCTTATGGGATTGCGCCAAAAGCCTCGGCTTGCCGCGGCTGTCGATCCTGCGGCGCGTGGTCAGCCCCCTGGTGGCGCGCTATGCCCTACCACCCTACCTCAATGTTTGCGTGATGGCGGTCAAGGCATCCTCGGTGCTGTCGATCATCAGCGTTTGGGAACTGACGCTGGCCTCGCGTGAGATCATCGAACGCACGCTCGACGTCTATCGGGTGCTCGCCGTTGCGGCTCTGCTCTATTTTATCATGTGCTTTGCCATCGACCGGCTCGGCCGGAACCTGGAAAGCCGGCTGGCGGCCAGAGGTTTCGCGGGGGAGCGGCTGTGATCGAAATTCGCGGCATTCGCAAATCCTTTGCCGGAGTGGAGATCCTGCGCGGTATCGATCTCAGCATCGGCGCCGGCGAAATTGTGGCCTTGATCGGCCGCAGCGGCTGCGGGAAGACGACGCTGCTGCGCTGTATCAATTTTCTCGAAGACTATGATGCCGGCGAGATCAAGCTCGACGGCGAGGTTCTCTGGTACCGAGCGGACAGCACGGGCGGGCGGCGGCGCTGTCCGGAAAAGGATTTGGCCCGCCAGCGCCAGCGCATGGGCATCGTCTTTCAGCAATTCAATTTGTTCCCGCACATGACGGCGCTGGAAAACGTCTGCCTCGGGCCCCGCTTCGGGCAGAAGCTGGCCGCGGACGCCGCCGAGCTCAGGGCGCGCGAGCTCCTCTCCCGCGTCGGGCTGGCCGATCGGCTCAATAGCTACCCGGCGCACCTGTCCGGCGGCCAGCAGCAGCGCGTTGCCATCGCTCGGGCGCTGGCGATGAAGCCACAGGTGCTGCTGTTGGATGAGATCACCTCGGCGCTCGATCCGGAGCTGGTGGCCGAGGTCGAAGACGTGATCCGCGCCCTGACGCAAGAAGGCATTGCCATGGTCCTGGTCACCCATGCCATGTCCTTTGCCCGCGAGATTGCACACCGCATCGCTTATCTTGCCGACGGTCAAATTGCCGAGATCGGGCCGCCCCAAGAGGTGCTGGACCGGCCGCGCGACAAGGGCTTGCGAGAATTCTTGCGCCGGATCCGCTAATGGCCTGGGAAACGAACCCTAACGCTGGCGCCGGCGCGGGCGCTCCAATTTCAGCGTGTAGTAATAGCGATCGGGGCGCAGGTGCGACCAGAACACGACGACGCTCTTGTCTTTCTGGTCGCAGAAATGCCGCACCATGAACAGGAGCGGGGCGCCGACGGCAACCATGAGCAAGCCCGCCACATAAGGGTCGGCCGCAACCGCCTCGATCTGCTGCTGCTCCTCCCAGATCCTGAGCCTCAGGCGATCGCGCAACTCGTGCAGGATTGCCGTGTTGCGCAAATCGAGCTTGGCGACCTTCTTGCCGATATCGAGGGGCAAAAACGCTTCCTCATAGGAGAATGGCGCCTTTTCGAAATGTCGCAGGCGCCCGATGTGGAAGACCTCCGCCGCCGGAACCAAACCCATCATCGCTACGACGCTTGCAGGCGGCGACGCCGGCTTGGCGTCCAACACGGTCGCCCCCGTGTCGAATTTCAAGGCGGAGAAGTCCTCACTCAGCCCGGTTAGCCGGTGCTCGTGGCCGAGCGCGGGCCGCTTGGCCACGAAGGTGCCTTTGCGGCGCCGGCGCACGATCAGGCCGTCCTCCTCGAGGCCGCGTAAGGCCTCGCGCACGGTTTCGCGTGCCACGCCGAACTCCCCGCTCAAGGCGTTCTCGGTCGGGAGCCGATCGCCCGGCAGAAGATCGCGCGCCAGACGGCGCATCAGCAGCTCGCGGATCTGCAGGTATTTTGGATATGGTGTAAAAAAGGAATGGCTCACGGTGGCCCCAATGCGGGCGGCGCCTGTGGCGCAACGTGCGACCGAACGCGATGGCCGTCAACCCTGCCCTTGCCCAAAAAGGCCTGGCCCAAAAAGGCCTTGCCCAAAAAGACCTGGCCCAAAACGGCTTTGCCCAAAAAGATCGGGCCCAAAAAGATCGGGCCCAACAGAGGCGGGCCCGAGAACCCCGGGCCGAAGAAAATCCGAGCAAAGAAAACCCGGCTCAAGCAAATCCGACGCAAGAAAACCCGACACAGGGAAAGCCGACAAGAGGAAACCCGACGGGCGCTCGCCCCGCCCCGGTAAGCGCGCGCCGAGGCGGCCCGATTCTCGGCTGCGCGCGGTTTGGCGCCCGCAGCCGCAGGCTGCCACCGGTTGGCAAGCGATGCCTCCAAAGCGCTATCCTTCCCCGGCGTTGGGAAAGAACAATTGCTGGCCGTCGATCTTGTAGGCGCGGATCGCCTCTTGCCCTTCGCCGGAGACGAGCCAGTCAATGAAGGCCTGGCCCAGATCCTTTTTTACGCTTGGGTGCTTGGCGGGATTAACCAGAATCACGCCGTACTGATTGAACAGGCGTCGGTCGCCCTCCACCACGATCGCAAGCTCGCCCTTGTTTTTAAAGGATATCCAGGTCCCTCGGTCGGATAGCACGTAGGCGCCCATGGCTCCGGCCGTGTTCAGCGCGGCGCCCATGCCCTGGCCGATCTCGCGGTACCATGCCGGCTTGGTGTTGGCCGGATCCAGATTAGCCTCTTTCCAAAGCGCGAGTTCGGCGGCGTGCGTGCCCGACTTGTCACCGCGCGAGACAAACGGGGCCTCAGTTTTGCTGATCGCCTGCAGCGCGGCCACCACGTCGTTGCCGCCCTTGATCTTGGCAGGATCGGACTTCGGCCCAATCAGCACGAAGTCGTTGTACATCACAGCGAACCGCTTAACGCCGAAGCCGTCGGCCACGAATTTTTCTTCCTGCGGCTTTGCATGCACGAACACCACATCGGCATCACCGCGGCGGCCGGTATCGAGCGCCTGCCCGGTGCCCTGTGCGATCACCCTGACATCGATGCCGGTCTTAGCCTTGAACATCGGCAGGATGAAATTGAAGAGCCCCGAATCCTGGGTCGAAGTCGTCGAGGCGACCACGATCGCCTTCTCCTCGGCCGCGGCGGGCAATGCCGGCGCGAGCTGAGAAAAAAGCAGGAGAACGATCAGCTGACGCAGCCGCAGGCGCATGTTGTTTCCTCATTAGCTCGCGTTAAAGAATGAGTTCGCCGGCCAAAAACTGCTTGGCCATCGCCGTGGCCGGGGCTTGGAAGAAGGTCGTCGCCGCCCCCTGCTCGACGATGCCGCCATTGGCCAACAGCACCACGTTGCCCGCCAGCCGGCGGGCCTGGCCGAGGTCGTGGGTGGCCATGACGATCTTCACGCCGCGCGCCGCAGTGCGCACGATGATGTCTTCCACGCTTTTGGTAGCGGCTGGATCGAGGCTGGCGGTGGGTTCATCGAGAAACAGCACGGCGGGATCGCGCGCCAGCGCGCGGGCTAGCGCCAAACGTTGCTGTTCACCGCCGGAAAGCCGCCGCGCCGGACGCTCCGCGACGCCGCCGAGCCCGACCGCCTGCAACAGGCGCTCAATGGTGGCCGCCTCGGGCGCGCGGGCCGCCGCCTTCAGGGCGAAGGCGATGTTGCGGGCGGCCGAGCGTCGCAACATGACGGGCTTCTGGAAGACGAAGGCGCAGCGGCGCCGCGCGACCTCGGCGTCGGAGGCATAAAGGATGCGCCCGGCAACCGGCGTCAGCAGCCCCATCGCCAGTTTCAACAAGGTGGTCTTGCCCGAGCCGTTGGGACCCAACAGCAGCGTCGGCGGGCCCGCCGAAATGGCAAGGCTGATGGCGTTGAGAATGGGGGTATTGCCCGCCGCGTACGCGACATCCTGAAACTCGATCGGCAGGGGATTGGAGCGATCGCGCATGGGGCTAGCCAACATGTCGTTCGGACCAGCCGCGTGCGGCCCACGCCAAGGTGTTGACCGCCAGGATCACGGCGATCAACACCAGCCCAAGACCGATGGCGAGCGGCAGGTTGCCCTTGGAGGTCTCGAGCGCAATGGTGGTCGTCATGACGCGCGTGAAGCCGTCGATGTTGCCGCCGACGATCATCACGGCACCCACCTCCGCCGCCGCTCGGCCGAAGCCCGCGAGCAGCGTGGTGATCAGCGAAAAGCGCGCATCCCAGAGCAAGGCCACCACGCGCCGGGCGCCGGCGACATCCATCGCGGTGAGCTCGTCCCTGTATTCGGCCCATAGGTCCTCGATCACCTGTCGCGTCAGGGCGGCGATGATCGGGGCAATAAGGATGGCCTGGGCGATGATCATCGCTTGCGGCGTAAACAGAATGCCAAGCTCGCCGAGCGGCCCCGAGCGCGACAGCAACAGGAACACCACGAGCCCGACCACCACCGGCGGCAGCCCCATGGCGCCGTTGACGAGTACAATCAGAGCGTGGCGTCCGGGAAAGCGCGACAGCGCCAAGAGCGCCCCGAGTGGCATGCCGACGCCGGCGGCCAAAACCGTTGCCGACAGGGTCACAAACAGCGACAGGCCCACGATCTGGAAAAGCCGCGCGTCCCCGGACCAGATCAACTCCAGTGCCGTCATGCCGTCCAAGGCTGCCACTCCGGTGCTATTGCTCCCCCGAATTTCTTGTGTTTTCTTCCAGCCAAGTCAAATACCAGAATTGGTGCAATCATATGCAGTTTGGCGCAGGCCTGCAGCTGATGACCACGGCGGAGGCCGCGGCCTACCTGCGGCTGCGGGAGCGCAAGCTTTACGAATTGATCGCCGACCGGCAGATCCCCTGCACCAAGGTCACGGGCCGTTGGCTGTTTTCGCGGGCGGATCTCGATTGCTGGCTGCTTTCCGGCATGGCGCGGCCCGAAGGCATGGTGCCGCCCGAGCCGCCTCCGATTGTCGGCGGCAGCCATGATCCGCTTTTACAGTGGGCGTTGACCGAGAGCCGGGCCGGATTGGCCATCCTGCCGGAGGGCAGTCGAGCCGGATATGAGCGCTTTCTCAAGGGCGAGGTGGTCGCCGCGGCCATCCACTTTCATGACATCGACGGCGACGATGCCGACGCCAACGTCGCCGTCGTCAGCCAAGAAGCCTCCCTTTTTGATGCCGTCTTGCTGGGCTTCGCGGCGCGCGAACAGGGCCTCCTGGTGCCCGCTGGCAATCCCCTTGGACTGACGGGGCTGGCGCAGGCGCAGAACCTGCGCCTGATTGTGCGACCCGATGGCGCCGGCGCCCAACAACTGTTGCAGAGCCTGCTCAAGCGCGCGGGGCTCGCCCTGTCCCAGTTCCCCCACACGGTCTGGGCCAGCACCGGTCCCGACGTGGCCCAGGCCATCCGGGCCGACCGTGCCGATTGCGGCATTGCCACGCGCGCCGTGGCCAGCGCCGCTGGTGTTGGCTTTGTGCCGTTGTGCTTTGAGCGCTTTGACCTGCTGCTGCGCCAGCGCGACTATTTTCGCCCGCCCCTGCAGCGCCTTCTGGCCCTTTTGACCGATCGACGCTTTGCCGCGCAGGCAAGCGAGCTCGGCGGCTTTGATGTGTCTGCGGCAGGGCAGGTGCGCTGGTCGCCGTGACCGGGCAACCGAGCCCACCTTGCCGGCGTTCCCCGGAACAGCCTAGCTTGCCGGCAATGCGGCAACGACGGAGACCTCACCTGGCGGCCATGCTCCGACGACGTCTGGTGCTTTGCCTGATGCTCCTCGCGCCAACGGCCACGCCGGCCGCGGGGCAGCTGCGCGGCCACGGCGGTCCGGTGCGAGCCTTGGCGCTCTCCCGCGACGGCACCGAACTCGTCTCGGGAAGCTTCGACTCCACGGCCATTCGCTGGTCGCTGGCGGCCGGCACGGCCGAGGCCGTGCTGCGTTTCCACGAGGGCGCGCTCAATGCCGTGGCGTTTTTGGGCGATGGACGCATCGTCACGAGCGGCGAGGACGGGCGCATCGCCATCTGGCGGAAGGGCCAAGCCAAGCCGGCCGACGTCCTCCTCGGCCATAGCGCGCCCGTCGTTCAGCTCGCCGTCTCACCCGATGGACAGAGCTTGGCCTCGGCCAGTTGGGACGGCACGCTGCGTTTATGGCCGCTGGCGGGCGGAGCCCCGCGCACCCTCGAAGGCCATCGCCAAAACGTCAACGGCGTAGCCTTCACGCCGGACGGGCGCGCCCTTGTCAGCGTCGGCTACGACGCCACGCTGCGGATTTGGCCGCTCGCGGCTCCTGGCAGCCCCCGCATTGTCACTTTGCCCTCGCCGCTCAATGCCGTGGCCGTGGCGCAAAGCGGCGAGATCATTGCCGCCGGCGCCAGCGGCAAGGTCTACTTCCTGTCGGCTGCCGGCGACGCGACCGGGGAAGTTGCGGCCGCGGACGCGCCGCTAATTGCGCTCGCCATCTCCGGTAACGATCAGCGCATCGCCGCCTCGAGCATCAAGGGCGCGGTTGCCATTATCGACCGCGACAGCCGCAGCATCGCGCGCACTTTGGTTGGCCCGGGCCTGCCGGCCTGGGCCGTCCTTTTTCTTCCCGACAACCGTGGCGTGCTGACAGGTGGCGGCGATCGCGTCATCCGCCGTTGGAACAGTGAGACCGGTGAGCAAGTGGGCGAAGTGGCGATCGGCGGAGCGGTTGATCCGCTGGCGGGCTTGGAAGCTGAGCCCGGCGCCCAGGTCTTTCGCGCCTGCGTGGCCTGCCACACCCTGAAGTCACACGACGGCCCGCGGGCGGGCCCGACGCTGGCCGGCGTGTTTGGGCGCAAGATTGCATCGCTGCCCGGCTACGACTTCTCGCCCGCCCTTAAGAACCTCGACATTGTCTGGACGCCCCAGACCCTATCCAAGCTGTTCGAGCTCGGACCGGCCGCCTACACCCCCGGCAGCAAAATGCCCGAGCAAAGGGTCGGCGCCGAGGACCGCTCAGAGCTCATTAGATTTCTGGAGAAGGCAACCAGAGATTAGCCCACGGGGGTGCGCCGGCGCATCGGCCCTGCTCGCGCCCCGAGCCGGGGCGGGCCTGCCTCAGCCCTCCTCGCGCTCGTCGAGGTAGTCTTGGGTCGTGCGCACCGGCTTGCGCGCCGGCGCGCCGTAGGGATCGAAATCCTCTTCCGAGATCACGGCGACGCGGCAGTCTTCGCACATCTTGAGCACGTCGAGGCGCTTGGGAGCGCCCTTGTACATCCAGTGCGTGTTCGCGAGCTTGGCGGCAACGCGCTCGATCGTGCTCTTGACGCCAAATGGCTTGCCGCAGCGGATGCAGGCGAAGGGAGGCTCCTCCTTGAGCACCCGGGAGGACGCGGTGGCGGCGGCAAAATCGATCTGCGGTCTGAGCGAGATGACTTTTTCGGGACAGGTGGCCTGGCATAGGCCGCACTGCACGCAAGCATCCTCGGCAAACCGCAGCACCGGCCGCTCCGGATCGTCGCTGAGCGCCCCGGTGGGGCAGGCCGAAACGCAGGCAAGACACAGCGTGCAGCCCGCGGCATCGAG
>DASTMQ010000554.1:0-11178 GCA_035714005.1 Hyphomicrobiaceae bacterium
GGCGCGGCAAAGCCGGCACCGGCCGCGCGCTTGGGCGATGGCGCGGACCTCCCCGCTATGGTCGCGCCCGCGCCGCCGCCTCCCACAGCCCCGCCAGCGTCAGCCCGCGAATCGACGCCTGCGACCAAGCCGTGGCAGCCCTTGCGCGAACCTCCCGCTCCCATTCGTCCGCTTGCTTCCGCCGCGCCGTTGCAAGCGGCGGCCGCGGCTCGGCGGCGCCCGCAGCATGCGAACCCCACTTGGCCGGCCGCGCACGGCCCGAGGCCGGCCCAGGCGCCGAGCCCGCCGGCGCCCGCGGCACGGGCGCCGTCACACCCTGGCCTTGCGCCAGCCGCCCCCGCGCGGGGCGAGGAGCGGGCCAAGGATGGGGCGCAGGCGGCGGCCAACGACAGTGCAAAGCCAAATAGGGCTGCGGAGCTTGGCCTCGTTGCCGCCCAAACGCCATCGGTTCGCCAAGCCGCAACGGTGTCGGCACGGGCGCCGATGGGTCCTTTTGAGGACACCGCCCCTGCGGGGTCGCCGCCAGCGCGCGAGCGCGTGGCCCAAGGCCTAGCCGAGCACGGTGTTGAGGCCCGTGACGCTGCCCCACGGGGGCAGGGCGTCGGGACGCCGGCGCCGCGCCTTAGCCCTGAGCCGCGGCCAGCGCCGCCACCCGTAATGCCAAGCCCGACGGTCCGGCCCGCGGTGGCATCGGCGCTGGCGAAGAGCGCTGTCGATCAGGCCCGGGTGCGGCCGCTGCCGGTGCCAGTGCCAGTGCTCCAGCCCTTGTCACCGCGCGAGCCCGCCGCTCCCACGACCGCCGCCGCCATGCCCATCTGGCAGGAGGCACCGGCGCGTCGGCCGCCGCTGTGGACGCCGGCCGATGGCCTCGGGGCGCAGGTTAGCGCATTCTGCAGGCGGGCGCTGAAATGGAGCGCCATGGCCGCGCTCGGGCTCGTGCTCCTGTTGGCAACGCTGATCGTGCTCTATCGCTGGGTCAATCCGCTGAGCTCGACGCTGATGCTTGCTCAGCGTGCAGGCGGCACGACGATCACGCAACACTGGCAGCCGCTCGAGCACATATCCTCCAATCTGCAGTTGGCGGTCATCGTGTCCGAGGACGGGCGCTTTTGTCGCCACCACGGCGTCGATTGGGAGGAGTTGGAAAGCGCCATCGATCAGTCGGTCGACGGGGTCGCCCGCGGCGGCAGCACCATCGCCATGCAGACGGTCAAGAACCTGTTCCTCTGGCCGGCCAAGAGCTATCTGCGCAAAGCCATCGAGATTCCCTTGGCCTATGCTGTGGATGCGACCTGGTCCAAGCGTCGGCTGCTTGAGATCTATTTGAACATCGCCGAGTGGGGTCCGGGCATTTTCGGGGCCGAAGCCGCGGCCCGTTTCCACTTCCACAAACCCGCCGCCCTGTTGAGCGCGCGCGAGGCCGCGCTGTTGGCCGTATCGCTTCCCAACCCCTTCGAGCGCCGAGCCGGCGCCCCCGGACCGGGGACCCAGCGGCTTGCCGCCAACTTGATGCTGCGCATGCGGGCCGGCCCCGGCATGGCCCGCTGCGTGCGCTCGGGCAGCGGCCTTTGAGCGCCCCGTTAAGGCGCTGGTCACCCGTCAAGAATGTCGCTATAAGCCGGCAAATCCAATCCGCTTCACCGGTCGGCCGCCACTGCCCTGGTCAACCGCGCGCTGGCGGCAGCATGGTTTTTGGAGAGCTAAAAGAATGGCCGTTCCGCGCAAGAAAGTTTCACGTATGAAGCGTGGTACCCGTCGCTCAGCCGATGCGTTGAGGGCACCCACCTACATCGAGGACAAGGACTCCGGCGAACGCCGCCGTCCACACCACATCGATCTAAAGTCTGGCAAATACAAGGGCCGTCAGGTACTTACGCCCAAGTCGGAGCTTTGAGGTCGGCGCTGCTCTGGGCGGGCGTCACCTTTGCCCAATTGCCGCCCCTTCCGGCATGATCAATGATGTTTGGCGCTAACAAACCCGACCGCCGCCGCATGGGAGCACCTTGATGTCGCTCAGAGCCCTGCCGATGATCGCTATTCCGCTGATCCTCTACAACATCCTCGTGATGTTCTCGAGCGGCGACGCGGACAGTTTCTTTCACGCTCCACTGCTCACCATCTCCATGATCAAGGGTGCCCAGTGGTCGTTCTCGCGCGGCGATCTCATCATCCTGGTGACGATGCTGTGCCTGTTTGTCGAGCTGGTTAAGTCAACCTACACCTCGACGGCGTCGCTGGTGGATCACGGGCTGTCGATGCTGGTGTTCATCGCCAGCCTGGTCGAATTCCTGATCGTGAACGCCTCGGCCACGTCGCCCTTCTTCTTCATTTTGGTCGGCGCGTTGATTGACGTCATCGCCGGTTTCACGATCGGCATTCGCGTGGCACGGCGCGACCTGTCGATCGGGGCGGACGCTTAAAAAGCGGGCACGGCGGCGTACTTCAGCCGCGGTCGCGGGACAGCTTGTCCACCTTGGCCTGCATCTCGGCCAACTGGGTCTTGAGCTCGGCCAGCTCGTCCGTCTTGCCGGCCTCCCCTTCGGGCTTCGTCGCCGGTAGTGCGCCCGGCGTCTTGAAGGGCGAAAACATCGCCATCGCCTGCTCGAACATGGCGAGGTTTTTGCGCGCCTGCTCCTGATAGGCCTCGAACGCGCCGGCGGGGGTAAAGGCGCCGGCAAAGGTCTTGCGAAACCGCTCCTGCTCTTTGGTCAGCGTGTCGAGGCTGATCTGCAAATAACTGGGTACCAGCCGCTCGATGCTGTCGCCGTAAAAGCGGATCAGCTGGCGCAAGAAGGGAATGGGCAACAGCGTCTGGCTGCCCATGCGGCTCTCCTGCTCGACGATAATCTGGGTCAGCACCGAGTGCGTCAGGTCGTCCCCGGTCTTGGCGTCGAACACCACGAAATCGCGTTCGGATTTGACCATCGCCGCCAGGTCATCCAGGGTCACGTAGGTACTGGTCTCGGTGTTGTAGAGCCGTCGGTTGGCGTATTTTTTGATGACGACGGGCTCTTTTTTGTCGCTGGGCGGATCCGATTTGTTGAGCATGGGCTTCGCTTTTATGGCTTGACGGGCTGGCCATTTTGCAGTGCGTAAGCTACCACGACGGTGCACCGCAAACCAGTCCGTTGTGCGCCGCTTGGGTGGCGCTGGCCGGGCAGGGCTGGATGGCCGTCCCCTTGTTGCAGGTGCGAAGTGAGACCTGGTATCGTGGCCGCCAGCCCGCGGCGCCCGCCCGCCCCCATGTCGCTTACCTGTTGAGCATGAGGCCCACCAGCAAGCCATTTGTCCCGCAACCCCTCTCGCTTTGGAGCAAAGGATGAGCACTGACCAATCAACCGTTGTCATTGCCAGCGCCGCCAGAACGCCTGTCGGTGCGTTCAATGGCTCGCTGGCGAGCCTGCCGGCCCATGAGTTGGGCAAGGTGGCCATTAGGGGCGCTCTTGACCGGGCACGCCTCGAGCCCGGAGATGTTTCCGAGGTTATTTTGGGGCAGATCCTGGCCGCCGGCGCCGGTCAAAATCCGGCACGGCAGGCCTCGATCCTCGCCGGCATTCCCGTCGATGCACCCGCCTGGGGCATGAACCAGCTGTGCGGCTCGGGCTTGCGTGCGGTGGCCCTCGGCGCGCAGCAAATTGAGCTCGGTGCCGCCAGGATTGTGGTCGCGGGGGGCCAGGAGAGCATGAGTCAGGCGCCGCACTGCGCCCACATGCGCGAGGGCACCAAGATGGGCGACGTCAAGTTCATCGACACCATGATCAAGGACGGCCTCTGGGATGCCTTTAATGGTTACCACATGGGGACCACCGCCGAGAACGTGGCGCGCCAATGGCAGATCACGCGCGAGGAGCAAGATCGCTTCGCCGTGGCGTCCCAGAACAAGGCCGAGGCCGCGCGCAAAGCCGGCAAATTCAAGGATGAGATCACCCCCGTCACGATCAAGACGCGCAAGGGTGAGACGGTGTTCAGCGACGACGAGTACATCAAGGACGGCGTCACCTACGATTCGGTCGCCAAGCTGCGCCCGGCCTTCGACAAGGAGGGCACGGTGACGGCCGCCAATGCCAGCGGCATCAATGATGGAGCCGCGGCGGTGGTGCTCATGACCCTGGCCGAGGCGCGCAAGCGGGGCATCACGCCGCTGGCCCGCATTGTGTCCTGGGCCCATGCCGGCGTCGATCCCTCGATCATGGGAACCGGGCCGATCCCGGCCTCGAAAAAGGCCTTGGAAAAGGCCGGTTGGACGGTCAAGGACCTCGACCTGATTGAAGCCAACGAGGCCTTTGCGGCTCAGGCGTGCGCGGTGAACAAGGGCCTGGGCTGGGATACCGAGAAGGTCAACGTCAACGGCGGTGCCATCGCCATCGGCCACCCGATCGGCGCCTCCGGCGCCCGGGTCCTCAACACCTTGCTGTTCGAGATGCAACGGCGCAACGCCAAGAAGGGACTGGCACCGCTGTGTATCGGCGGCGGCATGGGCGTTGCCATGTGTGTCGAACGCGACTGAGCCCAAGCAATCCCCGCAAGTTTACTTTCTCCTCGGCCGGATTTCATTCGGCCGAGGTTTTCTTTTATCCTCTCGGCCAATCCAACGAACGGATGGGAGAAACGCGTATGGGTCGGGTGGCAGTCGTCACGGGTGGGACCCGCGGCATCGGACAGGCGATTTCGGTCGCCCTCAAGCACAGGGGCTATCGGGTCGCTGCCAACTATGCCGGCAATGACACCGCCGCCCGTCAATTTCAGGCGGACAGCGGCATCCCGATCTACAAGTGGGACGTGGCCGATTACAGCGCCTGCCACGCCGGGGTGGCGCGCATCACCCACGACCTGGGGCCGATCGAGGTGCTGGTGAACAATGCCGGCATCACCCGCGACGGCGTGCTGCATCGCATGAGCAAAGAGAACTGGGACGCCGTCATGCACACCAATCTCGATTCGGTCTTCAACATGACCCGGCTGGTGATCGAGGGCATGCGCACGCGCAGCTTCGGCCGCATCATCAACATTTCCTCGATCAACGGTCGCAAAGGCCAGGCGGGGCAAGCCAACTATTCGGCCGCCAAGGCCGGGCTGCTCGGTTTCAGCAAGGCCGTGGCGCAAGAGAGTGCTGCGCGCGGCATCACCGTCAATGTCATCGCGCCCGGCTATATCGGCACCGAAATGGTGCAGGCCGTGCCCAAAGAGGTGCTTGAAAGCAAGATCCTGCCGCAGATCCCGATCGGACGTCTCGGCAACGTGGAAGAAATCGCCCGCTGCGTCGCCTTCCTCGCCGCCGACGAGGCAGGTTTTATTACGGGCGCCTGCCTCGATGCCAACGGCGGTCAATACATGGCTTAGACGGGGCTCTTAGATACTGGGCTTGAATGTGGGAGGCCCAGTGGGCCCAACTCCGCGGCTCCAGCTTCCCGCCTAAGGCGCACCCCTGGTCTTAAGCCCGGCGCGCTGGCGCGCCGACCGGCCTTAGTCTAGCCGCGCAGCCGGTTGCGCACAAAGCGGGGAAACTCATCCGCCGGCGCGGGCTCGCTGCCGCCGCCGGACTGGGCCGGTGCGACCGCTTCCTTGCTGGCTTCACCGGCGCCGGCCTCGTTCCCCCACCAGCGTCCGCCAGCGGCCGCAGCGGCAGGCGCGGGCGCCGGCGTCGGCAAGCTGACCGGCGGGGTGCTTGAGCGTCCCGGCGGTGCCGCCGGCGGCGAGGCCGAGGCTGCGGCGGGCCGGTTCGGCGCGGTACGTGCCGGCGGCGAGGTTTGCGGCTGTGGCTGGGGCATGTTGCCGCCGGCGAACCAGGCGTCGACCAAATCGAGCTCGTCGGCGGACAAATTGAGGCCCTGACCGCGGCAGCGCGCCACCACGAAATTGCGGAAGCGGCCCGCAAACAAGTTCGCCGATGCGCCTTGCTCAAACCAAGGATCGGATTCGCTCACCACTTCCAAAATGAAGCGCACATCGTCACGGCGTACCTCGAGCCCGCGCTCGTGCGCGCGATGGGTGATATTGGCCAACGTTTGGGCACCGATGAGGTCGTTTTCGTTGATCTCCTCGGCCATCAGCTCAAACAGCAGCCGATATTCGTGGGGTGCCAAGGCCGGCGCCTGGCAGGCTTCCTGGATGCGCGTGATCGATAGTTGCATGGCGGCGGCGGAGGCCGCCCCGGCGGACGGCGCCACGGGCTGTAGGATGCCCTGGCGCGGACTGCCCGACGGCGAGGCCGCGGCGCCAGTAGCAACCAGGGCCGCGGCCTCAGTTGTGGCCGTCGGCGCGGCAACCCGGGCCGCGGTCGGAGGGGCGGGAGCGAGGTCCCGCGCCGGCTCCCGCGCCTTCGGTGCAGCCACCGCTTGCGCATGGCGCTTGAGGTCAACCACGAGGTAGGGCGGTTCCTCCGTCAGCGTCAGGTCGGCGGGCAGACATTGTCGCAACAACTCGCGGAAGGAGCCGGCGCCGGCCCAACCCGTGGCGATGGTCTTCTCGTGTCCGAGCATGCGCACGGTTCGGTCGGCGAGCGCCTCGAGCAGCATCGGCGCCGGCGAAGCGCGCACGTCGGCGACGATTTCGGAGACGATGGCACGCCGAGTCGCCTCGATCTTGGCGGCGGGCGTGGCCGGCCCGATGCCCTCCCCATCCTCATCGGCCGGCACCTCGCCGTTGAGGATCAAAGCGATCAGGTCCGATTCGCGCACCTCGCCGTCACTGATCGCCGTGTAGGGGGCGGCCGTGTGGTCGTTGGCATAAATGACGGTGCGGCGCGCGTGCGCGCGCAAGCGATGCAGCACGGGCGTGAAGTCGGCATCGCCCGACAGGATGATGAACTCATCGAAATAGGTTTCGTGCGTGAGATAGTCCCGCACGTCCATCACCATGCGGATATCCGAGGAGTTCTTGAGTTGGGCCGTCAGGGGTGGACAGTCGACCACCTCGAAGCCGGCGCGCAAAAAGTGATGGCGCACGAACGGAAACGAGTTCATGTCCGTGGAATTGTCGTGGGCGTTGCGCCGTGGCACCGGGTTGCCGTAGCAGCGATTCATGACAATGCGTCGGCGCGCCTCGCTGAAGGAATCGTGAGTTCCCGTAATCAGGCGGCCACTTTCGATCTCGCGCAGCCAAGCGTGCGCGTCCCGCGCGAAGCGCTTGGCGGCTTCATCGCTCTTGCGCTTCAGCGACAGATAGATGTTGTCATAGTCGACGAATACCGCGCTGAGACAGGCCCCGCCAGCAGTCCTCTTCATTTGTCATGACCCCCACTGCCCAGTCTTATCGCTGGACCGACCCAATCACTGCACCGACCCAATCACTGCACCGACCCAATTGGCACCGATCCCAAGGCGAGGAGGAGGGGTGCCTGATTCGCGGGACTTCATATGAGTCGCTTGGCCCCCGCAAGCGCAGGCAGGCCGCGTCCCCAGTTGCATTTGCGTTGCGATGCGGGCCCTGGCGCGGCGAGGTCGCAGGGTCTCTGAACACGGTTTATTTTCACTGGAAAGTCAGCGATGATGCCAGGGATTGAGGTCTGGCGGCGCCAACTCGAAGCCCGAGAATTCAAAGCCCGGCGCCACCGTGCAGCCGACCAGCGTCCAGGCGCCCTGGCTCTCGGCGCTCTGCCAGGCCCCCGCGGGGACGACCGCCTGTGGGCGCTCGCCGGCCGCCACATCGGCGCCAAGCCGAACGGCCTGGCGCCCGCCGCTGCCGGCAATCCAGAGCAGGAGCGGTGCACCCTTATAAAAGTGCCACACCTCCACCGCATCGACCCGATGCCAGCGCGATCGTTCGCCCTGGCGCAATAAGAAATAAATGGCGCTCGAGGCTGCACGGCTGGCACCCGTGCCCAATGCATCGCGAAAGGTTTCGCGGTAGTGGCCCCCTTCCGGATGGGGGCTGAGGCCCAAAAGGCTGATGACGTCGTCGGCTGTGAGCCCCTCGTGACCCGGCATGGGTTCAGCTGCGGTTTTTGCGCTCTCTGATCTCACCAAAGATCTGCCAGTCGGGCCTGCCCACCATACCGAGCCGCTCTTGGATCGCGGGCACGTTGGGGCGCAGGAAGGGATTGGTGGCAAGTTCCAGGCCGATGGTGGTTGGCAGCGTCGGCTTGCCGGCGGCGCGCAATTGATCGACCTCCTGCGCCCGCGCCTTGAGGGCCGCGTTTTCCGGCTCGATTGTCAAGGCGAAGCGGGCATTGGCCTGCGTGTATTCGTGCCCACAATAAACGACCGTGTCCGGTGGCAGCGCCATCAGCTTTTGCAGCGACTGCCACATCATCTGGGCGTTGCCTTCGATGACCCGGCCGCAGCCGATGGCAAACAGCGTGTCCCCCGCAAAAGCCACGCCGGCGGTGGGGCACCAGTAGGTGATATGGCCGGCGGTATGGCCCGGCGTGTCGATGACGCGCATCTCGAAGGTGCCAAAGTGGAAACTGTCGCCTTGGCCCACGGCCTCATCGATACCGGGTATTTTTGCCTGCTCCGCGCGCGGCCCGATGATCTTGCAGCCCGTCGCCGACTTGAGCGCCAAGTTTCCTCCGGTATGATCGGCATGATGATGCGTCGTCAGAATATGGCTGAGCCGCCAGCCCCTGTCCTCGAGGGCGCGGTGGACCGCGTCGGCATCGGGCGCGTCGATCGATGCCGTCGCGTTCGCAGCAGCGTCATGGATGAGTACGCCGAAATTGTCGCTGAGACAGGGAAATTGCTCAATCTCGAGCTTGGCCATGGTGTGCGCTGCTCTCGCTTGCTTTTTTTTCGCTAACCCGCACCCTACCAGGAGGCGCATCGATTTCAACCCGGCCGATGGCCGCAAGGGGTTGAGGGCGGGGCAGGGTGGTGCGGCGGACCGCTGATGTCATTGGATGTTGTCGATTTGCGTGCATTCTACGGGCGTCCGCTCGGCAGCGCCGTGCGTCGCCTGCTGACGCGTCGCATCCGCGCGCGCTGGCGCAACGTCCAGGGTGCCCAGCTCGTGGGGTTGGGCTTCGCCGTGCCCTACATCGGCATGTTTCGCGGCGAGGCCGGCTCGATCGGGGCGTTGATGCCGGCAACGCAGGGTGCGCTGGTTTGGCCTACGGGCGATCACGTCCAGAGCGTGCTGGTGGAGGAGGCCATGTTGCCGCTCGGCGATGCCTCCCTCGATCGACTGCTGGCCGTGCATTGCCTTGAGGCGACGGAGCGCTCGGGGCCTCTGCTGCGGGAGATCTGGCGCGTCCTGAAACCAGAGGGCCGTCTTTTGCTGGTTGTGCCCAACCGGCGCGGGGTGTGGGCCCGGCTCGATATGACGCCCTTCGGCCACGGCCGGCCCTACAGCCGCGGCCAGCTCGAGCGCCTGCTCAACGATGCCTTGTTCACACCCCTGGAATGGACCGGCGCGCTCTTCATGCCCCCCATCGACCGGCCGTGGATCGTGCGCTGGTCGACGGTCTTCGAGCGCGTTGGCGCGCGCTTATGGCCGGGCTTTGCCGGTGTGATGATCGTGGAGGCACGCAAAGAATTGATGGGGGCGATTCCGGCGGTGGTAAAGCCCGCCCGGCGCGCCGGCCTGGCGACGGCGCAAGGAGCGCTCAAGCGCTGCGTCGAGCGCCGGCGTTCGGGGCCCTGAGCACGGGCCGGGGTTGGGCTAAGGCCGCCGCTGGCATGCGCCGGCCGCAAGCGCGGCGCAGCGGGACATCTTAGGCCTTGTCGAGTGTGGCCAGATCAATCGCCGCCCTCAGCTCGCCGCCCGTGTGCTCCAGCAGGCCCAGCGCCCTCTCCAGGCTACAGCCCTTGAGCAACAGCACGGCCAGTTTGACATTGCCGTCGGCGCGCAAGAGCGCCGCCTCGGCCTCCGCCTCGCAGCTGCCGGTCAGGTGCACGAGCATGTCCCGCTTACGCCGGATGAGTTTGGTGTTGGCCGCCTGCACGTCCACCATGAGACCCCGGTAGACGTGGCCGAGGCGGATCATGACCAGGGTGGAGAGCAGGCTCAGGGTAATGCGCTGGGCGGTGCCCGCGTTCATGCGGGTCGAGCCTGCGATCGGTTCCGCGCCGGTATCGAGAAAGATGCCGTGCTCGGCATCATTGAGCAGCGGCGTGTCGCGGTTGTTGGCAATGCCAATGGTGAGCGCACCCCGCCGCTTGGCCTCGCGCAGGCACGACACGGTGAACGGTGTCGTGCCGCTGGCTGCGAGCGCAACCAACACATCCTTGGCCCCGACGTCGAGGAGCTCGTTGCCACGCCCGACCTGATCTTCCGCGCCCTCGACCGCCTGCATCATGGCCGCCCCGCCGCCGGCAAGCAGCAGGACCAGCCGCTCACGCGGCCAGCCGAAGGTCGGCATCAACTCGGCGCCATCTTGCACGGCGAGCCGCCCGGAGGTTCCCGCCCCGGCGTAAATGAGGCGGCCGCCGGCCCTGAGCCGCGGCTCCATCGCCAGGCCGGCCCGTTCGATCGCCGGCAAGGCGGCGCGCACGGCGGCGACGGCAGCGAATTGTCCGCCGATCATGGCCTCCAGCACGTCGCCGGGGTCCCAGATATCGATGTCCGCAAAGCGTGGGCTGGGGCGTTCCGTCGTCATCGAGCTCACCGTCATTGCCTGAAAAAGGCAACGCGCATCACCAAATTTGAGTTCTCGCGCGTTTCTGGGCAGCGCGCGGCAAGTGCGCTATAGGCCTTATATGCGCCCGACCTCGGCGGTAGCGAATGGTGGTAAAACCTGATGACCCACCGGTCATTTATGGCTGAGGAGATCGCGGCGGCTCCCGAGATTGTGGCGCGGCAGGCCGAGGCGTTGGCACGGCCCTTGGCGGGCCTTATCGCCTGTCTCAATCGGGCGCCTCCCCGTCTGGTCGTCACCTGTGCCCGGGGCAGTTCGGCCCACGCGGCCACCTTCGGCAAGCACCTGATCGAGCGCTATCTGGCCATTCCGGTGGCGGCGGCAGCGCCCAGCATTGCCAGCGTCTATCGCGGCGGCCTGCGGCTTAAGGATCAGCTCGTCCTGGTGATCTCGCAGTCGGGTAAGAGCGACGACCTCATCGCCTTTGCCGAGCAGGCGCGGCTCTCCGGCGCCGTTACCGTTGCCGTCACCAACGATGCGGCGGCGCCGCTGGCTCAGGTGTGCCCGTTCGTGCTCCCGATCGGCGCGGGACCCGAGCTCAGCGTCGCCGCGACCAAGACCTTTGTGGCGACCGCGTCGGCGCTCTTGCGGCTGACGGCGGCTTG
>DASTMQ010000555.1:0-2134 GCA_035714005.1 Hyphomicrobiaceae bacterium
GTTCGGTGCGCGCCCGCTGGCGCGGGTGATCCAGGAGCACATCAAAAAGCCGCTCGCCGACGAATTGTTGTTCGGCAAGTTGGAGCATGGCGGCACCGTGCGCGTTCTCGTCGAAGGCGAAGAGGGCGAACGCAAGCTCGCCTTCGAGTACATCCCCGCCGAACCCAAACCCAAGCGGGTGAAGGAAGAGGGCGAGGATGAGCTCGATGAGGAGGAGGGCGAGGACGGCCCGGCCCTGGTGGAGGCGACCCCGCGCAAGGCCCTGCCCGGCCCGAAGGATCGCAAGGAGCGGCCGCGGCCCAGTGGCACGGTGCCGAGCGTGCCGCGCCGCAAGGACGACTAGTAGGCTTGAGGCGCACGCGGCCTGCGCTGGCCGCCGCGCCTGAGCGGGCGCCTTTTTCTCAGCCGCTGCGCCGCGCCTACCGGCTTCGCGCTGGCGCTCTGCGCTTCGTGCTAGCGGCGGTTGGCGCTCCAGACGCGATAGCGCCCGGTGTCCGCCACAATCCTGACCTCGCCCAGGTGTTGGGCCAGAAGCTCTTCGACAGAGAGGCGGCGCTGCAGCACCAGCTGTAGTCGGCCACCCCGCCGCAGATGCGCGGGGGCCTCGGCGATGAGCCGGGTCAAAGCGGCGTGGCTCTCGGCGATGCCGGCGTGCAGCGGCGGGTTGGAAAAGATCGCATCCCAAGGCCCCGCCGCGCCGGCGAGCGAAGAGGCGAGGATGGCCTGGCCGACGGGCACGTTCTCCTTGGCGGCCAGCAGGGCCACGCTGTCGTGATCGATCATGTCGAGGCTGATGTCGGGCGCCGTCGCCAGGCCCGCGGCGATCACCCCGGAGCCGCAGCCGAAGTCGGCCACCCGCGCCCCCGGCGGCAGGGACGGCAGGGTGTCGATGATGAGCGCGCTGCCGTCATCGAGCCGATCGGCGGCGAAGAGCCCCGGATAGCTGACCCAGGCGCGCGGCGCTCCGGCGATGGCAAGGCTTGTGACCCGGCGCCAGGCGGCAAGCTCTCCACGCAGCGCTGCGAGTTGCGGCGGGCGTCGCGCCGAGAGCAGCCGACCGTGGCCGCGTTTGGCAATGGTATCGGCCGCTCCACACAGGCTTGCGAGCGCGCTTGCCGCCGAGCGGATGCCTTCCTCGTTGCCGCCGTAGATGAAGAGACGGGCGTTCGGGCCCAGCACGCTCAAGACGGCATGCAGCACCATCTCCTGCTCGTCCTTGGCCCTGGCCAGGCGAACAATGGCGCCGTCGAAGGGTCCTGCCGGCGGCCAGGGTTGGGCCGAGCCCGCGGCGCTCAGCCGGCGATCCCAACGTTGAAAGGGGAGGCCGCGCGCGGCGAGCAGCCCAGGCAGCCCGCCCGAGGGATTGGCAATCAGGATCCGGCCGGAAAGGTCGAGGGCGTCGAGGCTGCGTGCAATCAGGGCGTCTGCGGCCGCATCCGGATCCTTGGCCCAACGGCTCATTGAGCCGCCAGCGCCCTTTTGATCTTTTCGGCGTTGGCCGTCAGAACTTCGGGCTTTTCCATCTTGGAGGTGTGCGGCCCGAGCGTCACGCCCTCGCGCCGGGGCAGCACATGAAAATGCAGGTGGAAGACGACTTGCCCGCCCGCCGTTTCATTGAACTGCTGCAGCGTGATGCCGTCGGCGTTGAAGGCTTTCATGATCGCCAGCGACACCTTTTGCACCGTCCTCATGCAGGCCGTCAGCTGGGCCGCATTGGCATCGAGCAGGTTGCGGGCCGAGCTCTTCGGCACCACCAGGGTGTGCCCGTCGCAGCGGGGCATGATGTCCATGAAGGCAAGCGTCTCGTCGTTTTCGTAGACTTTGTGTGCGGGCAACTCGCCGCGCAAAATTTTGGCGAAAATGTTGTTGGCATCGTAGCTAGGCATGAAATGCTCCCGCACAGGGCCGATCCTTTTTGATCTGTTGCAGGCAGCTTGCTGCGCGTCAAGCGCAAGCGCGCTTGGCCGCTGGCTCTAGCCTGCGACCTGGGGCACGGCGGGCGTGGTGCCGCCGACGGCGCGCTTGGGCGTTAATCGAACCCTAACCTCACCAACGAGATCTCTCGCTGCCTTCAGCGAACGCCAAGACTTTGCTGCGATAGCAGGGGATCGCTCGCGTGCGGGCGCAAATTGGC
>DASTMQ010000556.1:0-3564 GCA_035714005.1 Hyphomicrobiaceae bacterium
ATTGGCGGTATTCCTTGTAGGTCGTCGAACCCATGCAGCGCAGCGTGCCGGCCTGCAAGGCGGGCTTCAGCAGGTTCGAGGCATCCATCGCGCCGCCCGAGGTGGCGCCGGCGCCAATGACGGTGTGGATCTCGTCGATGAAGAGGATCGCGCCTTTGAGCGCTTCCAGCTCTTTCACGACGGATTTCACGCGCTCCTCAAAATCGCCGCGATAGCGCGTGCCGGCCAGCAAGGCCCCCATGTCCAAGGCAAAAATGGTGGAGTCCTTCAAGACCTCGGGCACATCACCGTTGACGATTTTGCGCGCCAGCCCCTCGGCGATGGCGGTCTTGCCGACGCCTGGGTCGCCCACGAACAGCGGGTTGTTCTTCTGGCGCCGGCACAGCACCTGGATGGTGCGCAGCACCTCGCTCTCGCGGCCGATCAACGGGTCGATGCGTCCGCTCTTGGCTTTCTTGTTGAGGTTCACACAGTAGGTATTGAGCGCATCTTGGGCCTGCTTCTTGTCGTCGCCCTTGCCGCTCGCCTCCTGCTCCTCATCGACGCCGCGCACGTGCTTGGGATCGGACATGCCCGGGCGCTTGGCGATGCCATGGCTGATGTATTGCACCGCATCAAAGCGCGTCATTTCCTGCTCCTGCAGGAAAAAGGCCGCGTGGCTCTCGCGTTCGGCAAAAATCGCCACCAGCACGTTGGCGCCGGTCACCTCCTCGCGCCCGGAGGACTGCACGTGCACGACCGCGCGATGAATGACGCGCTGAAAACCGGTGGTGGGCTGGGCATCCGTTGAGCCCTTGACGAACAGGCCGACGAGCTCGTTGTCGAGGTATTCGGTAATGCGCGCCCGCAAGCCGTCGAGATCGACCGAACACGCCCGCATCACTGCCGAGGCGTCTCGATCATCCAACAGCGACAGCAGCAGGTGCTCGAGCGTCGCATACTCATGATGGCGATCGTTGGCATGTTCGATGGCGCGATGCAGCGCCGCTTCCAGGCTCTGGGAGAATGCGGGCACGTCCTAGGTCACTCCTTTTCCATGGTGCATTGCAGAGGATGCTGATGCTGGCGTGAGAAGTCCATCACTTGTGCAACCTTGGTCTCTGCGATTTCATAGGTATAGACACCACAAATGCCGACGCCCTTCTGGTGCACATGCAGCATAATGCGTGTGGCTTCCTCACGACCCTTGTTGAAGAAGCGTTCGAGCACGTGCACAACGAACTCCATCGGCGTGTAGTCGTCGTTTAACAAAAGCACCTTGTAGAGGCTGGGTTTCTTGGTCTTCGGCCGGGTCTTGGTGACAAGACCGGTCTTGCCTTCCTCGTCGCCCCGTGAGCCGTTCTTGCCGGCCATGCGCATGAGAGTTCCTGCTCAGCTCGCCACCCTGCACCTGTGCGCACCGCCTCGGTCGCCCTCGGAAGCGCAAATCACCTGGCATTTTGCGATAGCCTGGCGCCTTACGCAAACCTCACCGTGCCGTTCCCTTATTTGGGAGAGGCGCCGGCAGAATCCAACCTCGTCGCACCGGCGCGCAGAAGCGCAATAAAAAATGGCTCGGGCGGACCACGGGTCCGCCCGAGCCTGTTTGCTGATGTTATGCCTGGCGCCTGCTCAGCGCGCGTTTTGCAGCGCCTTCTCCACCGGCTTATAGGCCTCCTTGGCCCATTCGGCATAAAGGCCGCCGAGCTTGGACATCTGGTGGAGGTAGCCGTCGTAGGCGCGGCGCGCGTAGCCGGACTGGATTTCCATGGCCTGCTCCATCGACTTCGCGGAGAGCAGTTTCTCGAAGGTGGCGGTGCCCTCTTCGAAGGAGCGCTTGGTATAGTCCGTCATCTCGGTGGCAATAGCCTGCCAACCCTTGCTCCACTCACCAAGCATCTTCATGGCAGCGTCCATGTTGTACTGACCGACTTTCTGGAAATCTTCGATGTTCTTCAGCATTGGAATGGTCCTATGAGCTCGTACCTGCGGGGGAACGGAAAACGGGCATACACGCCTTTGACTGCTTGCCCGCGCCATATATGCACTGCACAAAAAAAGTCAACACTTTTTGCTGCAATGCAGCATGCGACATCTATGAGCAGCGCTGGCGCGGCGGCAGTCTCCTGTTAACCGCCCCGGCGCTAGCATTGCGGCACCGGCCCTGCGGCGCCCGAGTGCCTCACAGACGCCCAAAACTGCTGTTGCCTTAGGCCCTTAAGGCATCCCTTAAGGCACAAGGGGGTGCAAGGCGCGGGGGTCGGCGCAGCTCGCTCGGGCTGGGCAGGGGACGGAGAGGGAATTGGCGCAATCTCGATTTGGGTTAGGGCCATGGCGCCGCCATGGCAGGGGCATGGTCGCGATCCTGGGCGCGGCGGCGTTGGGGCTGATCGCGAGCAACGCCCGCGCCAGCGACAAGCACGCCGCCCTGCTGCTCGACGTCAATAGCGGCCAAACTCTTTATCAGGCCGCCGCCGACGCCCCCCGCCATCCCGCCTCGCTCGCCAAGCTGATGACCCTCTATTTGGTGTTTGAACGGCTCGAGCAGGGCAAACTCGACTATCAGACCAAGCTTAAGGTCTCGGCCCACGCCAGCGCGGCGGCACCCTCCAAGCTCGACCTCGAGCCCGGCGATGAGATCACCGTTATCGATGCGATCAAGGCCTTGGTCACCAAGTCGGCCAATGACGTGGCGGTCGCGCTCGCCGAGCACATTGCCGGCAGCGAGGAACGGTTTGCTCGCCTGATGACTGAGAAGGCGCGGCAAATCGGCATGGCTGCTACCACCTTTCGGAATGCCTCCGGCCTGCCCGACGATGAGCAGGTGACGACGGCGCGCGACATGGCAACCCTGGCGCTGCGGCTGATGGATGAGTTTCCCAAACTCTATCCGCTGTTTGCCACGCGCACCTTCACCTACAAGGCGGAGACCTTCCGCAACCACAACAGCCTCCTGTTTCACTTCAAGGGCACCGACGGCCTGAAGACCGGCTACACCCGCGCCTCCGGTTTCAATTTGGTGGCCTCGGTACGCCGCGGGCGCAAGCACGTGCTGGGCGTCGTGTTCGGCGGCTCGACGGCGGCCGCGCGCAACACGACCATGCGCGCTTTGATCAACAACGGGCTCGCCAAAGGCGCCAGTGAAGAAACGCGCCGGCGCGCGCTGGTAGCGACCGCAGCACCGCCCGCGGCCAAGACGGCCAGCCCGCGCCCCTCGTCGCGGCCCGTGCTCAGCTCTGCCGCGCCGACCGAGCCAGCGCCGCCGCTCACGCCAACCGCTTCGCAACCGCGCCTCGAGATGGCCCAGGTCAGACCCGTGCACGTCGGCGCAAGCGCGCAAGCGCCAAGCCTAGCGGACAACGGCGCTCCGGCGGCGACGAGCATTGCCGCCCTGATCGAGCGCAGCATGCGCCGGGGCGCACAGCCGCAGGCCGACGAGCCTGCCGCCGCGGCGCCGCCCAGTGCGCCGCCCAATTCTCCGCCCAGTGCGCCGACCCCAACAGTAGCGGGCGCCGCCCCGCCAGAGCGCGGGCCAACCTTGCTGTCGCCGCCGCGGCTCGTGCGCGGCAGCCCCCCATCGACGCT
>DASTMQ010000557.1:0-10356 GCA_035714005.1 Hyphomicrobiaceae bacterium
CGGCAGCAGCAACATGCTGCTGGCGAGCTCAGGCAGCGCCAATTTCGAGCGTGCCAGGGCCAGCGCGGCAGGCAGCCCGAGCAGGAGGCCGATGCCGGTGGCGATCACGGCAAGCTCGAGACTGAGCAGGAAGCCGGCGACGAAGCGATCGTTGCCGGCAATCGCCAGGAACCAGCGCAGCGAGTAGCCCTCCGGCGGGAACGATGGGATCTCCTGGCGGAAAAAGGCGAGCCAGGTAACGAACAGCAACGGCGTCAGGATATAGGCGAGCGCGATGGCCGCGGCGCCCCTGAGCGCAAGGCGGCCGAGCCGGCGCGGCTCTGCCACGGACCACGATCGGGCGACCTTTACTGCGCTTGGGCGCTGAAAGTCGACGGGCATCGCTGCGCGTGGCCTAATTGAGCCGGCGTTTGTGAAAACGGCCGGCCTTCATGATGATCGACAGGTGCCGGCCCTGATCCTCGAGCAGGCTAAGGTCGTCGAGCGGATCGCCGTCGACCAGCAGCAGATCGGCCCAGGCCCCCGGCTGCAGCGTGCCGACCTTGCCTTGCAAGCGCAGAATTTGCGCCGGAATGGTCGTGGCCGAGCGGATGATTTCGATCGGCGTCACCACCTCGCGCCGCAAGGCGAATTCGCGGCTTTGATCCCAGTGCAGTTCCCCCAACAGGTCGCTGCCATAGGCCACCGGCACGCCGTGGCGCTTGCAGATCTCCAGCGATTTGAGGCCTCCCTCCAACACGATCTCGTTCTTGGCCAAGCTCTCCGCGCTCATGCCGAACTTCTGCGCCCGGTCCTTCATGGCGTAGTAGGTGACGAGATTGGCGACCAGGAACATGCCCTTGGAGGCCATTAGCTCGGCCGCCGCATCGTCGATCAGGTTGCCGTGCTCGATGGTGCGCACGCCCAAGCGGGCGGCGCGCGTGATGGCCTCGGCACTGTAGGCGTGCGCGCACACATAGCGGCCAAAGGCGTGCGCCTCCTCGACGGCGGCGGCCACCTCGCCTTCGGAGAACTGCAAACTGTCGAGCGGGTCATAGGGCGAGGCCACGCCCCCCGACATCATGATCTTCACATGGTCGGCGCCCTGGCGCATCTGCTCGCGGGCGGCCTTGCGCACCTGATCGATGCCGTCGGCCACCGCCGACTTGAATTTCAGCCCGTTGCAGCAGCTGCAGCCATCGCCGACGTCCGTGCGCCGGCGCCCATCGGCATGGCCGCCGGTGGGCCCGATCGACATGCCGGCGATGAACAGGCGCGGCCCGACCAAATAGCCCTGTTCGACGGCGGTCTTGATGCCCCAATCGCAGCCGCCGGTGTCGCGCACGGTGGTGAAGCCGCGATCGAGCATGGCGCGCAATCTGAGCGCCGCGCGCGCGGTCAGCAGCGTCAGCGGCATCGCCTCGAGAAAGCGGATATTCACCTCGCTATGAATGACGTGCACGTGGCAATCGATCAGACCGGGGGTCAGCGTGCGCCCGCCGCAATCGACGATCTCGGCCTCGGCGCTGCGAATGGGACGCTCGCTCAGCTCGCGCACATGCGCGCCCTCGATCAACAGCTCATAGCCGCCGCGCACCTCCCCGTAAGCGGGCTCGAGCAGCCTGAAATTCTTGAACAGAATGGGCGCCATCGTGCTAGTGCAACCGGTTCTTGTGAAAGCGTCCGCCCTTCATGATGGCGGCGAGATACTTGCCCTGGTCCTGCAGCACGCCCAGATCGCGCAGTGGATTGCCCTCGACGATCAATAGGTCGGCGAAGGCGCCGGCCTTGAGACAGCCGAGCTTGCCCACTTGCCGCACGATCTCGGCGCCGATCAGGGTCGCGGCGCGGATAATCTCGATCGGCTTTTGCACTTGCGAACGGATGGAAAACTCGCGCGATTGCTCGCTTTGCAATTGGCCCAACAGATCGGTGCCGTAGGCCACCGGTACGCCGGCGCGCTTGCAGATCTCGAGCGACCTGAGGCCGCCGTCGATGACAAGCTCGTTTTTGGCGAGCATGTCCGCGCTCATGCCGTACTCGGCCGCGCGCTTTTTCATCTCGTAGTAGGTGACGAGGTTGGCGATCAGATACATGCCCTTGGACGCCATCAGCGAGGCTGAGGCCTCGTCGATCAGGTTGCCGTGTTCGATGGTGCGCACGCCGGCCTGAGCCGCGCGCGTAATCGCCTCGGCGCTATAGGCGTGGGCGCAGACGTAGCGCCCGAAGGCATGCGCCTCCTCGACCGCGGCGGCCACCTCCTCGGGGGAGAACTGCAGGCTGTCGAGGGGATCGTAGGGAGAGGCAACCCCGCCCGACATCATGATTTTCACCTGGTCGCAGCCCTGGCGCATTTCCTCGCGCACGGCCTTGCGCACCTCGGCGACGCCATCGGCCAGCCCCATGGCGAAATGCAGGGCATCGCAACAGTGACAGCGGGTCCCGTGATCGGTGCGGCGGCGGCCATCGCTGTGACCACCGGTGGGGCCCAAGGCCTTGCCGGCGATGAACAGCCGGGGCCCCGGCAGCAGCCATTTGTCGACGGCCTCTTTCAAGCCCCAATCGGCGCCGCCGGTATCGCGCACGCTGGTAAAGCCGCGGTCGAGCATGTTGCGCATCAGCACCGCGGCGCGCGCCGTCATCAAGGTCAACGGCATATTCTCAAGCCGCGGCAGGGACACCTCCGAGAGCACCACGTGCACGTGACTGTCGATCAGGCCCGGCATCAGGGTGCGCTTGCCGCAATCGATCACGTTGGCCTCGGCGGCCTTGATGGGCTTGGCCGAAATCTCCTTGATATGTTCGCCTTCGACCAGCAATTCGTGGCCACCCTTGAGCTCGTCGCCTTCGGGGTCGAGCATTTCAAAGTTTTTGAAGTGGTACTGCGTCATCGCGCTCTCCCCTGGTCAAGGTCGCGAGCATCGGTAAATTGCGCCACCTCGTCAATTGCCGCTGCTGATCAGCGGCGGCACCATCAGCGCGGCCAGGATTTTGGCGGAGGCGATCTCGGCCGGGCCGTACATGCCTTCCTCGCCACACAGATTGAGGGTGCCGAGCCGGCGCGAGGCATAGCGGATCGGCACGTTGAGAATGGCGCCGATGCCAAGCGAAAAGATCAGCTCGTGGTCGAAGAAGGCCGTGCGGACCTCCTCCCGCGTCGCCGCCAGGAACACCTCGCCCTTTTCCATGGCGCCGTGGCTGACCGTGATCTTGTCGAGCGGCTTGCGACCGCCGACCGGATAGGCCGTCTCGTCGCTGGAATAAAGGCGCTCAACGGCGGCCTCCGCCTCCAGATAGCGCAGCACGGTGAAGAGGCGCCAACCCACGGTCTCCGCCGCAATGCGCGCAACCTCGGCATAGACCTCGCGCGCATCGGCGCTCGCGCTCGCGCACTGGGTCAGGGCGGCGACGTCGGCCATCTCCAAGCCGCGCTTGGTTTTGAGCGTAGGGTTTGTCATGTTTTCTCCTGATTAGATGCGACTTGCCGCCGGCGCCGCCGCAGTGGCGGTGAGCGGTGGCGCCTCGATGCGCTCGGGCAGCAATCCCTTGGCGTAAAAGCGCAGGATTACGAGCAAGGCCACGGACACGGCGAGCTCGCGCACGGCGGCCGCTTGCACGGCGCTCAGGCCGGGGATCAGCGGCGCCAGAAAGCGCGTCGATTCCAGAAAGAAGACCACCAGCACGGCGCCGAGCACGGCTCCCTTGCTGTTGCCGAGCCCGCCGGTCAACAGCGAGAGCTTGACGTACAGCGTCAACAGCGGTGCGAACAGGTCGGGGGCGATATAGCTCGTGAAATGACCATAAAGCGCGCCCGCCAGCCCAAGCGCCGCGGTGCCAAAAGCAAACGCCTTGACCTTGAACAAGACCACGTTCTTGCCGGCGAAGCGCGCGACCTCCTCATCGTCGCGAATGGCCCGCAGCACCCGGCCGAACGGCGAGTTGACCAGACGATCGACCAGAAAGAACAGCACGACGACGGCCGCAACCACAATGCCGAGGTAGAGCAGATTGAACAGGTGCGGCCCGGCCTCGGCGCGAAAAGGCCCTGGAATGCCCGAGAGCCCATCGGTGCCGTTGGCGATCCACAGCTCGTTCGACATGACGATGCGCAGGCTTTCGGCAAAGCCAAGCGTGACGATCGCCAGATAGTCGCCGCGCAAGTGCACCGTGATCAAAGCCACCAGCACGCCGACGACGGCCGCCATGAGCGTGCCTGCCGCCACGCCGACGGCGATCGGTGCTCCGAGCTTGAGCGTGATGAGCCCGGAGGCGTAGGCCCCGACCGCAAAGAAGCCGACGAGGCCGAGGTTGATCAACCCGGCCATGCCCCAAATCACGTTCATGCCGAGCGCCATCAGGGCATAAATGCCGGCCGTGACCGCGATGGCGACGAGGTAGTGCTCCATTCCCCCTCCTCGATCCAGCCTTTCAATAGGCCCTGGCGCCCAAAATGCCGCGCGGCCGCAAGGTCAAGACCACGAGGATGGCGAGAAAGCCGATGGCGCTGCGGTAGGCCGGCGACAAGATGAGCAAACTCAGTTCCTCGCCGACGCCGACGAGCAAGGCGCCGACAACCGCGCCCGGCAGGCTACCGAGGCCGCCAACCACGGCGGCGGCGAAAATCGACAGGATGCTTTTGAAGCCCACCAGGGGGTCGATGGTGGTGTCGAGACCGATCAGCATCCCACCTAGACCGGCGAGCCCCATGGCCACGAACGACACCAGGCGCGCCACCATGTCGGCGTTGATGCCCTTGATGGAGGCCAGCATTGGATTGTCGGCGAACGCCCGCATCGCCCTGCCGCTGCGGGTAAAGAAAAGAAACAAGAACAGCAGCGTCATGGCGGCGACGGCGATGGCAAGGTTTTCCAGTTGCTGCGGCGAGACCCTGAGCCCGCCCACCAGCCAATCGCGCCTAATCGGCAGGTCGTAGCCCCTGAGCTCATTGCCGAAGACAAGGCGCACGCAGTTTTCGAGCGCGATGGTGAGTGCGATCGAGCCGATCGCCGTGGTTATGAAGCCCGCGGCTCGAAACGGCTTGAGGATGAACTCGTCGGAGAGAACGCCGACGAGGCCCGCCACCACAAAGGCCGCCAGCAGCGAGGGGACCACCGGCCAGGCCAACCAGACATTGGCAAGAAAGCCGGCAAAGGCGCCGATCGTCATGTGCGAGGCGAGCGCAAAGTTGGTAAAACGCAGCACGGCAAAGATGGCCGTCAGGCCGATCGCCGGTACCGCCAAGATGGTTCCCGACATCAAGCCGTTGAGGATCAGCTGCGTTACTTGCATTGCTCTTAAGGCCGCCGAGCATCCGTACCGGACGGGTTACGCCCCAGTTGGCTAAACGACCCTGAGAAAGCGCAATTTGCCGTCGACCACCTCCATATAGCGAAAGCGGCACCCCTGAATGTCGCCGATATCGGTGAAGTCGCAGGGCCCGGAAGCGCCCTCGTAGTTGATCTCCTGGCCCTGGGCCATGAGCTGCAAGCCCTCGACCGCACTATAGACCTTCGCCCCCGCCCCCTGGCTGATCTTGCGCACATTCTCCCTGAGCGCGGTGCCGGTCACCTCCTTCGCCTTGGCCAGCGTCAGGATCACCAGGCTCGCCCAGTCGGTGGCCTGTGCCTCGTAGGAATCGGGTTCGGCGATGCCGAGCCGCGCCGCGGTCAAATTGAAGGCCTTGCCCTCGATATCGGCCGACGGCTGGCCAGTGTAGGTGCCCGCCGACACCTCGGGCGGGATGCTATCGAGCGTCTTCTGCGGCACGGCGTAGGACTGGCAGAACTTGGGCAGGTTGATGTTGGCCTTGTAGAGATCGCGCAGCAGCACCACGGTGTCCGGCGCATAGCCGTTGAGGTAAAGAAAATCCGGCTCCGAGCGCATCGCCTGGTCGACCTCCGAGCGGTAGGTTGGCTTATCCTTCTCGTAGATGACGTGCGCCACCACGCCGGCGCCCTTGCTTTTGAGCACGCTGTCCAAATGCTCCTTGGTCGAGAGCGCAAACGGCGCCTGGATGCCGATCACGGCCACCTTTTTCTTGCCCATGCCGGCGATGAATTCCGCGTGCGCGGTCGCCTGCAGCTTGGAGGTGGGTTGCGTGCGGATGATGTAGCCCTGGTGCGGCAGCTGGGTGATGGAGTCTGCGCCGGAGACCGTGCACAGGAAGGTTTTCGATTCCCAGCACACCGGCGCCACGGCGCTCGTTACCGCCGAGGCCCAAGTGCCCATGATCACCGGCACCTTGTTGACCTCGATCAGCTTGCGGGCGGCGCGCACGGCGGCCTCGGGATTGGTCTGATCGTCCTCGACGATGGTTTCGATCCTGCGGCCGAGTACGCCGCCGCTCTTGTTGACCTCATTGATCACGGCCTCGATGGCCTTGAGCATGCGCGGGCCGTCCTGTCCGCCCGCCCCCGTCAACGGCGTCAGAATGCCGAACTTGATCGCCTCGGCCTGGGCAGAGACGGGGATGGGCGCGGCCGCCATGGCCGTGGCCGCGGCGGCCCCCTTGATCAGGGCGCGGCGTGTCGTTGCTGTCATGGCAAACCCCCTGGCAAACCGCCCGCAAAGACTAGGCCCCGAAAATACTAGGCCGATGTCAGGCCCCGAGAAAGAGCCTTCTGATTTCCGGGTCGGCGGCGAGCGCGCTGGCGGCTCCGGTGCGGCTGTTTTTGCCGTCGACCAAAATGTAGGCCCGGTCGGCGATGGCCAGCGCTTCGTTGGCATTTTGCTCCACGATCGCCACGGCAATACCATGCTTGTGGATCTCGACGACGGCATCGAACAGACGCTCGGCCGCGCGCGGCGAGAGGCCGGCGGAGGGTTCATCGAGCAGCAACACGACGGGTTCCACCATCAGCGCCATTGCCATCGCCAGCATTTGTCTTTCCCCGCCCGAGAGCGCGCGGGCGGCATGGCGCTGCTTGTCGGCAAGCACCGGAAAGCGCGCCAGCACGCTTTCGATGCGGCGGGCCGCCGCCTTGCGGTCGATATAGCCGCCGATCTCCAGGTTCTCGCGCACCGACAGGGTCGCAAAAACGTTGAACTCCTGCGGCACGTAGGCCAGACCAAGCCGCGAGATCTCGCGCGCCGGCAGGCCGGAAATTTCGCGGCCCTGCAGCCGCACGCTCCCAACCTTCAGGCGGAGCAAGCCGGCGATGGCCTTGAGCAGCGTCGACTTGCCCGCCCCGTTGGGACCGATGATGCACACGACCTCGCCCGCATGCACGACGAGGTCGACGCCCTTCAGGATTTCATCCTGGGCACCGTAGCCCGCCACCACACCGCTCGCCACCAGTAGGCTCATCCTGCAGCACGCCCGTTACAGCACCACCATTAAAGCATCCATTACAGCAGGCTTGCCCGCCGGCGCCCCATGTAGGCCTCCTGCACGGCCGGATCGGCAGCAACCGCGGCAAACGAGCCCTCGGCCAACCGCCGCCCCTCCGCCAGCACGATCACGTGGTCGCAGAGCCGCGCCACCATATCCAAGTGATGCTCGATCAACAGGATGGTAATGCCCTCGCCCACGAGCGCCTTGAGGTGGGCGCCAATTTCCCGCGCCAGCGTTGGATTGACGCCGGCAACCGGCTCGTCGAGCAAGATCAGTTTGGGTTCGCGCATCAGCACACGGCCAATTTCAAGCAGCTTTTTTTGCCCTCCCGACAGGTCGGACGCCGGCTGCGTCAGCACCGCGTAGAGATTGAGCCGCCGAGCGATGCGCACGGCGCGGGCGACCAGCGCCTCCTCCTGGCGGCGGGCCGCGGCCGGCCGCAGCACGGCCGCAAGCAAGCGCTCGCCCCGTTGCTGCGGGGCATAGAGCATCAGGTTTTCGATCACCGACAGCCGCGGCAGGCCGCGGGCAATCTGAAAGGTGCGCGCCAAACCCCTGTTGGCAACCTGATCGGGCCGCAAGCCGGCGATATCGGCGCCGGCGAAGACGATGCGGCCGCGATCGGGCGGCACCGCGCCGGTGATGCAATTGAAAAGCGTGGTCTTGCCGGCGCCGTTCGGACCGATCAGGCCGGTGATGGCATGAGCCTTGACCTCAAGGTCAACGCCGCTCAGGGCTTCGACGCCATAAAAGCTGCGCTCGACGCCCTTCACCTGCAACAGCGCCATCGCATCCCCCGGATCGTTGGCCATAGCGGGCGTCGACTATTCCTCATCGACGCAGGGCAAAGCCAGGCACGATGGCTGTCGCGCGCCGTGATGGATCAGGAGCGATGGCGGTCGGCCGTGGGGTACCTGCACCACGTGATCGGCGTCGGCCCCGGAGATGGCAAGGCGCACGCGGCTGCCGGCGCGGAACTTCCAAGCGACCGGCAGCAGCGCGAAGGTCATTTCCACGGCTTTGCCCGGCGGCAGGGTTGCTGCGTCCGCGCGCGCAAACGTGCGCCAGGGCCAGGTCGTGCGGTGATGGGGAGGACAGGCTGCGGTTTTTCGGTGCAGGGCACGCAAGGCACCCTCGGTGACGTAGCGGCAGCGACCGTCCGGCTCCACATCTTCCAGGTAGACGTGCAGCGCCGCATCCGGTTGATCGGCCTCGAGCCACAACGTCGCCAGCGCATGCCCGGCTAGCAGCAGCGGCTGCTGCAGGGGCGCGGAGGTGTAAAGCAGCAGGGCTGCATCGCGCCCCTGCCAGTCGGCGTAGTATTGCGGCGTGTCAATGGCGGCGATGCGTTCATAACGCGTCATGTGCCCGCTGCCGAAGGCAAAGGAGGCCTTGTAGGCGTCCTGGCTCGCCGCCCGCGGCGCCTCCACAAGGCTGCCGGCCGAGGCCAGATACAAGGTGCGGGTGGCGGTTTGCGGCGGCCAGCCCTGAGCCGTGCGCCAGCGTTCAGCGCCGAGCGCGAAGTAGTGCACGCGCGCCTCACGCTCAAGCCCCGTCGGCAAGCCCATGAGATAGTGATCGAAAAAGCGCAAAACCTCGGCGGCCAGGGGAAACTCGGGCTCCTGGCGGCCGCGCCAAGGCGAGCCGTTGACACGCGCGCCATGGTCCCAGGGTCCCAGCAGCAAATGCCGCCGTTCGTTGTCGAGGGTGAGAAAGCGCGCGATCGCCCCGTTGGCGTAGCCGGCACCATCATACCAGCCGGAAACGGAATAGATGGCAACGCTGGCATCAACGCCGTCGCAGTAGCCATAGGGGCTGAACGAGGCCGGCGTGATCGCCGGATCGGAGGCAAGCGCGTCGTCGCTGAAGCGAAACTCGCGGATGAATTCCGTCATCCGGAAATTGCCCCGATGCTCGGCGACGGCGGCACGCACGGCCTCCCCCTCGGGATCATCATCGACCGGCTGCGGGCCGGCGAGGTTTGGATCCTTGAAGTAGGCAAATTTGGCCAACAGCTCTCGGCGGTCTTGGTCGAGGGCCAGCATCAGCTCGTCGTAGGTCTCGGCCAAGCGATTGAGGAGGAGCCCCCCGGGGTAGTAGTGGTCCGCGTAGGTGTCCCAAACGGCAAACAGGGGAGCGATGGCCTTCACGGCCCGATGCCCGGTACTCGCCAGAAAGTCGGCGGCCGCCCCGACATAGGAAATGCCGGTGGCACCAAGCGATCCATTCGACCACGGCTGCCGCACGATCCAATCGGCAATCTCGGCATAATCCTGGCGCTCGGCCGGGGAGCGGAAGCTGTCGCGCGTGCCGAAGCTTGCTCCGGTACCGCGCACGTCGCACACCACCAGCGCATAGCCCCGGGGAACGAACAGGTCGCGCCATTTGCCGGCGTTGGGGCTGGCCTCGGTGGCGGCCGGCGCGCCCGCGGCGAGCCTGAACCGGCGATAATAGGGCGTGAAGATCACAATGGTCGGCAGCTCCGAGCCCGGCGCCGCCGGGCCCGCTTGCGGCAGATAAACGTCGATGGCAAGGCGGCAACCATCGCGCATGCGCACATAGTGCGAACAAGGTTGGCCGACGCCGAAGGTGGCGGGGCGCGCCGCGATGTAGTCGGCCGGCGAAAGGCGCCAGCCCTCCCCGGATTTGACCGCGTCAGCCACGGAAAATCGCCCCTTAATGTTGAACTGCGTATCACCCGAGGGGCAATTCTTCCGCAAGGCTTCGGGGATGTCACCTCCTGCCTCGGGCGCAAGCCTTTTTCTTGACCCTTTTTCCTGACCTGGACCCTTTTCTTGACCTGGCCATGGCGCGCGGCAGGAGGCGCGGCGCCGCCGCGTCGCCAGGGTGCCCGTCAGGCCTGCTTATCAATGAGCGTCGGCACGCCGCTGCGGCAATTGCTGGGCGCGCGTTCCAGCAAACGGGGTCGCCGGCGCCGGTGCCGGTTTGAGGTAGGCGTCCTTCAGGGCATGCTCGCGGCCGCAGACCGTGCACCTGAGGGTTTGGGTATGCTGGGCGAGGTCGATCAGCGCCTCGGCATCGAT
>DASTMQ010000558.1:0-2215 GCA_035714005.1 Hyphomicrobiaceae bacterium
CACGTCTTTGCGCACAATGATGGCGTCCCCCCAACGCTCGGGGCGCGCAGGGATCGTGCGGGACGCGCCGGCCTCGTCGAGTTCGGTGAAGGCCAGCGCGGCGCCTGCCAGCCCTGGGCGAACCGCAGCCATGGCCCGGGCCATGTCCAGACGCCAGGCGAAGCGCGCGCCCTTCCCCCGCCGCTCGGCGATGGCGGCGGCGGGTGCATGCCGCCAGAGGCCGGGGTAGAGGGGTGCACCATCGGGATCGCAGCCGGTGCCGCGCGCGGCGCTTGCAATCTCTGCGCGGGTGGCAAAACACGGATAGAGCACGCCCATGGCCTTGAGCCGTTCCGCGGCCGCGGCGTAGGCGCCCATCCGCTGAGACTGCCGCAGCACCGGCTCCGCCCAGCGCAGCCCGAGCCAGCGAAGGTCGGCAAGGATGCCGGCGATGAACTCCGCCCGCGTCCGCCCGGCATCGATGTCCTCGATGCGCAATAGGAAGCGGCCGCCGAGCGCCTGGGCACGCTCAAAGCCGACGAGGGCGGAAAGCGCGTGACCGAGGTGCAGCTCACCGTTGGGACTGGGCGCAAACCTGAAGACTGGGCCTCGATGCATGTCGCGCAAGCTTGCGTCAAAGCCGCCGGCACCGCTACACCAAAGATGCCCCGTCAGGATCGGGGTCGAGCGTCAGGCGGAGCCAAGGTGCGTGCGTAACAAGGCGGAGAAGGGCAGCAAGCGAGACGGACGGGCGGATGAGAGCAAACGCGCGCGCGTCGTCACGGGCACGGTGGGTGCGCTGAGCCCGCGGCGGCCGCGGTCGGCGCTGCGGATCATTGCCGGCGAGGAGGATGTGCGCGAGGGCGTGCGCGCGCTGCGGCGGCGCTGTCAAACCATGCGCATGGTGCACGACGCCGCCGGCGATCCGCCCCTGCGGCGGCGGCCCGCCGGCTTTGAGGGCCTGGCCCGCATCATCGTTGGTCAGCAGCTTTCGGTGGCGAGCGCCTCGGCGATTTGGCTGCGCACGCTGAGCCTGTGCCAACCCTTCGAGCCTCATGCCGTTCAGCAACTCGAGGACGTCGCGCTCGCATCCGCCGGACTGTCGCGCGCCAAGATCCGCACCTTGCGCGCGATCTGCGCCGCCTGCACCGACGGCCTCGATCTCAGCGCGCTCGAGGCCCGCAGCGATGCGGAAATTCAAAGCGCCTTGACGGCGATTAGTGGCATCGGCCCCTGGACGGCGGACATTTATATTATGTTTTGTCTCGGCCGCGGCGACGGCTTTGCGGCGGGGGATCTCGCCTTGCAGATCGGCGCGCAGAAAGCGCTGGGTCTCAAGGCGCGTCCGAGCGCTGATGAATTGCTTGCCATCGCCGAGCGCTGGCGACCCTGGCGCGGAGTGGCGGCGCGGCTGTTGTGGAACTACTACGCCCATCTCAAACGCCTGGGCCGGGCAACACCGGTGTAACGACCTTGATCACGTTGCGTGCACTTGATGGTCCGCGCCTGGCGCCCGTGAGTGGGCGAGCCACGGCGTTGGTGGTGTTGCTGCACGGCTATGGGGCGAATGGCGATGATCTGATCGCGCTGGCCCATGGCTGGCGCGCGCGCCTGCCCGAAGCTGCCTTCGTGGCCCCGAACGCGCCGGAAGCGGTTCCGGGAATGTTGGGCGCACTGCAGTGGTTCCCGCTGACGCTGCAGGATCCAAACGAGTTTTGGCGCGGCGTGGTTGCCGCCGCGCCCGGCCTCGATCGTTTTGTCGCGGAGGAGCTCGCGCGCCTCGGCGTCGCCCCCCAGCGGTTGGTCCTCGTTGGCTTTAGCCAGGGCACCATGCTCGCCCTGCACGTAGGCCTGCGCCGGGCGGTTGCGCCCGCGGCCGTCGTTGCCTACTCGGGGTTGTTGGCGGGCGCGGAGCGTCTGGGAGAGATCAAGTCCCGGCCACCCGTTCTCCTGGTGCACGGTGAAGCCGACGATCTTATTCCCGTGGAGGCCTTGCATCTGGCACGCGAGCAGCTGGCCGCTGCCGGCCTCGCGGTCGAGTGGCACGTGCGGCCCGGCCTTGCGCACGGCATCGATGCCGCCGGCGAGCGCATGGCTGCAGGCTTCATGGCGCAAGCCCTCAAGGCCTGAGGCGCGGCGCCGCGTTGCGCGGTTTTTTGCTGTCTTTTCAATGCGGCGTCGACGCCTTCACAGGCCCGACATGCACGGCTAGTATGGCCCCGCTCGTCGAGCCTCG
>DASTMQ010000559.1:0-3718 GCA_035714005.1 Hyphomicrobiaceae bacterium
GTCTCCGGAGGCGGCAGCCGGCGGCGGGCTTGCTCTGCTCGAGACCGGCGACCGCGTTCGCATCGACCTTGGCAAGGGCACTGCCGATATCCTGATCTCCGACGCGGAGCTCGCCGAGCGCCGCAAGCGGCTGGAGGCCAGGGGCGGCTATCCCTATCCCGAGCACCAAACGCCATGGCAGGAGCTCTACCGCTCGACCGTCGGGCAGCAATCGACTGGCGCGTGTCTCGAGCTTGCGACGCGCTACCGCGACATCGTCCAGCGCTTCGGGGCGCCCCGCCATTCGCATTGAGGATAACCATCCAGCGCGCGAGGAACCATGGCAGACAGGTTGCAGGGCAAGCGTGCGTTCGTGACGGCGGCGGCGGCCGGAATCGGCAAGGCATCGGCCTTGGCATTTGCCCGCGAGGGTGCCCACGTGGTGGCCACCGACATCGATGCGAAGGGGCTGGCGCTCCTCTCCGGCGGCGGCATCGCGGAGGTGGTTCCGCTCGACGTGCGCAACAGCGCCGCGGTCGCGGAGATGGCCAGGAAGGTTGGCACCATTGACGTGCTGCTCAATGCCGCGGGCTTCGTGCATCACGGCACGATCCTCGACTGCTCCGAGGACGATTGGGATTTCGCCTTCGACCTCAACGTCAAGTCGATGCACCGCACCATCCGCGCGTTCCTGCCTGCCATGCTGGCGCACGGCGGCGGCTCGATCATCAACATCGCGTCCGCGGCCGGCGTCTTCAAGGCTGCGCCCAACCGTTATGTCTATGGTGCGACGAAGGGTGCCGTCTCGGCGCTCACCCGCGCCATTGCCGCCGATTTCGTGACCAAGGGCATCCGCTGCAATTGCATCTGCCCGGGCACCATCGACACGCCTTCGTTTCGCGGGCGTGCCGCGGCCGGCGGACCCGGCGCATACGAACAGTTCGTCGCGCGCCAGCCGATGGGGCGCCTTGGCACCGTCGAAGAGATTGCCAGCCTCGCCGTCTACCTCGCCAGCGACGAAAGCGCGTTCACCACGGGCGTGGCCCACATCATCGATGGTGGCTGGACGCTTTGACCAGGCCGCAAGGAATTCCTACTTCGGCGGCCCCGCATACGTGATCTTCATCCCCAGCGCCTGACAAGCCAGATTGCGCGTGCTCTGCACAAAGCCGGTGCCGGCCACGTAGTCGGCCCCGTTATAATAAACGAGATAATAAAAGACCGTCGGAACGGGCGCGCTCCCGACATCATTGGTACCAAGCCAAACCTGCGCCGCAGCAACCGAGCTCAGGGCGGGATTGGGCGAACATGACATCAAGCATCCGGCGGCGTTCTTGCGCGGGCACGAGTAGCTCCACTGAAAGCTCGGATGAAACGACGACGGATAGGGATGGTCCGGAAGGTCCGGAATCGGAATCTCGGATGCCGTTGGCGCGTTTGGTGAAGGCGGGCGGTTCTGTGCGAAAGCGGTTGCGGCCGGCCAGCCGGCCATCGTGGCGACGGCAAGCAGGACGCGAAAACTCGACGAGTTGATCATGGCTCACACCAAGCGCCGTTTGCCTCCTTATAGCGCCGATCGCAGGCTGGAACCATGCCAGTCCCGGCAAAAAGCCTGTCGCAGGGGCTTTGGTTAATGGCCGGCCGGACTGCCAACTAAGGTAAGTCCGACGGCTTGGCGCACGCTGCTGCGATTGCCGAGCTCGGATCTACGATCTTCTCCTCTCCCGCCGTCTGCGCCATCGCCGAAACGTCCAGAATATTCAGTGGCTTTCATCGCGCGGCCCTTGCGCATGCCGCGTGCCGCCTCTATATCCGCGAGCATCGAGTTTCGGCCGAACGACTTGGCCTTGCCGCGATCAACGCGCCTGACTGACGACCTTCCCAAAATCTCGAGACAACCCGGGCCGTGCCTCGTGCGCGGCTCAATCGACACGCATATGAAAGACCAGAACACCCATGACCAAAGGAACCGTGAAGTGGTTCAACTCGCAAAAGGGCTACGGATTCATCCAGCCTGAGGACGGCACCAAGGACGTCTTTGTCCACATCAGCGCGGTCGAGCGCGCCGGCCTCTACGAGCTCAAGGAAGGCCAGAAAATCACCTTCGAGGTCGTTGCCAACCGCAAGACCGGAAAGGCGTCGGCCGAGAACCTGCAGGCTGCCTAGTTGCAGGCTGCCTGACAGTTAAAGAAAAGCACGCGGCCTTGACCACGGATGCACTGGCAAGGCCGCGAGCCGCAGCGGCGGCGGCATGTCGCTTTTTATGGCAAGGCGCCCGGAGGCGTGATAGTAGGGCCTGATAGCAGGGCTTAAAAGCAGGGCTTAAAAGCAGGGGTTGGCGGTGCGAGCCGCTTTCCGTCCAATTGGAGACCGCATTCATGCCGCTCGATGGCAGCGACACGGCCGGGGCGAAAGCCGCCGTGCCCAACAACGAGCCAAGCGACTTCCGCAACGACGACTCCCCCAACGACGACTCCCGCAACGAGGCCCACGGCGACATCGTCTATCCATCCGCTATTCCGTTCGTGCTGGTTCATTTTGCCTGCGCGGCGGCGATCTGGACCGGCATCACCTGGCAGGCCGTCGCCATCGGCATCGTCCTTTACTGGCTGCGCATCTTTGCCATCGGGGCCGGCTATCATCGCTATTTCTCGCATCGCGCCTTCTCGACCAGCCGCGCCTTCCAGTTCGTGCTGGCGCTGTTGTCGCAGAGCACCGCCCAGAAAAGCGTGCTCTGGTGGGCCGCCAAGCACCGCCATCACCACCTGCATTCCGACACCGAGCGCGACGTCCACTCCCCGCGCCACGAGGGCTTCTGGTACAGCCACGTCGGCTGGATCTTTGCGCGCGGGCAGGGCAAGACCGATCTCGTCAAGGTCGCCGATTTCGCGCGCTATCCGGAATTGATGTGGCTGCACCGCTACGAGCTGGTGCCGGCGATCGGGCTTGGTGTGCTGTGCTGGCTGATCGAGGGCTGGCCAGGCCTGGTGGTCGGCTTTTTCTGGAGCACGGTCTTCGTCTATCACGCCACTTTCTGCATCAACTCGCTCGCCCATGTGCATGGGCGCAAGCGCTACGTCACCGGCGATGATTCCCGCAACAACTGGTTCCTCGCGCTCTTAACCATGGGGGAAGGCTGGCACAACAACCACCACGCCTGCCAGAGCAGCGTACGGCAGGGTTTCCGCTGGTGGGAATTCGACCCGACCTTCTACATTTTGAAGGTGCTGTCGTGGTTGCGGGTGGTGTGGGATCTCAAACGGCCGCCGGAGGCGGTGTTGCGCAACGAGCAGCGGCTCGGCGCGCGCGTGATCGAGCGCGCCGCGCAGCAGCTGGCCGCGACCTTCAATGCCGACCGCATCGCCGCAGTCATCACTTCGGCGCTGGCAAGCGCCAATCTCGCGGCGCTGCAGGAGCAGCTCTCCGCCACGCAACGCCGCGCCGCCGACGTGCTGGCGAGCCTGCATCTGCCCCACCTGCCGACGCGGCCGGAGATTTTGGCGCAAGCGAAGGCCATGTATGCCTCGACGCCCTCGCTGGAGGACATCGCCGACCGCGCCCATGCGCTCATCCTCGACGCGGTCGGAGCGCGGCTCTGCCCGGTGCCGGTGAAGGCGCGGTGAGGCGAGATTCGTAGGGTGGGCAAAGGCGCTGGCACTACGGTGCCGCATCCTTAAGACTCTCGTGCGCCGTGCCCACGCGACACAGGTAGGGCAGATTATGCAAGAACGCGTGGGCA
>DASTMQ010000560.1:0-5958 GCA_035714005.1 Hyphomicrobiaceae bacterium
CGCGGGCGCCAGGCGGCGCGCCAGGTTAGGAGACGCACGCGTTGATCCGCGTCATCGACATAGAAACGACGGGGACCGACCCCGGTTCGGACTCGATCATTGAAATCGCCAGCGTCGACATGGTGCGCGGCGGCGGTATTACCAACGCCATGGATACCCTGGTGCGCCCGGCAAAATCCATTCCCCCCGGGGCCTCCGCCATCCATCACCTCGTCGATGAGGACGTTGAGGGCGCGCCGTTGCTGGGCGAGGTCGTTGAGCGGTTCAAGGGGGCGGATGTCTACGTCGCCCACAACTGCGAATTTGAGAAGAGTTTTTTCGCAGCCCAAGGTATCGAGCTCGGCCCGTGGATCTGCACCTACAAGTGCGCGCTACGGGTGTGGCCCCACTTCGATGGCCACAGCAATCAGGAGCTGCGCTATGCCCTCGGGCGGGCAACGCCCTTTCAAGGTTTTGACCGCGGCTCGATCTCGCCGCACCGGGCCGCGTTCGACGTCATCGTCACCGCCGCAATTTTCGAGGAATTGATCAAGCACGCCCGCTGGAGCCAATTGGTGCAATGGTCGGCCGAGCCGACGCTCTACACGCGCTTTCACTTCGGCAAGTACCGCGGCAGGAGCTACGCCGAGGTTGCTGCGCAGGATCGGGACTATCTCGAATGGATTATCGAGAAGTCGGAACTCGAGGCGGGCATCAAGCATAGCGCCAGATATTGGCTCGATGCGTCGGCGCCGTCCTCCGGCAGTGCGCGCGACTAGCCGCGCCGATCGGATAGCCTACTGGCGGTTGCGGGACGGGCCTTGGTCCGCGGGCCGCCGCGGCTGGAGGTCCGACGGTTTCATCAATTGCCGCCGGCTTGGCGCGCATTGCGGCCGCTGCTCCCCTGGCTTGGTTGCCCCATCATGTTGAAGCGCGCCTTCTGCTCGTCGCTCAGCGAGCCATAAAAGTCGGTGAGGGCCGGCCGCACCGTTCGCAGCGCCGCGATCATGGCGGCGAGCCGCTGCTCGACCGCGTGCAAGCGGTCGGGCAGGCTTGGTAGCGTTTCCGTCGGGCAGGACGCCTTGAGCTTCTCGCTCGCCTTGGCAGAGGCATTTTTCAGCGCATCCAAGGCGTCGCGTTGCTGCTCGTCGGGACGGATGACTTGCTCGATTTTGTCGGTCGGGAGCCGAGCAAAGCTGGCCGCCCGTTCGCTGCACAGCGAGCTCAAGCGGCCGGCGACCCCGCCGCCCGGTTCACCGCGATCGCGATTGGCCGTCAGCATGCCATCGAAGCTCTTCTTTTGCGCCTCGCTCAAGGAATTGTGGAAGTTCTCGAGCGGGCCGCTGACGATTTGCAGACCCTGAAGCACGGCGCTCAAACGCTCTTCGACGACATCGAGCCGCCCGATCGGGGTCAGCGGAACCTCGCCGCCGCAGGAGGCCTTGATGATCTGGGTGGACTTGGTCCAGGCGGTCTTGAGCGCGGCCAGGGCCGCAACCTGGTCTCCGGTTGGTGCGACCGTGCGCTCAATGTCGTTGATCGGCAAATCGGTCACGCCGGGCGCCAGGTCGGTGCAGGCCTGGGTCAGGTCGGCGTCGGTCGGGGTATCCGAGCTTGGCGTGTTGGCGACCTTATCGTCCGACCGCGTTGCGCCGGCATAGCGGCCGGAGCTGCCGCCGTAAATGTCATAGACATTGCTGTAGGCGGGGGACAGCGAACCGGGCCCGACCCAGAGCACGTTGCTCAGCGCATAGTCGCCGTCATAGCCCCAGAACGGCTCGTACCAGGGCGAGGGCCAAAGCACGTCGGTGAAGACATCGCCGACCACGAACGGCCAGAAGACTTTGCCAAAAAATCTGCAACAGCCGAAGTGCCTGAACGCCCGGTTATGAAAAGCGACCTTGTTGGCAAAGGCGTTGTGCCGGAAGGCGGCGTGCTGGAAACGTCCAAGGCCACGACCGTCGAAGGCATGGAATGGTCGCCCGCCGGCGGCCTGGCCGTGAAAGGCCTTGCCGGCTGCCGCGCCCGCGGCCTGGCCGTGAAAGGCCCTGCCGGCGGCCGCGCCCGCGGCCTGGCCGTGAAAGGTTCTGCCGGCCGCCGCGCCCGCGGCGCCAACACCGCGCATGCCTTGAAACCTGTTGACGCCGCCGACGTTGCCACGCGCGAAGGCGTGCAGCCCCGGGCTGCCTGGGGTGGCCCGGGCCAAGGGACGGTTCACGGGGTGATTGGCAAAGCCGCCGGGGCCGCGCCCAGGCATGGCGCCAAAGCGCATGCCCTGGAAGTGCGCCCCACCAAAGCGCGGGCCACCCACGAACGGGCCGCGGCCAAAGCGCATGCCGCCGAAGTGTGCCCCGCCAAAGCGCGGACCGCCCATGAAGGGAGAGCCGCCAAAGCGCATGCCGCCGCCGCCGAAGCGCATGCCGCCAAAATGGCCGCCGCCAAAGCGCATACCGCCACCGCCAAAATGGCCGCCGCCAAAATGGCCACCGCCGAAATGCCCGCCGCCGAAATGGCCGCCGCCGCCAAATCCCCCACCACGCGCGGCCGCGACATCACTCCACAGGCACAAGGCGGTTGCGGTCAGCCCCGCCAGCACCACGGCTGCCGTTCGTTTTGCCATGGCATCCCTCCATCAGGACTGTTATCGCGGCCCACCCAGACCGCCCGGCGGCGTGTGAGGGCCCGTGCGGACACCCGTGGCTCACGCGGGCAGGGGGCCCGTGCGGGGCGCACCGTTCTCTGAGCAAGGCTGCGCCAGCCAACGCACCCTGCCTATCGGTACTAACCCTTTGCTTTGCGATCGTTCGCAGCCGAGGCGGGTCGGGGCCACCGGTCGTAGAAAATGCTCCGTCGGCGGCGCGCCGAGGCGCTGCTCCTTGCCCGTTGTCGGCAACCGGGGAGCCAAGCCGCGTGCCGCCGCTGCGACGGTCTAAGGTTTGCCGTGCGAGGTGGCGAGCAGCGGGGCCCAGCGCGCGATCTCCGCGCGCACGAAGCGGTCGAAGGCGGCAGGGCTGCGCTCAGCCTTGGCCGGGATGGTGCCGCCAAGCTGGGCAAGCCGCTCGCGCACGCTCGGTTCATCGAGCGCTTGGTCCAAGGCGCCGGCAAGCTTGGCCACGACCTCGGCCGGGGTATCCTTGGGTGCGAACAGACCAGCCCAGATGCTCATCTCGAACGCCACCCCCAGTTCCTTGGCGGTCGGCACGTTCGGCAGTGAGGCCAAGCGCTCTGCGCCGGAGACGGCGTAGGCCTTGACGGTGCCGCCGAGAACGGATTCGGCCACGGCCACCGACTGCTCGCAGAGAAAATCGACGTGACCTCCGATGAGATCATTGAGCGCGGGGGCGGAGCCACGATAGGCAACGAGCGTCGGCGTGGCGCCGATCGCCTTGGTGAACAGCAGGCAGGACATGTGGGAGGAGGCACCGATGCCGCCGTGCGCCTGCTTCAGGGTCTCAGCCTTTTGTTGCAGGGTCGCGACGAACTCCTTCAAGTCCTGGGCCGGGAAGTCCTTGCGGGCAATGACCACCGCCGGCGAATGGGCGGTGATGCCGATCGGCACGAAGCTGGTGGCGGGATCGTATTTGACGTTGGGCATTAATACTGGGGCGGCGACGTGGGATCCCATCGCCGCGGCGAGCAGCGTGTAGCCGTCGGGTGCCGCGGCGGCGGCCCGCGCGCTTCCGAGCGTGCCACCGGCTCCCCCCACGTTTTCGATGACGAACGACTGCTTGAGCAGCCTTGACATCTGGTCGGTGACGATGCGCGCCACGACGTCGCTGGCGCCGCCGGGAGGGAAGGGGACGATGACGGTGATCGATCGCGACGGATAGTCCTGGGCCTCGGCCGGCAGCAGGCCACCGGCAAGCAACAGAAGGGCAACCAGTCGGACGCGGATGCGTGGCGGCATACTTGGCTCCTCGTGTTCTTGTTGGCGCGGCTATTCGGCGGCGCCATCGTTCAGGACCTCGGCAACCTCGATCTGGCGCCCTTGCTCGGCCGAGAGTATGCCGGCGCGCACGACCGCAAGCGACCGCGTGGCATACTCACCGCCCACCTCGATGGGCCCGCCGCCGCGGACCGCGGCGGCAAACTCGTCCAATTGCTCGAGCAAAGTATCGGCGTTGCCGCTCGGCACGGGCGCGGGCACGCCTTCGCCGCGCTTGAGGAAACGCAGGCCATTGTGGAGGTCGTAGTAGGCGGTGCCGTCCTTGCCGTAGATATTCATCAAGTAATATTCCGATGCCGAGGCGTAGCTGGCGTTGAGCGTCGAGAGCGCACCGCTCTCATGCTGCAGCAGCAAACTGGCAACATCTGGATTGTCGCCCGGCAGTACCAGTCGCGCCAGCTGGCCGCGCACCGCCACAATCGGCCCGAGCAGGTATTCCAGCACATCGGTGTAGTGGATGCCGATTTGCAGCATGACGCCGCCGGGCATGCCGTCGGCGCGATAGCGCCAGGATCCCAGATCAATCTTGCCGAGCCGGTCACGGCTAATGTTCGCCTCGGCATTGACGAGCCTGCCGAACAGGCCTGCATCGATCTGTTGCTTGATCCAACGAAAATGGCCTTCGCGCCGCCGTTGGTAGCCAAGCGCCAAGACGACGCCCGCCCGCCGGCAGGCGGCGGTGATGGCGTGGCCATCGGCGACGCTGTTGGCGATGGGTTTGTCGAGGAAAATGTGCTTGCCCGCCGCGGCGGCGGCCAAACAGGTTGCCCGATGGGCGTTGTTTGGCGTGGTGTTGATGATGGCCTCGATTTCCGGATCGGCCAGCACCGCCTCGTAGCTTGGCGCCGCCCGGCAGGCGTATTTGTTGGCAAAAGCCTGGCGCTTTTCCGCCGATCGGCTGTAGCAGCAGACGAGCTTGAGCTTGCCTGAGCGTTGCGCGGCATCGGCCAAAACGTCGGACCACCAACCGATGCCGATCGCGGCAACCCGTAACGGGCTTTGCTCCATGCTTGCTCCGACGCTAGCCGGCCGCAGGTAGGCCCGGCCAAGCGCTCGGCCCCCTTATTGCTTACTTCCAGCTTGCCCCAATGGCTTCCACGCTGGCCTTGGCGATGCGCACGTCGGCTTCCCAATCCCCACCGCTCACTCCGACCCCGCCGAGGCAGTGGCCGTCGATGAGAACGGGCACGCCGCCTTCCATTGCCGTCCAACGCCCCGCTCCGGCGGCCAACGCCAGACCGATCGCGTGGGCGACGTCGAGGTCTTGACCGACGGCGCCCTTGGCCGTGGTCGCGCGTCGATTGGAGGCGGCGCACACGGCTTTGGTGGTCGCCGAATGCACGGTGTGGAAGCGACCACCATCCATGCGTTCGAGCGCAATCAAGTGTCCACCGGCGTCGACGATCGCGCAGGAAATGGCAAGGCCAGCCTCGCGCGCCAGGTCAATGGCTGTCCTCATGATGCTTTTGGCGCCCTGATGGGTAAGGCGCTTGCTGTCGGCGATATACATCTAAAAAAATCCGTGCGGATGAGCTTGCCTAAGATTGTGCGCCAACACCCACGGCCTGAGCAAGACGACAGGCTGAGCCGCGGCCGGCCGCAGCGCACCGTACAAGCCCTCGCCGGGGCCGGCAAAACTCCTGCTCGGACCGGCACGGCGGCATTGAGCGCCTCTGGCTTTCGGGCTCGAAGGGCTCTCTCGTTTGCCGCCAGCTGTTGCATTCTTGCGCTCATGCCGGCGCGGCGCCGCCGTGACACCCGCAAACGCCGACAGCGAGGCGGGCGGCGGGCTGCAGGATCGCAAAGCCGCCCCGCGGCAGGCTGGGGACACCATCGGCAAGGGCCAAGGCATGGGCGGCGGCAACGCCTGGCACCGCCAAGACGGCGCCCGCCGCCCGCAGGGATTGGACCCGGTGGCGAGTGGCGAGCCTTTGCTTGCTCGCGGCAATGGCAGCGGCCAAACCCATGCCGCGCGCTCGCCCGCTTTTGCCCCATGACGTCCTTGCCGGCCAGCACGGAAATCGGCCGTCGCG
>DASTMQ010000561.1:0-3865 GCA_035714005.1 Hyphomicrobiaceae bacterium
CCGCTGGCGGCCAGTCTCCGTCTCCAGATCGGCATGGCTGGCGAGGAACTCGGCGACCTCCGCCTCGACCGCCTGCGCCAGCAAGACCCGCGCTCCGCCGCGCAAGACCTCGGTGAGCCGATCCTCGAATGCTCCTGGCTGAATCAGCCGGACAACGCTATCGTTCGACACGGCATATCGCTCCTTCGGTGGAGAAGTGAGGTCGTCAAGCAACCCCATGATATGCCGCCTTCCCGATTCGATCCGTCACCAACTTCCGGCGATAGCTCCAATGCCGGTGGCTTCAAGCACTGTTGGCACGATGTCGATGACATGGTGGAATTGCGTCCGCAGCTCCCCCGCAGTTTTAATGCGCTTCGGCCAGCTGATCGCCAATCCGTTTCGCGTCCCACCGAAGTGCGATGCGACTTGCTTGGTCCACTTGAGCGGGGCGTCCATGGCGTGGGCCCACCCGACGGGGTAGTGGTTGTAGGTCCGATCGCTGCCCAGTTGGTCGGTGATCGACACCAGGTACTCCAGCGACTCGGGCGCAAATACGGTGGAGACCTCGCTGGTCGTCCCCTGCATGGTGCCTTCGGCACTCGCACCATTGTCCCCCTCGAGGTAGATGACAAGCGTGTTGTCGAGCTGTCCGGACTGCTGCAGAGCATCCAAAATGCGGCCGATTTCGTGGTCGCACTGGGCCGTGGCACCCGCATACACCTCCATCATGCGCGCGTAGACCTTCTTCCGGTCGTCGCTGAGGGTGTCCCATGCCGGGATTACCTGTGGCCGCGGCGTCAGCACAGTGTCAGACGGAACGATGCCGAGCTCCTTCTGCTTTGCGAGCGTGATCTCCCGCTGCCTATCCCATCCGTGGTCGAATTGGCCCTTGAACTTGGCGATCCAGTCCTTGGGGGCGTGGTGTGGGGCGTGACTGTTGCCTGGGGCGAAGTACAGAAAGAACGGCTTATCGGGTGCAACCGCGTGCTGGATGCGCATCCAGTTGATGGCGCGATTGGCGAGGTCGCGGATGAGGATGTAGTTCGGGTCTCCGAACGGCGGCAGAACCGGCGTAGTGTTCTCAAACAGCGCCGGGTGCCACTGGTCCGTGTCGCCGCCAAGGAACCCGTAGAAGTACTCGAAGCCCAAGCCCCCGGCCCACTGATCGAAGGGCCCGGCCGGGCCTTGCATCCACTCCGGCACCAAGTGGTGCTTGCCGAACCACGCCGTGTTGTAGCCGTTGTTCACGAGCGTGTTGCCGATTGTTCCCGCGCTCTTGGGCATGATCGAGGTGTAGCCGGGATACCCCGATGCGAACTCCGTTATGTTGCCCATGCCCACGCTGTGGTGGTTGCGGCCCGTAAGGAGAGCGGCCCTGGTAGGCGAGCACAGGGCGGTGGTGTGAAAGTTGTTGTAGGTCAGGCCGCGCCTGGCGATGCGATCGAGAGCCGGCGTAGGGATCGGGCCGCCAAAGGTACTGGCTGCTCCGAAGCCCGTGTCGTCGGCCATGATAAGCAGCACGTTGGGAGCGCCGGCGGGAGCCGTGACGGCCCGCGGAAAGTCCGGTTTGGATTCACTGGCCTTGCGCCCGAATCACACCGCCAAAGCGCGGATCGGGGCGTGGGAGGACCGGCGAACCTCCGGTGCTTCGCGCAAGTGCTGGACCCGTCGACCCCAGAGCCGCGAGCGTGGCAAGCGACGAGCCGGTGAGAAGGAGACTTCGGCGGCTCACGCGGCCGTGGTGTGGATCGTCCGTCGAGCTGAAATGCGCCGCGCCGTCTGGGCGCGCGGTCTTGCTGGCCACGGGTTCCTCCTTAGCTCGCTTCAAGCGCCTGATAGGCAGAACACTATGGAGTTTCGATCGCCGGTTGATGCCGACAAATCGGGGCGAACCCCGAGCAGGATCTCCGTTTCCCCTAGGTTGCGGTAAAGGTTAACCTCTCCGCGAAACGATGACCGCAATTGGCACTTCCTTGCCGGACCGGCCGGCCCGCGGCACGTCAGGAAGCGGCACGTCAGGAAGCGGTGTTACATCCACCATCGCCAAGGCTCCGGCAGACCGGAGGTAGTTGACCCACATCCACGGTCCGCCTGTTGCTGGCGTTCGTGTTGAAGCCTCGATTGTACCGCGAAGGTATGGCACTAAAGCTTGTTGTGCGGTGCCCACGTCGGAGCCATTGCCATGAGCGGCCTCGCCTGTGGGGTCTTACTCCCGAACCGGTTGGACCATGTACAGGAGCGGCAACTATCCGGCCTGATTGATTTGATCAGCTACAGCCGTACCGCGTGGAACAGCCCCGTAAACCTCATGGGAAACAGCAAACTGCGAGCCAGTGGCTGTGAGTTCGAAGTGTTGACGCTCGTGCCTCTGGGCGGCACCTTCAAAGGCCGCGGTTGGCACCCGTGTATAGAATTGGAGCTTGAGGGTCTTTCGGATGATGAGTTGATAGCTCGAAACTGGCCGGCAGACGAGCTCCCATCCCTGCCCGGCGGGGCATTCGACGTGATCGAACACCGGTTCGGTATTCGCCCTCGCCAGCAAATTCTCATTCGGGCGAACGGTCGGGATGACGAGGATCATCAGGTTCTCGGTGAGCTTGCACTTTTCCTTGCTGAACGCTTCGGCGGCATCATCCAAGATGTGGCCGATTGTGGTGTGAACGATCCGCCCACCGACCTGCCAGGTCAGCTCATTGCGGTGCCATGGACGCCGGGAAGAAGGCCAGGGTTGTACATTGCTGATGCACGCTTTTTGCGCGCGTGGCTTCACCATCCAAGGTTCCACATGACCAGCGGGGGCAATACTTCACTACCCTAAAGAGACCCGTGCGCCCATCTTGGCCGGTCGAGCGCATCAGAAAGCCAGAGGGTAAGGCCGCAGTTCTCGCAACTGCTCACGGCAGAATCTGACCGATTTTGTTGCAAAAGTCGCCGATGAGAGCGGTGCGGGGCCGGCGTGGAGGGCGGTTGCGATCCCTTCTTGCCGCTCGCTCCGGTCGGAGCGGCGGCAGTGACGCTCTGATGCTGACGCCGGCCACGCAACTTGAACGCCACCCACGCTCACGCAACACACGCCGCGACCGCGGGCGGCGGCCTGGCGACGAGCTTGCCAAGCCGGCGCAGGTTCTGGGCGATGGCTGCCAGCGTGAACTCGAACTGGGCGCCGCGCGGTCCCCGCAGGCGCAGGCGGCCGAGCCGCAGGATGCGCTTCAGGTGAGCGAACAGCATCTCGACACGTTTGCGGTCGCGACACGATTGCTCGAAGGCCTCGGTCTTGGCGATCGCCCGCGCCACATCGCGCGCCTCCTCGTAGATGCTGCGCAAGATCTTGCGCGACGGCTCCTTCGGGCAGCATCGCATCTTGAAGGGGCACGCCGCGCAATCGCGCGTGCTGGCTCGGTAGAACAGCATGCCGTCGTTCATGATCTTGCCGGTCGTGGTGAGGGTCTTGAACGCCGGGCAGATGTAGACGTTGCCTTCTTTGTAGAAGGTGAAGTCCTCGCGCGAGAAGGTGCCGTCCTCGCGCTTGGAGCGATCCCAGACGGGAATGTGCGGCGCGATTCCTTTCTCGTTCACCAGCCAATCGAGTGTCGGCGCCGAGCCGCAGGCCGTATCCCCGGCAAGCCGCTCCGGCTTCAGGCCGAAGCGTTGCTCGGTCCGATCGATCATGGTCCTGGCGGCGCCGACCTCGGCCTGGCGGATGGCGCGCGAAGCTTCGACATCCACGATGACGCCGAACTTCACGTCGATCAAATAGTTGTCGGCGTAGGCGAAGAACGTCGGCCCGCGCATGGCTTCGGTCCACTGCGCCGCTGGATCGGAGGGTGACACGAACTTCGGCGTCACCTCGCTCGCAGCGCCCCAGGCGGCATCGTCCAGCGTG
>DASTMQ010000562.1:0-9543 GCA_035714005.1 Hyphomicrobiaceae bacterium
TCGGCCACGACCATTCCGGCGCAAATTCTGCGCTTGCAAGGCAAGGTCGGCACGCTGCAGCCCGGAGCCTGGGCCGATCTGCTGCTGGTCGACGGCGATCCGCTCGACGACCTTAGCCTGCTCGAGGATCAGGGCCGGCACCTGTCGATCATCATGAAGGCCGGCCGTTTTCACAAACGCCGGCTCAACTAGGCCACGCGCAGCCATGCCCGTCGACTTTCAGCGCCCAAGGGCAGTAAAGGTCGCCCGATCGTGGTCCGTGGCAAAGCCGCGCCGGCTCGGCCGCCTTGCGCTCAGGGGCGCCGCGGCCGTCGCGCTCGCCTATATCCTGACGCCGTTGCTGTTCGTTACCTGGCTCGCCTTTTTCCGCCAGGAGATTCCATCCTTCCCGCCGGAGGGCTATTCGCTGCGCTGGTTCCTGGCGATTGCCGGCAACGATCGCTTCGTCGCCGGCTTCCTGCTCAGTCTCGAGCTTGCCGTGATCGCCACCGGCATCGGCCTCCTGCTTGGGCTGCCCGCCGCGCTGGCCCTGGCACGCTCGAAATTGGCGCTGCCTGAGCTCGCCAGCAGCATGTTGCTGCTGCCGTTGATCGTGCCTGGTATCGTGCTTGGCATTGCCCTTTATGTGTTTCAGGTCGAAGCCGAGATTGCCAGCGGCCTGCCGCTGTTGGGTTCACTTGGCGGTCTGATCGCCGGTCATGTGCTGATCGTCATTCCATGGACGGTTCGCTTGGTGAGCGCGAGCCTGGTCGGTCTCGATCGCTCGATCGAGGAGGCGGCGCAGAGCCTGGGGGCCGATCGCTGGGTCACCTTTCGCCGCGTGACGCTGCCCGCCATTCGTCCCGGCGTGGTGGCGGCGGCATTGTTCAGTTTTGTGTCTTCCTTCGGCAATCTCGAGATGAGCCTGTTTCTTGTCGGTCCCGGCCGCACCACCTTGCCGATCGCCATCATTCAATACCTGGAATGGAAGATCGACCCCACCATCGCCGCGGTATCCGTGCTGCAAATCGCCCTGATCGGGGCCGCCATGCTGGTGACGGACCGCTTCGTCAGGATCAGCCGGATGGTGTGAGGATTGCAATGGCCCGGCTCAGGATCGATGGCGTCAGCAAACGCTATGGCGAGGTCGACGCCATCCGCGAGGTGACGCTCGATGTCGCCGATGGCGAGTTCGTGGTCCTGCTGGGGCCATCGGGCTGCGGCAAGACCACGACCTTGCGGGTGGTGGCCGGGTTCGCCGAGCCCGATGCCGGTTCGGTCGCGCTGGGTGAGCGCGATATCACCGCGCTTCCGCCCTGGAAGCGCAACGCCGGCCTGGTGTTCCAGAACTACGCCCTGTTTCCGCACCTGACCGTGGCCGAGAACGTGGCCTTCGGCCTGGAGATGCGCAAGATCGGCGCGCCGGAAACCACGCGCCGCGTCGGCGAGGCGCTGCAGCTGGTACGGCTGGAGCAATTGGCCCAGCGCCTGCCGCGCCAGCTGTCGGGCGGCCAACAACAGCGCGTGGCGCTGGCGCGGGCGCTCGTCTTTCATCCCGACGTGCTGCTGCTCGACGAGCCCTTGTCCAATCTCGATGCCAAACTGCGCCAGGACGTGCGCGTCGAAATCCGCGAGCTGCAACGCAAACTGGGGCTCACCACCGTGATGGTCACGCACGATCAGGAAGAGGCCCTGACCATGGCCGACCGCCTGGTGGTCATGCAGGATGGCGCCGTGCGTCAGGTGGGCACGCAACAGGATGTCTACGAGCGCCCGTGCGACCGGTTCGTCGCCTCTTTTGTCGGTCGCTCGACCTTCATTGAAGGCGAGATCGAGGCGCCGGGCCGATTTCGCTCGCGCGGCGGGCTCAGTCTCGCCTGCACGGCGGCGAAGTTGGGACCGGCCACGCTCGCCTTGCGGCCCGAGCGTATGCTGATCGAGGCCGCGCCGCCGGCGGCAGTGGACAACAACCTCCCCGGCGTGGTGGAATTCGTCTCGTATCTGGGCGCAACGGTCGACATGCATGTGCGCATTTCGGCGAGGGAGCGCGTCGTGGTGCAAATTCCCAACCGGGCGGGCGATGCCGTGCCAAAGGTAGGCCAGCAGGTGCAGGTTGCCTGGCTGGCCGCCAACGGCATCGTCTTTGCCGGCACTGCGTCATCCTGATGGGTAGCTTGGAGGAAAACGCCATGCGCACGCGCACACGAACCTTGGCCTCGCGGCGGCAGCTGCTGCGCGGCGCTGCCGGTGCGCTTGGCATCGGGCTTGCGGGCTTGCCGTTCGCCGCCCGGGCGCAGGCGAAAGGCAAGGTCGTGGTCGGCACCTGGGGTGGCGACTATGCCCGCCTGCTCAACAAGAACATCGAGCAGCCGATCCTGATCAAAAACGGCTGGGAGGTGATCCAGGATCAGGCCGGCGATCCGGAGCGGCGCTCCAAGATGCTGGCGGAACGGCGCCTGCCGCGCGGCACGACCGACATCCAAGGGCTCTCGGCCCTCAACATGTTTCAGATGCACGATGCGGGTGTGATCGACGGCATCGACTATGCCAAGCTCAAGAACGCCCCCAACCTGCTGCCGGCCATGAAATACCCCTACGGCGTCGGCCACATCTACTCGGGCAAGGTCGGCGTCTTCTCTGCGAAGGTCATGGCCGCCGCGCCCAAGAGCTACAAGGACATTTTCGACCCCAAGCACGGCAACAAGCTCGGCATCATCGATATCCAATACCAGTACACGCTGGTTTGTGCCGCCCTGGCGGCGGGCGGCAAGGTCAACGATCTGGCGGGCGGCAAGAAACTGCTGCTCGAATGCAAGAAGGCGGGTGCGCGCATCTATCCCACCAATGAGGCCTTCGCGCAGGGCCTGAAGACCGAGGAGTTCGGCGTCGGCGTCATGTGGAAGGCGCGCGTCGTGCAATGGCAGAACGCGGGCATCGGCGTCGAGGCCGTCGTGCCCGGCGAGGGCGCGCTTGCCTACGTATCGGGGTTCGTGATCCCGAAGAACGCGCCCAACAAGGCGGGCTCCTACGCCTACCTCGATGCCATGCTTGAAAAGAGCGCGCAGGAAGCCTTCGCCGTCGATATGGGCTACAACCCGACGGTCAGCAATGCGGTGGTGGCGCCCGATCTCAACCAGCGCATCGGCTTTAGCCCGCAGGAGGTCGAAGCCCTGGTCGATCTCGACTATGCCTATATGACGGCCAACGACGTGGCGCTCAAGGAGTGGTGGGACAAGGAGCTGAAAGGCTAGCGCGCCCCGCAGCCGCCAAGCCCAGGCGCACGCCATGGCCATGATCACCGCCGGCAGGCAGGCGAGCCCGAAAGCCGCCCGCCAAGGCTCCGCGCTCAGCGCCGCGCTCCTGCTTGGGCCGGCGACGGGCGTGGTGGTGCTGGGCGTGCTGCTGCCGGTCCTGATCTTGTTTCGCTACAGCTTCAACAGGTTCGAGCCGCGGCTGATGATGGTGGAGGCCGTGACGCTCGAGAACTACCTTAAGTTCTTCACCGATCCCTTTTACACCAACATCTTGTGGACGACGGTGCGGGTGGCGTCGATTTGCACGGGTGTTTGCCTGCTGCTGGCCTTTCCGCTGGCCTACCTGCTTGCCCGCACGGAAAGCCGCCACAAGCACCTCCTGTTGATGCTGGTGGTGCTGCCGCTGTTTGTCGGCAACGCCGTGCGCGCGGCCGGCTGGATGACGCTGTTTGGCTCCAAGGGTGCCTTTAACGCCCTGCTGCTGTGGCTCGGCCTGATCGGCGCGCCGCTGGAAATCATGTTCACGGAAAAGGCGGTGATCATCGGCATCATCGCCGTCAACCTGCCCTATATGGTGTTGACGCTGCAGAGCGTGCTCGAAGGCATCGCCCGCAACCTCGAGGAGGCTGCCTTCAGCCTCGGTGCCGGCCCTTGGCTGATGTTCAGGCGCGTGCTCTGGCCGCTGGCCCTGCCCGGCATCGTTGCCGGCGCCATTTTCTGCTTCATCCTGGCCATGAATGCCTACGCCACACCGGTGCTGCTCGGCGGACCGCAATTCAAGATGATGGGACCATTGGTGTTTGGACAGTTCCGGCTCAACAATTGGCCGTTCGGGGCGGCGGTTGCCTTCGTGCTGATGACGGCAACACTGCTGCTCACGGCCACCGCCAACGTGCTTGGCCAGCGTCGCTATCGGCGCAGCCTGCACGGCGCGCCGGTCTGACAAGGAGAGCCCCGAAGCATGGCGCAGGCGGCAAAAAAGATCGTCATCTGCGGCGCCGGCATCGCCGGCGTGGCGGCGGCCTACTACCTAGCCGTCGAATATGGCCACGCCGACGTGGTCCTGGTCGAAGCCGCAGACCCCCTGTCCTTGACCTCGGACAAGTCCACCGAGGGCTATCGCAATTGGTGGCCGGGCCCGGACCAGGCCATGACCGCCTTTATGAACCGGAGCATCGACCTAATCGAAGCCATTGCGCGTGCCACCGGCAACCGCATCGCCATGAACCGGCGCGGTTATCTGTTTGCCACCGCCGAGCCCAGCACGGTGGCCCGGCTCGAACAGCTGGCGCGGACGGCCGAGCAGCTCGGCACTGGCCCGGTGCGCGTGCACGCCGACCGCTCCAGTTACTACCGGCCGCCGGCCGCCACCGGCTTCGAGGCGGCGCCGACCGGCGCCGATATCATCACCGAGCCGACCCTGATCCGCCGACACTTTCCCCAGCTTGCGCCGGCAACCGTCGCGGTGCTGCACGCCCGACGCGCCGGCTGGCTCAGCGCCCAGCAGCTGGGCATGGTGATGTTGGAGGGCGCGCGCGCCAAGGGCGGCGTAAAGCTGCTGCGGGCGACGGTCGTCGGGGTCAGCCTGGCGGGCGGGCGCGTCAACGCCGTCGAGATCGAGCAGGGGTCCGAACGACAATCGCTGCCGGCCGACGCGTTCGTGATCGCGGCCGGCCCAATGCAAAAAGAGATCGCCGCCCTGATCGGCGTCGACCTGCCCGTGTTCGCCGAGCGCCATCTTAAAATCAGCTTCCAGGATCGGCTCGGTGCCGTGCCGCGTGGCTCGCCGATGCTGATTTGGCTCGATCGGCAGCATTTGCCCTGGAGCGAAGAGGAGCGCGCCGTGCTGGCCGCCGAGCCAGAGACGCGCTGGCTGCTGCAGGAGTTCGCAGCCGGCGTGCACGCGCGGCCCGAGGGCGGCGGCGAGCGCGGGACGCTTTTGCTGCTCTTCAACTATGAGGCGGGCGCCACGCAAGTCGTCTTTCCGCTGCCGGAGGCGCCGCATTATGCCGAGATCGCGCTGCGCGGCGCCGCCCGCATGGTGCCGGCGCTCGCCGCCTACTTCGGCGCCGGCGTGCGTCCGTTCATCGACGGCGGCTACTACGTCAAGACCCGCGAAAACCGCCCTTTGATCGGTCCATTGCCGGTCGAGGGCGCCTATATCACGGGGGCATTTTCAGGGTTCGGGGTGATGGCTGCCTGCGCCGCGGGCGATCTGCTGGCGCGGCATATCTCGGCCGCGGCGCTGCCAAACTACGCGCCGGCCTTCTTGCTCGAACGCTATGGCGAGCCTGCCTATCAGGCGCGCCTCGCCGGCTGGGGGGACGGCGGGCAGCTCTGAGCCGCCCGGACCGTCGCGGCTCAGAAAATGCCGGGAATGAGCGCGGGTGTTTGCCGTCGGTAGGCGCGATAGTCCGCTGGGAACTGCGACAGCAGCAAAGCTTCCTCGATGCGGATGCGCAGCAGGAAGGCCAGCAGCCCGACCGCCACCGCAAGGTAGCTCGCAAGCGTGCCGATGGTCGTGGCCGTTGCCAGCATGGCGATTAGAAAGCTGGCATAGATTGGGTGGCGAAGGTGGCGATAGGGTCCGCGCACGATGAGCTCGTGATTTTCGCCCACCGCGGCCAGCGCGCCCGACCAATTGCGGCCAAGCGTGAGACGCGCCCAGATGGCGAAGGCCACCGCGCCGAGGCAAACCAGATCGGCGAATAGGGCAACCGGGGCGCTGACTTCGCTGAGCCGCCGCCCCAACAGCCCGCTCGATCGGCGTTGGAACAACAAGAAGAAGGCGAGCGCGATCAGGCTGGTGGCGATCACTTGCAGGAGCGGCCGGCCTCGGCGCACCGCCTTGGCGCTCACAAAAGAGCCGGGGATCCAAACCAGCAGGATCAGGCCCCAGGCGGCGTAGGCAACGGTCGTGTAGATCGAGGTCATGGGCGGCCAAACCGGTGCGCAGGCTCTCAATCGAAGCTGGCGCGCAATCCTGGGCGCTTCTGCGGCGGGGAGGCCTGGGTCTCGGCGGTCCCCGGGGGTGTTGGCCCCGGGGCTTTTGGCGTTTTGCTTTTGCATTGGCGCGCCGGTGGGCAGGTTCGCCCTTGCTCTTTTTTTTCAGGAGCTCGCTCGAGGCCGCTTGCGCCAAGGCGACCTCTCCAGCCACCGGTTGACCCGAAGGCGGGGGTTTTGCAAGAATTCGGGGCGTGGCGCGGGCGGAATATAGGGGGCAGATGATGGCATCCTATCGTCGCATTAAAGTTCAGCCGGTTGCCGGAGCGCTTGGCGCCGAAATTGGCGGCATCGATCTCGGCGCCCTCGATGATGAGACTTTCGCGGAGATCAAGGCCGCCTGGTTGCAGCATCTGGTCGTCTTTTTCCGCAACCAGAGCATCACCCCGGAGCAGCAGCTCGCCTTTGCCAAGCGCTTCGGCGAAATCCATCACCACCCCTTCATGCAGGGCATGGAGGCCTATCCCGACATCCTCGAAATCTTGAAGGAGGAAGGGGACACCAAGGCGTTCGGTGAAGTCTGGCACACCGATCAGATGTTCAACCCCAAGCCGGCGAAGGCCACCATTCTCTACGCCAAGGAGACGCCGGACGCCGGTGGCGACACGCTGTTTACCAATTTGTACCTCGCCTACGAAACCCTGTCGGAGCCGATGCAGCTGTTGCTGAAGGACGTGCGCACCTGGAACGTCGGCGATCGCAAGCGGCTGGGCCGCACCCATGAGATTACGGCAACGCGCGATGGCCGCTATGTCGGCAATGCGACCATGGCGGCCAAGGTGAAAGATCCGGGCGATCTCGTCACCGAGGCGATCCATCCGCTGGTTCGCACCCACCCTGAGACCGGTCGCAAGGCGCTTTATCTCAGCAATCACACGCAGACGCTCGACGGCTTCAGGCCCGAGGAAGCCCGGCCGATCCTGGAGTTTCTGGCGAGCCACGCCGTCGAGCCGGAGTTCACCTGCCGCTTCCGCTGGGAGGTTGGCTCGCTCGCCGTCTGGGACAACCGCTGTACGCAACACCGCGCGCTCAACGACTATCACGGCAAGCGCCGGCGCATGCATCGCATTACCATCGCCGGCGACGCGCCCTTTTAGCGGTGCGGGCAATCGTCCGGCCGGGTGCGGTTGCGGCGGCAGCGTCGGGCCTCACGCTGACCGGCACCAGCTTGCGAGGTGCCACCGCGTCAGCAGTTGATCCGAGACTGAGCCCTGCGTGAGGAGATCGCGCCCGTCACGCAGCTGCCTGGGAGAGGTCACATGCGCAAGCCGCAATTCATTGTCGCCGCGGGTGCGGCCACCGGCGTCATCAGCATGATTGTCGGTGTCTTCGGCATCTACCGCGCCTGGCCGGCGCCCGAAGGCCTCGCCACGGCGGCCCAGCGCGTCACCTACGCTTTGCAATGGGAGGCCATTGCCGCACTCCCCCTGCTCGTCGCCGTGATCGCCGTTGGCAACAACCGCTTTTTGAGCGAGGCCATCGATCCGACCCTCAACAAGGAGGACCTCGCCACGCAAATCAACGGTCGCGTGGTCGAGAATACCTTGCAGCAACTCGTGCTGTTTGTGCTGGGCACGCTGGCGCTCAGCGTCGGCCTCGAGCAAGAGCAAATGGGCATCATTCCCGCGGCCGTCATCGTCTTCGTGCTGGCGCGTGGCGCCTTTTGGATCGGCTATCGGCTCAATCCGCTTTATCGCGCCTTCGGCATGGCCGCCACCGGCTACCTCAACGTCGGGCTCCTCGCTTTTGCCATCGCCAAGCTGTTTGCTTGAGGCGCGGGCTGAGGCGACGGACGTCGTTTTTGGCGCGCGCCGCGCGGCCAGCCGGGCCGGCGCCGTGCCTTGACCCCTCAAAGAGGGGGCTTTGAGCGCCGGGCTTTGCAACAGTTGAGTTTTGCTGGCGGTGCCGGGTCGCAAATGTGGGCAGCCTGCTGCCGGCACCGCTCCTTGCTAGGCATCGTCCGCTCACGATCCGCTCGCTCCGGCCCGCGAGCCGGTCGCTTGGTTAGCATGCGAGCGGCTGGCGTCGTTAGCTGCAGCCGCTGGTGCCTCCGCAGTAATAATACTAGCTAGCTCAACGAGTGTGTATGTAGGCGCTTTTCCAAGTCGGAATATGCCAAACGCTTATTCCCGGCAGACTTGGACGGAATAAGGTAAGCGACTGCAAGCGACGTAACATGAAGCTGATTTGCATTGCAGCTGCTTTGGTCTCTCCAAGGATCAGGATCGCCAGAGCCGCTCCACCACCATCAGCGGCTTGTCCGTAGCACCGGCGTGCTCGGTCGCAGGGACGTTGCGCTCCACGCCCTTGCGTCCTGCGCGCGACTGGCACTGACGGGACGCCTCGACGGGTGGCTGCGGGGAATCATGCGAAGGCAGAAGCTAGCTGCCGCAGGTAGGCGAAGGGCAGCGGCCAATTTAGGCCGCTTAGACGCCGGTCCGCCCAGGGGGCGTTGCAATGCGTCGGAGATGGTGTCGACGGATCCAATGACAATCGCCCACGCCCGGTTCACCAAGGATCGGGAGCGATGGCGTCGACGACCACCAACGTCATGGCGTCCAGCCGCATCGCAAGACCAGTCTCTTCGATTAGATCGAGGTTGGCTTTCAGGCGGGCATTTTCGGCGCGTAGAGCTTCGAACAACGCTTCCCGTTCTGCGAGCGCCTTGCGTAGATCGGATCTATCGTCCGCTGTTTGTTTGAGGCGCCGCTGCATTCCTTCGTCGGCAACGTCATCGAGCATCCATGATCCGATGATCTTGAACAGTGCCAGCGCGTTGACCGGGCCAGCCAGGTCTGGCTTGCTATAGAAATGTTGCTCCAGCGTCTCCGGAGCCCAAAATCGCGCACGATTTGACGTACGTTGATCTTGCCGTCGGGGGTGGAGGTAGAGTAGTTCCATTTTTCCGTCGGCTTGCGCGGACCATGCCAACTCCAAGGACTCCAAATGCGGTTCGAGCCGGTCCAGGATCTCCGGAACTACGGAGCGCGATTTCATCTTTTCACCCGAAGCATGGTAACTCTTCCTCCGGAGAGGCGGGAAAGCATTACGGCATTCTCCTCTTTCAAACGCGCGTTTTCCTGTCGGAGTCTTCTGAGCTCGAGCTCTACTTCCGTCCAACCCTGCATGATCTTCTTGACTCGGCCATCAGCATCGGACACGCGGGCCGTGATTTCGCGCCGAATGTTGTCGGCACCAGTGACAATCTTTCCGTTTATTTCCGCGACGCTGGTCTTCACTTGAATCTTGAGTTGACGGTTGACCGCCTTTTCAAGGAAGGCGGGACTTCGCTTCGCTCGCCGCAAGA
>DASTMQ010000563.1:0-10402 GCA_035714005.1 Hyphomicrobiaceae bacterium
GGTGAGCGTGCCTGTGGGCGAGGCGGTCTGCAGTTTGTAAAGGCCCGGCGTCTTCACATCGATGGTGGAGCGCCACACACCCGGGCCGGCCGGGTCGAGGGTGACATTGGAGGTCTCGCCGCCGGGTGCCGACACCTGCACCTCGGGCACGTTCTCCTCCATCGAGCGCCGCTCGATGGTGAGCTTGAGGCCCTTGGAGGAGGCGAGCAGGCGTTCTTCTTCCAGGTCGGGCTCCTTCATGAGCCAGTGGGCGAGACGGCGCAGGAGGTCCGTATGCGGACCACCGCCATCGTAACCCCTTGCCCACAGCCAGGCATGGTCGGAAAGCAGCAGCGCCACGCGCCCGCGTCCCTTGCGGTCGAGCACCAGCAAGGGATGATTGTCCACGCCGTTCATGACGGTGCGGCCTTTGCCCGGGATCACGTCGACCTGCCGGAACCAACGGCCCCAGGTCGGATCCTTGTTGGCGTCGGTGGAGCTGCTGCCGGGCAGTCCGCGCGTGACGGGATGCTTCAGCCCATCGACCGACAACTTCGCCTTGAACGGCTGCTCGAGCAGGCGCCCGGTTGGCGTTGCCGGCAGCACTGTCGCCAGCGGCGTGCGCGACAGGCTCATCTGACCTGCGAAGTCGTCGCCGGCGGCAACCAGCAGCGCGCCGCCCTGCTCCACGTAGCGGGCGATATTCTCATAGTAGAGCAGCTGGAGGATGTCGCGATGCTGGTAGCGATCGAAGATGATGAGGTCGAAGTCCTTGATCTTCTCCGAAAACAGTTCGCGCGTCGGGAAGGCAATCAGCGAAAGTTGATGGATGGGCGTGCCGTCCTGCTTTTGCGGCGGCCGCAGGATCGTGAAGTGCACGAGATCGACCGCGGCGTCCGACTTCAGCAGGTTGCGCCACACGCGCTCGCCCGCGTGCGGCTCGCCGGAAACCAGCAGCACACGCAAGTTCTCGCGCACGCCTTCGGCGGCGACCACCACTCGGTTGTTGGCGGCGGTGAGTTCGCCGGGGGCCGTTTCGAGCTCGATCTCGACGATGTTCTGGCCGGCGTGCGGGAAGGGCATCTGAATTTGCACGGTGCGGCCGATGCTGGTCGGGCGCGTTTCATCGGGCCGGCCCTCGCGGCGGACCTTGAGCGAGACGCGATCGCCGGCCTTACCCTTGCGCCCGGTTTCGACCACCCGCACCTCGATGTCACGGGCCTGGCCGACGATGCCGTAGCGCGGGGCCCGCAGCACCTCGATGCGCCGGTCGAACTCGTCGGGCGCGCCGGTGAGGAGCGCGTGCACGGGGGCGTCAAAGCCCAGCATTTGCGCCGATTTTGGAATGTCGTGCACCTGCCCGTCGGTGATCATGATGACGCCGGCAAGCCGGTCGGGCGGGGTATTGGCGAGCGCGCTGTTGAGGTCGGTGAAGAGGTTGGTGCCGGCGGCCGCTTCCCCGGTCGGTTTGGAGGAGGAAACCCAGCGCACCTCGAGGTTGGCGATGCCCGCCAGCTTGTTTTCGAGCTCGTGGCGGATGGCGGCGGTTTGCTCGGGCCGGCCGGCGATGGTCTGGCTCGTGCTTTCGTCGAGCACGACGATGGCGATGTTGGCAAGGCTCTCCCGCTCTTCCTGGCGCAAGGTCGGGTTGGCGAGCGCCAGCAGCAAGGCGGCGAGCGACAAGGCGCGTAGCAGCGCGCCGCGGTTGCGGCGCGCAAGGAGGAGGAGCGCCAGCGCCGCGGCCAGCACGAGCGCGGCCCAGAAATAGGGTCCCGGCAGCATTGGGGAGAAGTCGATCGACCAGCTGCTCATGGCCTCACTGTCCTAGCCGTTCGAGCAGTGCGGGCACGTGCACCTGGTCGGCTTTGTAGTTGCCCGTTAGCGCATACATGACGATGTTGACGCCGGTACGGAACGCCATTTCGCGCTGGCGTTCGCCGCCCGGTACCACCGGATAGAGCGGTTGATTGCGATCATCGAGCGCCCAGGCCGCCGCGAAATCATTGCCGGTGACCAGGATCGAGCTGACGCCGTCGACCCGGCGCGCCTGCCGGCCTTGATCGCTGTCGCGCGGGGACTCGGCCTCCACCCACAGGGGTCCGCCCTCCCAACGCCCCGGAAACGAGCGCAGCAGATAAAACGACTTGGTCAAGACGTGGTGCTCGGGAACCGGTTCAAGGCGCGGAATGTCGAGATTGCCGAGCAGGCGCTGCAGTGGTGTGCCGGCCTCCCCGCGCAGATTGAAGCCGGTCGGAACTCCCTGCCCGTAATCCTTGGTGTCGAAAATGATCATGCCGCCTTGCTTCATGTAGGCGTCGATCTTGGCCAGCGTCGCCTCGTTCAAGGGGCGCGCGTTGGCCAGCACCGGCCAGTAGAGCAGGGGATAAAAGGTGATTTCATCGCTTTGAATGTTGATGGCGAAAGGATCGCCCGGCTCCACCGCCGTGCGCGCAATCAGGAACTTGTTGAGGCCGATCAGGCCCTGGCGGCTGGCCTCGTCGGTGGCGCCATCGCCGGTCAGCACGTAGCCGAAGCTGACTTTGCCGGTGGCGCCAATGGCGCGCGCGTCGGCGCCTGCGGTGCGGGTCGGGGGACCCTGCGCGGCTGCCGGCGGGCTCGTCGTCGCTGCAGCCGTGGCCAGGACCGCCAGCACGATGGCGGCGCTCGAGGCGCGCGACCAGCGCCGGCCCGCGCCGAGGGCGAGGCCCTGCAGCAGGAGCACGGCCAGGATGTCGGCGAACAGCAGCGCCAGGGCCGCCAGCAGCAGTTGCGCCTTGAGGGGCTGGGCGACATCGCCCTCATAAACGCGCCGGTCGACGCCGAGCGGCAGGCTGGGCAACGGCTTGAGCAGGCTCTTGGCGGTGATCAGATTGAGCGCGCGCGGCGCCCCGGCCGGGCCGTAGTAGCCTGGCGGATTGTCGGCGTTGGGCTTGGCGTCGGCCAGCTTGGCGGCGGCGATGGCCTGGGTGGTCGGTGGTGGGGGCTTGAGCAGGCCGAAACCATCGAGCACCTGCAGCGGCGCCAACACCTCGGCCGTGGCGGGGGCATCGCTCTCCCGGTCACCGGTCAACTGCTGGGTCTCGCCGCCGCCGAGCCGGCCGAGGCTGGTGATGCGCCGCAGCATTTCCACGAACAGCCCCGAAAGCGGCAAGTTCGACCACTCGGAGTTGGCCGTGACGTGGAAAAAGATCACCTGCCCGTCGCCACGGCGCGCGGCGGTGACGAGCGGCGTGCCGTCCTTGAGACGCGCCCACACTTTGACGTCGGCGCCGAGTGCGGCGGGATCCGCCAACACCTGACGGTTGACGACGACTTCGGCGGCCGCCGGCAAGCCCGCAAACAGGCTGTCGTCGCTGAAGGGGGCAAGCGGTTGCGGCGTCGCCCACGACAGGGCGCCGCCCAGCGTGCGGCCACCCAGGCGCAAGGCCACGGGCAGAAGATCATCGCCGCCCTTTTCGAGCCGCGGGCCGGCAAAGCGCACGAGCACGCCGCCCTTTTTCACCCACTGCTCCACCCGTTGCTTGATTTCGGTGGGCAGCGTGCCGATGTCGGCCAGCATGAGCACGGAAATATTGCGCTTGATCAGGGCCTCGAGCGAGGTGTCGAGATTGGCGTCATCGTTTTTGGCGAGTTCCGAGAAGGGCTGCAGCGCCCGCTCGATGTAGTAGAGCGGGGCCAACAGGGGTTGGGCCTGCTCACGCGAGGCGCCCGACACCAGCCCCACCCGATGCCACTGCGAGCGCGCATCAAGCAGGCTGACGGCGGCGGCGGAGCGCTCACCGGCGATCTCCACGCGCGTCACCTGGTTCCTGAGCTCCAGTGGCAGATCGAAGGTTGCGAGCGCGCGCGTCTCGCCGGTCTCGAACTTGAAGGGCGTCTCGCCGAGGCGCTGGCCGCGGGCGGACAGCGCGTGCAGCATGCCCTCGCGGCTGCCTCCCTCGGCGCGCAAGACCTGCGCATCGAGCCGGCCGCCGGCGCCGACGCCCGCCGTGGCGCCTAGCGCCTCGCGGCCGGCGGCGTTGCCGATCACCGCCACGCCGCTCCCCGCGAGCTCCTTGAGCTTTTCGGCAAAGGCCTTCGCCCCCTCGTCGTGGTCGATGCCGTCGGCCAACCACACGGCGCTGGCATTGGGGGCGCCGGCGAGCGCGCGGCCGATGGCCGCCGCCGTCGCCGCCCGATCGGGCGCAAACGGCTGGGGTTGCACGGCGGCCGCGGTCGAGCGTGCGGTTGCCGGCGGTTCGACCTTGAAGGCGGGGGTTTTGCCGGTCTGGGCGGTGGGCGCGATGATCACCGGCCGGCTCTGGGCTTCGGCCTCGGCGATAAAACGGTCGAGCGCGCGCGTGCGCTCGGCCCACTGCGCGGCTGCCGCCCAGCTGTTGTCGACGGCAATGATGACCGGGCCCGAGCCCGTCAGCGCGCGCTCGCGGTTGGCGTTGAGCACCGGCTCGGCCAGCGCCAAGATGACGAGGGCGGCGGCCAGCATGCGGATCAGGGTGAGCCACCAGGGCGTTTGCGCCGGCGTCTGCTCGCGGTTTTCCACCCCCATCAGAATGCGCGTCGGCGGAAAGGCCAGGCGGCGCGGTCGCGGCGGGATGGTGCGCAACAGCCACCAGATCACGGGCAGCGCCAACAGTCCCGCCAGCAGCCATGGGCTCAAGAAGGCAAGCGGCCCAAGGCTCATGATGTGGCCCCCACGCCGACGGCGGCATCCGGCTTCCAGCGATAGTCGCTGGCCATGCCTTGCAGACGCATGACCAAGGTCAGAAGCGGTTCGGCGGCCGGTCGATCGGTATGGTGCACCAGGAACGACCAGCCGATGCGGCGCGTGATCTCCTCAAGGCTGGCGCGATGCTCGGCAAGCTTGCGCTGGTAGGCGGGCCGCAAGGTCTCGACGCGGTCCGCGATCCAGCGTTCGCTCGATTCCGGGGAGCGAAACTCGATGCGGCCTTGGTAGGCCAACGTCTCCTCCGCGGGATCGAGAATCTGCACGACATGGCCGGCAACGCCGCCCTCGGCCATGGCGTTGAAGCGTTCGGCGATGAGGCTCGGCGGATCGAGAAAATCGCCGAACAGCAGCGCGCTGGAAAAGCGCGACAGACGCGCCGCCGGTGGCAGGCTCGACTGCACGGCGGCGTCGTTTTCGTGCGTCGCCAACAATTCGGCGATGCGCGAGGCCGCCCGGCGGCTGGCCATCGGTTGGGTGAGCCCGATCAGGGCGATGCGCTCGCCCGCGCGCACCAAGAGCTCGGCCATGGCGAGCGTCAACACCACGGCTCGATCGCGTTTGCTGAGCGGGGCGAGGTGGCTGCGAAAGGCCATGGAGGGCGATACGTCGGGCCACAGCCAAAAGGTGTGTGCCGCCTCCCACTCGCGCTCACGCACATAAAGCGTATCGGAGGAGGCGGAGCGGCGCCAATCGATCACGGCCGCGGGGTCGCTCGCCGAAATGAACTGGCGGAACTGCCAAAAGGTCTCGCCGGTGCCGGCGCGGCGGCGGCCGTGAATGCCGTGGGCCACGGTGTTGGCCACGCGCAGGGCATCGAGCAATAGTTCGGGCAGGCGATCGGCAACGGCCTGCGCCTCGCCTTCGAGGGCAAACACGCTTTTGACGCCGGTGCCGTCTGCTTTCGGCAATCCCCGCGCGGCCACTCTGGCTCACTCCAGCGCTGCGGCCAGCCGCGCGATCACGCCGCTGGCGGTTTCTCCTTCTGCACGTGCCGCAAACGTCAGAGCCATACGGTGTTTCAACACCGGCTCTGCAAGTTGGATCACGTCGTCGACCGAGGGCGCCAGCCGTCCATCGACCAAGGCCTTGGCGCGCACGGCGAGCATCAGCGCCTGACTGGCGCGCGGGCCGGGACCCCAGGCGATCAGGCGATCGGTGTCTTGACCCGCGCCGGTGCCAGGGCGTGCCGATCGCGTCAACTTTAAAATCGCCTCGACCACCTTGTCGGGAACCGGCAGCTGGCGCACGAGGCGCTGAATGCCCAGCAGCTCCTGTCCCGTGAGAATCTGTTCGATGCGGCGTTCGTCGGTGCCGGTGGTGGCAAACAGCATGCGCCGTTCGGCGCCCTGGTCCGGATAGCCGACGTCGATCTGCAGCAGGAAGCGATCGAGCTGGGCTTCGGGCAGCGGGTAGGTGCCTTCCTGCTCGAGCGGGTTTTGGGTGGCCAGCACGTGGAAGGGCGTTGGCACATCGTGGCGCTGGCCGGCGACCGTGACGTGATGCTCCTGCATGGCCTGCAGCAGGGCCGACTGGGTCTTCGGGCTGGCCCGGTTGATCTCGTCGGCCATCAACAGCTGGGCGAAGATCGGTCCCTTCACGAAACGGAAGTGGCGCCGTCCCGCGGCACTGTCTTCCAGGAGCTCGGCGCCGATGATGTCGGACGGCATCAGATCGGGGGTGAACTGAATGCGCTTGGCGTCGAGCCCGAGCACCTTGCCCAGGGTCTCCACCAGCAAGGTCTTGGCTAGACCGGGCACGCCGATCAGGAGGGCGTGGCCGCCGGACAGGATGGTGACAAGCGTGCGCTCGATCACTTGTTCCTGCCCGAAGATGACGGCCGCGGCCGCTTTTTGGATGCGTTGAATGCGCTCGCCGGCCGCTTCGATGCGACCGACGATGGCCTCGTCGGTTTGGGTGAGTATGCTCATGACCTGACTATACGCTGGGCTGCGGGGAATGCGAAACTGTGTTGGCAAACATGGTCAGAATATGAACAGGTGGGATTGGCTGCAATTGCTGCAAGAGCCAAGCCATTGGCCTTCGGGCCCAGCCTGGGCCGCTGGCTAAGGTTGGCGCGCGAATCCAATGGCTTTGGGCCAAGGCTCAAGGAAAGGATGGCAAAGTTCATGGCGAAGGCGGAACGGCTGCCGCCGCTGGCGGTGGACAAGATGACCAAAGAGCAAAGGCTAGCGGCCGAGGAGTTCAAGGCCGGGCGCGGTTATGACCTGCTCGGACCGTTCGCCGTCATGGTGCGCTCGCCCGAGGTCATGCTGCGCGCGAAGGCTATGGGCGACTACTTACGATTTCGTAATGTTCTTCCCAAACGCGTGAGCGAAATGGTGATTTTGCTGACCGCGCGCGAATGGACGCAGGAGTTCGAATGGTCGCATCATTACACGTATGCGCTTGAGGCGGGGCTCGCCCCGGCCATCATCACGGCGATCGCGGAGGGGCGGCGGCCGCCCGCCATGGCCGAGGACGAGGCCGCCGCTTACGATTTTGCAAGCGAGTTGCAGCGGCGCAAAAGCGTGAGCGATGCGACCTTCGCCACGGCGCGCCATGCCTTCGGCGAGCCGGGTGTGATCGATCTCATCGGCATCGTCGGCTACTACAGTCTGCTCGCCATGATCATGAACGTGGCGCGAACCAAGCCCGACACCGACGCGGGCCTGCCGTTGCCACGCTTTCCGGATTGAGCATGGCCACTGCGACGAGGAACCGCATCTTCGGCCTGGAAGCGCTGCTCAAGGCGGAGACCGGACGGGGCCGCCCGCCGGTGGAGGCGTGGAACCCGCCCTACTGCGGCGACATTGGCATGGCCATCGGCGCCGATGGGGTGTGGCAATACCGCGGCAGCCCGATTGGGCGCATGGCCCTCGTCAAGTTGTTTGCCAGTGTGCTGCGCCGGGATGCCGATGGCCGACACTACCTGGTGACGCCCGCCGAGAAGGTGGACGTGGCGGTAGCCGATGCGGCCTTCCTCGCCGTCGAGCTGGAGGTGCGCGGGGAGGGCAGCGCCCAGGAGCTGATCTTTCGCACCAACGTCGACGACATCGTCACGGCGGGTCCAGCCCATCCCCTGCGCTTCGAGCTGGAAGCGGCGAGCGGCGGGCTCAAACCCTACCTTTCCGTGCGCGGGCGGCTCGAGGCCTTGCTGACGCGTGCCATCGCCTGGGACCTGGCGGAGCTGGCGATGGCGGCGGCCGAGGCCGGCGCGCCCCTTGGCCTGTGGAGCGGCGGCGCCTTTTTCGCCCTGCCGCCAGGCGCCGCGGGGTCGGCGCCATGAGCCGGGAGGGGGGCGGGCAGGCCTGGAGCGAGGCGCACTTGCGCGAACTGGCGCGGCGCGGCCTCGCCGCGGAGGCCTCGCCGGCGATCTTCGATGCGCGCACCGGCCGCGCCTGGGGCCCGAGCGACTGGGACCTCAACCCCGAGCTCAAGGGCGAGCTCGCCGCCATGGCGCCGCCGCGACCCGCCGCGGTGCTCGTCCCCATTCTGCTGCGCCAGGAGCTGACCGTGCTCCTGACGCAGCGCTCCCACGACATGCCGAGCCACCCCGGCCAGATTTCCTTTCCGGGCGGCAAGCTGGAAGCCGGTGACGCCACGCCGGTTGCCTGCGCGCTCAGGGAGGCGAAAGAGGAGATCGGTCTCAGCCCCGCCAACGTCGAACCGTTGGGCTTTCTCGACAGCTATCGCACCGGCACCGGCTTTCAGATCGCACCGGTGGTAGGGCTGGTGCGGCCGGACTTTGAGGTCGTGCTCGACCCGCGCGAGGTGCTGGAAGTTTTCGAGGTACCGCTCGCCTTTCTGATGAATCCCGCCAACCATCAACGGGCCTCGCGCGAATGGCGCGGGCGGCAACGTTTCTACTATGCCATGCCCTATCAAGGGCGGTATATTTGGGGTGCCACGGCCGGCATCCTCAAAAACCTATACGAGAGATTGTTGTTGCGATGATCCGCGTCGTCATCGAAAACATTCTGCTCTTCCTAACGCCGATGGCCATGTACATCGCCTATATGCTGCTGACGCGCCGGGCGGCATCGGCGAGCACGGTGGTGAGCGATGCGCCACTCATCTGGTTGTTTGTGGCGGGCGCGCTGCTGGTCGTGGCCACCCTGGTGTTCTACGGCTCGACCTCGGGTGGCCGACCCGGTCAGGTCTATATCCCCCCGCATATGGGCAAGGACGGGCACATCGAGCCCGGCCAGATCAAGTGACCGCCGCCGCATTGCCCATCCCCGCCGCTCTCGGCGACGCCGCCTGGCTCAAGCGAGCGGCGACGCAGGCGGTCTTTGCCGCCTTGGCCGCGCATGGCCACGAGGTGCGCGTCGTGGGCGGCGCGGTGCGCGATGGCTTGCTCGGACGCAGCGTCGGCGACGTCGACCTTGCGACCCCGGCGCGGCCGGAGGCGGTGATGGCCGCGGCGCAAGCGGCGGGTCTCAAGGCCATTCCGACCGGGCTTGCGCACGGGACCGTGACGGTGCTCGCCGAGGGGCACAGTTACGAAATCACCACCTTGCGTGAGGACGTGGCGAGCTATGGCCGGCACGCCAAGGTGGCGTTTACCGCCGACTGGGCAGCGGATGCGCGCCGGCGTGATTTCACGATCAATGCGCTTTACTGTGATGCGAACGGCGCGCTGTTCGATCCGCTCGGCGGTCGGCCGGACCTGGCCCAGCGGCGCGTTCGCTTCATTGGCGATGCGCGTGAGCGCATTCGCGAGGATTACCTGCGCAGCCTGCGCTTTTTCCGGTTTAGCGCAGAATATGGCGCTGGCGAGCCCGATCGGCAGGGGCTCGAGGCCGCGGTTGTCGAGCGCGCTGGGCTTGCTTGCCTGTCGGGCGAGCGCGTACGCCAGGAGTTGTTTCGCCTCCTCGCCGCGGCGCGTGGGCCAGAGCTGGTGCGCGTGATGCTCGAGTATGGGCTCTTCAGCTTGCTGCTCGGGCAAGCGCCGCGTCCCCTGCTGCTTGAGCGCACCGCCGCGCTCGAGGCCGGCCTCGGCCTCACCGCCGATCCCCTGATCCGGCTCGCGGCGCTGGTCGTGGAAACGCGCGAGCAGGCCGAGGCGCTGCGCGCCCGCCTGCGGCTTGCCAACGATCAGTATGCCCTCCTTGCCCGCGTCGAGAGCGGCAAGGGGAGGTTTGCGGCCGGCATGCCGGAGGCCGAGGCCAAGGCGCTGCTCTATCGCGAAGGGCGCGCTGCGGCCCGGTGGCTGCTGCTGCTGGACTGGGCGCGCTCCGGGGAGCCGGCCCAGCATAAGGATTGGTGCCAGCTGTGGGCGCTGGCCGAGCAATGGCAGCCGCCGCTTTTGCCGGTGACGGGCGAGGATGTGCTGGCGCTCGGCGTGCCGGCGGGACCGCGCGTCGGTGCCCTGATGCGCGCGCTGGAGGCCTGGTGGATCGCCGGCGAGTTTAGGGCGGACCGGGCCGGCCTGCTGGCGAAGCTGCGCGAGCTCGGCGCCGGCGAGACGCCAGCTTGAGCGCTGCGCGCGCGGCCCGCGAGCCCCGGCACAGGCAGCCAAGCGGCGCCGGCGCGGGCGGAACGGGCCGTCACACCGCGAGGGGCAGGCTCGCCTGCTTGGCCGTGCCGAACACGCGCCGATAACGCTCGACTTCCTGAGGCGGACCCATGGCCTTTAGCGCATTGTCGGACAGCTTCACGGCCGGGCGGCCGTTGGCCGAGATCACCTTGCAGACG
>DASTMQ010000564.1:0-10254 GCA_035714005.1 Hyphomicrobiaceae bacterium
CACGCCGGGCGGCTGGAATCAAGCACCGGGCGGCCGCCCAGCCTCCACATGCAGGCCCGTGAACCGGACCCCACAACCGCGCGAAGGGGGCCGCCGCCACCGGTGGGTGAACCTTGCGTCTTTGGGAAGCCAGCTTGCGCGCCGTTCGGCATTGCCGTGCTGACGGCAGCGCGGACGAGAACTTTCCTCGCCCGCCAGCGCATGCGGCCGGCGAACTCCGCCCACCTGCGCGGTCGTCGAGAATGCCTGCTCGGCGAGCCAGCGGCGGCTGCAGCCGCCCCGGGCCCGGGCCGCCGCATGACCGGCGCCGCAGGCGCTGGTCCCGAGGTCAAATCCGATCAATGCCGCCGGGCTGACGCATGCCACGCCTGCATTGGACGCTCCCCCCACCCGCGCCGCCCATGGCGGGATCTGCGCGCGCGCGCCCTCGAGGCGCAGCGGTCTTGCCGGGTGGCTACAGCCAACCCTTGCGCTTGAAATATAACCAGGGCAGCACCGCCGAGACGACCATCAGCCCGAGTGCAAATGGATAGCCGTAGACCCATTCCAGTTCTGGAATGTGCTTGAAGTTCATGCCGTAGATGGTGCCGACCAGCGTCGGTGGCATCAGTGCGACGGCGAGCACCGAGAAAATCTTGATGATGGTGTTTTGCTCGTTGTTGATCATGCCGAGCGTCGCATCGAGCAGAAAGGTGATCTTGGTCGACAGGTAGCCGATGTGATCTGCCAATGAGACGACGTCTCGGCCGGCGGTCTTCACGCGTGCGCGCAAAGCCTTGTCGTCGCCGCGCTGGCTCATGACTTGGGCGAGGTAGGTCAAGAGCCGATCCAAGCTCAACAGCGTTTCGCGAGAGCGTGAGGTCAGTTCGCCCTCGCGACCGATCGTGCGGATGTTGACATCGAAGCGCCCAGCTCGCGTCCGCTGCCCGCCCTTGGTCCCGAACACGGTTTGTGACAGCTTGTCGACCTCGCCCTGAATGCGCTCCACCCGATCGGCTTCGCGATCGATGATGGCTTCCAGCAGGGCGACGAGCACCGCGGCGCCGCTGACGCAGGTGGCGTCTTTCTTCTGGGCGCGGTTTAAAAAGATCTGGAAGGCGCGTGGCTCGGCATAGCGCACCGTCACCAAGCGATGTCCGGTAAGGATGAAGGTAATCGGCGTCGGTGTCGGCGGATCGACAAGCCAATCGTGCTGATGCATCAGAACGGCGGTCATATAGTGGGCTCCGCCCTCCAGATAGAGGCGGCTCGACGCCTCGATCTCGGCCATTTCCTCGCGCGTCGGCACCGTTATGGAAAGTGCCTCCTCGACGAAGCGGTCCTCCTCCTTGGTCGGGTTCATCAGATCGAGCCAAATGGTGGCAAGCGAGACGCCGGCGGCATCCTCGCGCTTGATCAGTGCCCCATCTGCGCTGTCGTAGACCGTGAGCATCGTCGCTGATCCCGCCGTTTTTGGAGCTATGCCCGAGTTTTGGGGCCGGGTGCAACCGATACTATGTGCGCGAGCGGCACGCCGACGCGACCACGCAAACAGCGGGCGCGCAAGCTCAGTGGCCGGGCGGCCCGTGCCCGCCAGACGCGGCCGGCCGAACCGCGGTCGGGCTTGAGTTGGCCGCTACGGGCGCTGCCGTTCTCGTGGCCGTTGCCGCCGCTGCCGGTTTGACCTGGGTCGGCGGCGCCGTGCCGGGCTCAACGACGACCGTCCCTACCAGCGCCGGGTTTGCAGCGGCTGCCGAGGGCCGCAAAGTTCCTGTCGCTGCCGCACCGGGCCTGGCCGCAGCACCCGCGCCAGGTTGTGCCCGCGGCGCGCCGCCGGCCGCCGCGGGCGCCGCTGTCGCCTGCGGCGCTCCCCTGACGACCGGCATTCGAAACGGCCAGAATAGCTGGACGAAGCCCAGGCCGGCGATGCCGAGGAGAATGCCGATGGCCGCATTGTCGGCGCCGGCACCGAACAGTCGCACGGACCAGTCATTGATCTCCTCGTAGCGCAGGATGGCGATGGCGCTTGCGGCCACGCCCGCAAGTTGGCCGACAATTTCGAGGTTCTTGCGCAGCCGACGCAGGAAGTAAAACAAAAGCAGCAGTGCCCAGGGTACGATGACGAGGCTTAAGCGGAATTGTGGTCCCGCGCCCCATCGGCCGTAGAGCGCGTTGCTGGTTTGCTGATAGCCGTAGTCCATCAGCGGCCAAAACAGCATGGCGAATGCGCCGATGATGACGCCGCGTTCCACCGCCGGCACCAAGCCGAGGTAATGTGCATCCATCGAGTCGCGCCAGATCGCCAAGCAAATGGCGATAGCAAGAACAATGAGTACAAAGAAGATTTTCAGCGGCAGAAATAAGATGCCGTCGAGCGCGCCAGTGAGAGAGCGCTGCGTCAAGTCCGCCTGCATTCGCGAGACGCTGTCGGCAAAGCGGGTCTGCGCCTCGCAGCACTGCGCCCCCGTCAGTTTGCCTTTGGCCGGAAAGCAATAGCGCTCCTTTTGCATCTCGTCTGGGATTTCCAGCAGGGCGTCGGGTTGGCAGTTGCGCGCGAACTTAGAAAGGCCAACGCGTCGCTGCGCTGCCTCGGTGACGCTCACCAGCGTATCCAGCAAGGGCGCCCGGCGGCAGGCCGTGCGCTGGGCGGCGCAGCCGCTGGGTTCTCCCCGGTCCGCCAGCAGGCCGCTGGCTGCGACTTCGTAAAGACCACGCGGTTTGGCATCGAGCCATTGGGTGACCGCGATGGTGAGCCCGGCGACCGCCAACAGGCCCAGGCTGTAGCGAAGTTTGCCGTGCGGCAGATGCGTCCAGTAAAGGTGCGTAAAGACCACCGCAGGACGATAGAAGGCCGCCAGAGCAAGCACGCCGAAAACCGGAAAGAAGAAGAACAGATGACTATGCACCATCAGCATCGCCCGCCATTCCGCGTCGCGAAATTCGCTGATCAGGAGGGCGGTGGATGCCAGGAACGAGGCGCCGAGCACGCAAAATGCCAGCGCAACAAAGACGCGCGCGCCCACCATTTGACCCCTCCGTCGCTTCCCGGCCGACCCGGGGCAATTATCCCCGCTTGCGAAGCATTAGGCTAGCGCCACCGTGGCGGCGCCGCCCCGTCCTCGCAGGGCAGGAGGGGGCAAGGCAGTAAGCATAAGGCAGCAGGGCAAGAAAAAGGGGCCGCGCGAGGCGGCCCCCGTGAGATCGGTGGCAAGAGACGGCCGGCGGGCAGTGGCTGCTGCCGAGCCGCAAGCGATCAGCTTAGGCTCTGCTGGAGGCTGCTCCAACGCAGGCGTGATCGTGCTTTAGCGTCCTTGCCGCTTTCAAGATCCCACTCGACATTGGATCACCTCCTTTCCGATGGTTGCGATTCTCGGTGACTGTAACACGCGCGCCGCAGTTTGGAAGGGGTTAGCGCCATGAGGCACACGGCCGCGCCCTTGCTTGCGCAGCTATCCCGGGCGAACCTGTTGGCCGGCCCGCTGGATCACGGGCCGCGGCTGCGGTACGGCGGCGGCGGGTCCGTCAAGGTCGAGGTTCAGTTCGGAGGCGTCGGCGGGCCGTCTGCAGCGGCCGTCAAACTCGGCACCCTGCTCGATGGCAAGCGACATGTGATGGATGTCGCCCTCGACGCGTGAGGAGGCCTGCAATGTCACGGTCATACCGCGGATCACCCCGGAGATCGTGCCGCGCACGATCACGCGCTCGGCGGCAACCGTGCCGGTTACCCTGCCTTTCTCGCCAATGATCACCTCGGTTCCTCGCACGTCGCCTTCGACTTCACCATCCACCTGCAAGGTTCCTTGGCTGATGATCTTGAGGCCCTGGCCAATGATTTTTAGGTCATTGCTGATCACGGACTTGGTCGACGTATCCGTCATGGGCGGTCGCCGCTGCACGTTGAGGCCGAGATTGCTGGTCGTCGGCTCGAGCGGTTTAGGCTCGGGCGCCGAGCTACGCGTAAACATGAATGCCCCCAGGTGATGCCATGGAAAACAGCTAGCGCTCGATCACAACACTGCGAGATGGTCGAATTATGTCCGCACTGCAACAGCGTGCAAAGTCTTGGCGCGGATGGCAAGAGCCATTCTGTGCGCACCTTCGCTTCGTGACCCGAACGCCAAATATTGCGATGCGAATGCGGGTACTTGCGCGTATACCAAGGATGATCGCAGGTTAACCAAAGCGACATCGATTTGAACCGCATACCCCGGGGGATTGCATGCTCTCAGCACGAACGATAGCCGCCGCACTTGTCCTGGGCGCCGCCGGGCTGCTGCCCGCCGCAAGTCAGGCTGCGCAACCTTGCCAAAACCCAAATGCACTGGGCGTGGCGCGCAGCGTGGAAATCGACACCACGGGCGGGCCGGGCTTCGGCATGGAACAGTACAAGATGCACGACTTCCTGCTGCTCAAGGAAGTGGTGCTTACCTTCGACGATGGTCCGTGGCCGGATAACACCCGAGCCGTGTTGGCGGCGTTGGCCAATCACTGTGCCAAGGCGACGTTCTTTCCGATCGGCAAACACGCGCTTTGGCATCCCGAGATTCTCAAGGAAGTAGCCGCCGCGGGGCATACGATCGGCAGCCACACCTGGTCGCACGCCAACCTCGCCAAGCTGAAGGGCGAGAAGGCAACCGAGGAAATCGAAAAGGGTTTGAGCGCGGTGGCGTTGGCGCTGGGTACGCCCCCGTCCCCGTTCTTTCGCTTCCCGTTCCTCAAGGATCCGAAGGACCAGCTCAGCTATCTCGCGACGCGCAACGTTGCCATCTTCTCTCACGACCTCGATAGCTTTGATTTCAAGATGCGCAAGCCCGAGGACGTCGTGAAATCGGTGATGGCCAAACTCGACAAGAAAGGCAAAGGCATCATCCTCATGCACGACTTCCAGCAGGCCACCGCCAAGGCGATGCCGGACCTGCTGGAGCAGCTCAAAGCCAAAGGCTACAAGCTCGTCCATCTCAAGGCCAAGACGACGGCCACGACGCTGGCACAATGGGATGAAGCGGTGAAAGGCGAGGTCAAGGGAGCGGCCGTTGGCCCCGATCGACCGACGTCGAGCGTCGTGCGCACGATCGATGAGAGCGCTCCGGGCGCGAAACCCGCGCCGCAGGCCGCGTCCGGCCCCAGCAAATAGGCGGCGGCTTCCGCCGGCCGCGCCGTCCGGGCGGGCAGCTTGACAAAAGGAAAATGGCCATGCCTGGCGGCACCTGGGCCGCGGAGGTTTTGCGCTTTTGGCTCGAGGAAACCGCGGCCGAGAAACGGTTTCAGACGGATGCTGCCTTTGATGCGACCGTGCGCGCGCGCTTTGCCTGCACGCACGAAAAGATCGCCAGTCTCGCGCAGGATGACTGCTTGGCCGATGCGCAAACGGCCCTGGCCGCGGTGATCGTGCTCGATCAATTTTCGCGTAACATGTTCCGCGGCACGCCGCGCGCCTTTGCCAGCGATCCCCAAGCCTTGCACCTGGCGCAAGCCGCCATTGCCAGAGGCTTCGATCTTGCAACGCCCGCGCCGGCGCGGATGTTTTTCTATTTGCCGTTCGAACACGCCGAGGATGCCGCAGCGCAGGCACGCTGCGTCGGCTTGATGGCAGCGTTAGCCGACCCCGAGCTCGTGAAGTGGGCGCAGGCGCACAAGGCAATCATCGATCGCTTCGGTCGCTTCCCCCATCGCAATGCCATACTCGGTCGCAGTTCGACCCCCGACGAACTTGAGTTCTTAATCCAGCCGGGGAGCTCGTTTTGAGCGGTGGGCCTACCAGCGCACGTCGAGGTCGACGTAGGGGGCCCGCACCTTGACCCGGCCGGCGTCGGCATCGACGCTGACACTACTGTGCGGCGCGCGCACCTCGACCTGGCCCCGCTCGCCATCGACCCTGATGTCGGCTTGCGGCACCGTCACGCTCACGCCGCCATCCTGAGGTGCCGACCGCGGCGGCTCCTGCTCGGGCCGCGGCGCCTGCGCCCTGTCGGGGCCAGCGGCGAAGGCGCTCATGGCGCCAACCAGGGCGGCAACCAGGGCAATGGCAAACCCCACAGCAGCAAAGCGCCTGTTCGACATCGGCAACCTCGGTTGTTATGGCAGCAAACCTGTCACAGGTGGTGAGCCCGTGTCCCGGCACCAGCGCGGCCCGGTGTCGCGGCCTGCGGCCTGGCCGCGGTTACGCCGAAACGATTGCCTTGACGGCGACGGGCGGCGGTTGGCGCAGCGTCTGATAGACCACACAATAGCGTTCGGTGAGCTTCATCAGCGTCGCCTTCTGCTCCTCGCTCAGGTCGCCATCGATTTCAAATGTCAGGCGGATGTCGCGAAAGCCCACGGCCGCCTCCTTGGCAACGCCCAACGTGCCCCGGAAATCGAGATCGCCCTCCGCACGGATGCGGGCATCGCGCACCTTGAGCTGCAACGCCGTTGCCACAGCGTTGAGCGTCACGCCGGCGCAAGCCACCAGCGCCTCCAGGAGCATGTCGCCGGAACAGGCGTGCATCCCCGTGCCACCGGTCGCCGGGTGCAGACCGGCCTCCACGAGAGCCTTGCCCGTCTGCACCGAGCACGTCACGCCCTCGCCGATGTTGCCCTCGGCCGTGAGCGTGATCACCGCGCTCTCGGGGTGCTCGCGATACCTGTCCTTGAGGGGGGCCTGCAACGCTTTCAGGGCGGTGGCGTCCATATGCGATCTCCACGGGGTCAATGTGCGACGTTCATACCATGTCGTCGCCACGGCGCCAGCTGGCAAGGTGCTGGCCCGCCCCGCTTGCGGGGCGTGGCTGGCCGGGTCATGGTCTGCGTCTTCCGGGCCGGCGCCAGCCCGCCGCCGCGCTGGCGATCGACGGGAAGGGCAAGACGGTCGAAGACGGAGAGTGCCGGCACATGTCCGCTGCAGGAGCAAAACTCGCAAACGCCGCAAAGGCGAAGCCCGTGCCGATCGACGGCGGGCGCTTTCTCATGGTTGGCGGCGCCAGCCTCGTTGGCTCGGCAAGCGCTGAGCTGTTTTTGCAACGTGGCGCCGCCGAGGTCGTCGTTTTCGACAACCTCTCGCAAGGCTCGTTGGCCGCGCTCAAGCATTTGCAGGATAATTCGCGCCTCAAGGTCATAGCGGGGGACGTGATGCGCCTGCCGCAATTGCTTGCGGCCATGCGTGATGTCGATGGGGTCTTGCACCTCGCAGCCCTCATGTCGCTCAGCATGGATCGCGACCCTTGGACGGGTCTCGACGTCAATGTCCGCGGCACGCAAAACGTGATCGAGGCCTGTTGCGTCACCGGTGCCAAGAAGCTCGTGCTGGCATCCTCGAGCGCCGCCTACGGCTATGGTCCGGGCATTGTGGGCAAGCTGGTGGAGAGCACATCGTTTCATTCCGCCGGCGCGCCGCCGGCCGCCATCCTTTACGGCGCCAGCAAGATCATCGGCGAGCAGCTCTGCCGCGATGCGCACCGCAAGCGGGGCCTCGACTACGTTGTGGTGCGCTACGCGACCGTCTACGGCGAGCGGCAGCATTACCGCGCCGCCAACGCCCTCTACATCATCGAAACGCACGACCGCGTACGCCGCGGCGAGCGGCCACGCGTGCTGGGGGATGGCTCGGAAGTCAAGCATTTCGTGCACGTTAGCGATGTGGCGCGTGCCAACGCCGCCGCCTTTGAGGCGGATGCAACCGACATCGCCGTCAACGTCTCCGGCCCGCGCACCACGACCACGCTGGAGATCGTACGTCTCGTCACCGAACTCGCCGGCAAGACCTTGGAACCCGAACACGTCGAGCCGGATCCTGGCGTGGTGCGGCTGACCTCCGGCGGCGATTGGTCACTGGAGCATGCGCTGGCGGAACGCGTGCTTGGTTGGCAGCCACAGATCGACATGCGCGAGGGCATTCGGCGCCTGATCGCCTGGCGGGAAGCGACGACGATCTAGCCGTCCGCCAGAGGGGCCAGGCCTCGCCGCATTAAGGGGCGGCGTGGTTCGGGTGCCACCGGCCGCGCAAAAGAGCAGCATAACCGCGCGAATAGTCTTGTCATTGCGCCCCGACATGGGAACGTGCTGACCAAGCCATGATTCGCGCACTGGGGAGCGCCATGAACGTACTGCGCCTGTCGGTCTTGGGAGCTGTCATTTACGCCGGCGGTGGCGCCGTTGCTCACGCCGATGGCCGGCCAGAACCGGTTGTCTACACCCCTAAGCCCCCGATCTGCTGCGAGGTTGCCTACTACGGCTATGATTGGAGCGGCTTTTATCTGGGCGGCCACGTCGGGGGGCTTAACGCGTCCAGCGAGTGGACCATCCCCGGACTGGGCTTCATCACCACCGGGAGCGTAGGCGTCGTCCAAGGGGACTTCATCGAGCATAGCGCCACCGGTTTTGCTGGGGGCGTGCATCTTGGTTGGCAAAGACAATGGGGCAATACGGTTGCCGGCCTGGAACTGGCCTACACCGGGCTCAATACCGATGTCACCTCACACACTTCCGTTCTCGGCGTCCTCGTTGCGCGGTCCACCGAGGTCAGCAATCTCCTGCTTGCCACCGCACGACTTGGTTATGCCAACGACAACATCTTGGCCTACGCCAAAGCCGGTTACGCCAGTGCCGAGGTTGAATTCGACTTGCGCGTCGGCGCCCCCTCCGGGTTCGTCGGCTCTTCCAGCGATCGAGAGCATGGCTGGACGGCCGGCGTTGGCCTGGAATACGCCATTCGGGATAACGTTATTTTGGGTGTTGAATACAACTACGTGCACCTCGAGGTGGATTCGCGCACGCTCGTGCCATCCGTTGCGTTCATCCACGATGCTGGTGTTGATCTGCAATCGATCCTGGCCCGCGTCAGCTTCAAATTCGGCGGCCGCCCGGACCTCGTGCCGGCGAAGTGACAGCCGCGCCACGCGCGCTTGGAGCCGCGGTGCCGACCGCGCCGGTCTCGCCAGTAACGGCCTCGCAACCTAGTCCCGCCTGAGACTGCCCTGCAGCTTGGTTTTGTAGCGGCGCCAGACGGCCGAGATGAAGTCGGAGTGGGCATCGGTCCATGGGTGCACGCTCGGGCTGTCAAGTCGGCGGGCACGGTGCCAGGCCAGGGCCGGCGCCAGAAGCTCGCCACTGCGCGCGATCAGAACGGCCTGCGAAGCAAGCGCGCCGGCACCGCGTTCGCCTTCGACATAGACCCCGCTGACGTCGACCCCGCTGACGTCCCGAAGCGCTCGAAGGTTGGCCTCGAGCACCGGCGGCAGGTCGAGATTTTGGTTGGACACGTGCAGCGCCAGGATGCCGCGCGCCGCCAGTTTGGCAAGGTACAATTGCAGGGCCTCGACGGTGAGCAGGTGGATCGGGATCGCGTCCGAGGAGAAGGCGTCCACCAGCAAATAGTCGAAGCTGCCGTCGCTTTCCTTGGCGAGCGTCAAGCGGGCATCCCCCAGCAGGATGTCAGGCTCCGGCAAACACCTGGCGATATAGCGAAAGAGCGAGGGCGTGGTGGCGATGTGGACGACCGTGGGATCGATTTCATAAAAGCGCCAGCGGTCGCCGGGCGCCGCGTGGCAGGCCATGGCGCCGGTTCCCAGGCCGACAATTCCGACGCGTAAGGGGCCTTCTGCTTTGGCCGCGCGCGCCAATTCAACGCCCCGCGCCAAGGGGCCGGTTGGATGGTAGTAGGCGAGCGGCGTCGGACGCGAGACGAGCGCCACCCCGGACCGGTTCTCTTGGATGCCGTGCACGGTCGTGCCGTGCAGCAGCAACCGGTAGCCGCCACCCGGCGAGTCGACCACGCGATGCGTGCCGAAAAAGCTGCGCTGAGCGAACACGGGTGCCGACGCCGATGGCAGGGCGGCGGAGGCGGCAATCATCGCCGCCAGCGCCGCCGTCGAAAGTTGTGGCCAAGGCGCGGCCGCCACCACCGCGACCCCCAGCCCACAGACCACCTGCAGGCGCAGATCGGCGTGAGCTTTGAGGAGGTGTTCGCTCACGAGCAGCAGTTGCAGCAGGAAGATGCCGCCCACGGCCGCGCCAAGCAGCAGCCCAAGTCGGAGCCGGCCGCGCGCACCCTTGAGCGTGCGCCACAGTGTCGGACGGGCCAGCATGCCAAGGCCAAGGAGCACCGGAAACTCCAGCGTTCCCGTGAAAAGCAGCGGTGCGAGCAGGGCGGCAAATATCCCGCCGAGGACCCCGCCGAGCGAGATGCAGAGGTAAAAGTCGGTCAGACGCACCGCCTCGGGTCGGCGCTTGTAGAGCTGGGCGTGACACATGAGACAGGTGAGGAGGAACGCCAACAGCCCGGCGAGGGCTGAGACAATC
>DASTMQ010000565.1:0-26254 GCA_035714005.1 Hyphomicrobiaceae bacterium
ACGCCATGCTTGAGCTCATCGGCGAGCTCGTCAACATCGACAGCGGCAGCTACGACAAAGGCGGTGTCGAGGCGGTCGGGCAGCGACTGGTGCGCTTTTTCGAGGAAAACGGGCTGGTCGTCACCGTCGAGCCGCACGCCACCTTCGCCCCCGCCATCCACGTGCGCCTCGACGAAACGCTTTCCAATGAGAGGCCCATCGTGCTGATGGGTCATCGCGACACCGTGTTTCCGAGGGGCGAGGCGGCCCGCCGGCCCTTTCGGGTCGAAAACGGCCGGGCCTACGGGCCGGGCGTGTCCGACATGAAGTCAGGCCTCGTCATGAACGCCTTCGTCCTCGCCGCGATCAAGCGTTTCGGCGGTGCCCCCGCGCCCGTCGTCGGTCTCATCACCAGCGATGAGGAGATTGCCTCGCCATCCTCTCGGCCGGTCATCGAACGGGTCGCGCGCGCTGCCCGCTGTCTGTTCAATGCCGAACCCGGCCGGCCCAGCGGCAATGTCGTCACCGGGCGCAAGGGCGGCGTATTTTCGCGCTTCGAGGTGTTCGGTAGGGCGGCGCATTCCGGCGGTGCTTTCGAGAAAGGCGTCAGCGCAATCGGCGAACTGGCGCACAAGATCGTGGCCATGCACAAGGTAACGGATTTGGCGCGCGGCGTGACCGTCAATGTCGGCATCGTCTCGGGAGGGCAGTCCGTCAATACGACGGCGCCGCACGCCGAAGGGCAGATCGATTTGCGCTATGTGACGCCGGCCGATCGGGCCCATGCGCTCGCCCGTTTGCAAGAAATTGTCGACACGGCCGTCGTCCCCGGTACCACGGCGCGGCTCGAGATCCTGGGCGAGTTTTTGCCGCTGACCACGACGCCTGCGGCGCAGGAGCTGTTCGCGGGCTACCAGGCCGCGGCCGCCGCCGCCGGCCTCGCCATTGAGGGCGAATTTTCCGGCGGCTGCGCCGATTCGGGCTTCAGCGCCGGCGTCGGCTGTCCGACCGTGTGCGCGACCGGACCGGTTGGAGGCAACGCGCATACGCCCGAAGAGTACCTGGAGGTTGCCTCCTTGGTGCCGCGGGCACAGGCCCTGGCGCTGGCCATTGTGCGCTTGCCGCCCGCGCCCGGCTAAAAGTCCATCGACAAGCGCTCGCAGACGGCGCGCGCAGCGGCGGCATCCTCATGCGCCTCTGCCGAGTTGTCGTCGCACATGCGCTGGCGCACCAAAGGCACCGCCTCGGGCTCGAGCTGCTCAAGCGCAGTGGCGAAAAGATCGGCCAGCACGGTGAGCTGCAGCATGGTGAAGCGGTAGGAGTAGCGGCGCAAGGCGGTCGCCATCGCGCGCTTGCACAGCTGACCTTCGGGGCTTGCGACGGTACCAGCCTCGGCGCATCTGACGACCACCTTGTCACCAACGGCAAACAGGTTCTGCCGCGCAAAACTGTCGACCGGCGTTCCCTGCAGCAGGGTGACGATTTCCAGCACGATTTGGATTTTGCTCACGTGCCACTCTAGCGCGTGTCCAGGTGGTTCGGGCAGCAGGTGGCTTCGCGCCTGCGAGAGGTAAACCCCTGACAGATCACAGGCTTTCTGCACATTGGACGGGCGATCGCGAAGTTTGCCTGCTTGCTAGGCAGCCTCGCGCTGCCTCAGGCGGCGCGCGCCGTCAGGGCCGCGATTGAGCCATCGAAGGCCTCAAGCGTTGCGGCCACATCCGCCTCGGTGTGGGCAAGGGCGATGTAGTGCTTGCTTTCGCTTTTGAGGATGCCACGCTCGCGCATGAGGACATTCAACTGCCGCATCAGTACCTCATCGCCCCTGGCGGAGCGGTAATCCTTCATTTCGCGATCCGCGAACACCACGTCGAACATCGGCTCGGCGCCGAGGACCCGGGCCGCGACGCGGCGACGCTTGAGGATCTCCCGATAGCCCTCCATCAGGGTGCGGCCGGTGTTGAAGATTTGCGCGTAGGCGCCGGGCCGCTTCAGAATTTCCAAGGTCTTGAGGCCCGCTGCCGCCGCGATGGGATTGCCCGACAGCGTGCCGATCTGCGTCAGAAATTGATCCTCTGCCACGGCAGCCTTATCGAAGTGCGCCATGATGTCGGCGCGGCCGGCGATCGCCGCCAGTGGAAAGCCGCCACCGATCGCCTTGCCAAGGGTGCAGACATCGGGCGTGACGCCGCAGTAGGCTTGCGCGCCACCGTAGGCGAAGCGGAAGCCGGTTACGACCTCGTCAAAGATCAACACCAGGCCGTTGTCGCGCGTGAGTTTACGCAGGCCTTCGAGGAAGCCCGGTGCCGGCGGAATCAAGCGTTGAAAGGGCTCGACGATAATGCCCGCAAGCTCGTTGGCGTGCTCGCGAATGAGGCTGGCGACGGTTTCCAGATCGTTGAACGGTGCAACCAGGATCTCATCGCGGATACTTTTGGGAATGCCGGCCGAATCGGGGATCGGCTGCGGGAAATTGCCGGCGCGCTTGGGGGCGAGGCTCATCAGGCCGTAGTCGCTCATGCCGTGGTAGCCGCCCTCAAACTTCAAGATTTTATCGCGTTTGCGAAAAGCGCGGGCCAGCCGCATGGCATAAAGGTCGGCCTCCGAGCCGGTGCTCACGAACCGCACCTTTTCGGCGCAGGCTACAGCCTCGACGATTTCGGCGGCTAGGCGTATCCCATACTCGTTATTGGTGAAGAAGGTGGTGCCGGTGGCGGCAACTTTTTGCACGACGTCCACCACCTCGGGATGCGCGTGGCCGACGAGCATCGGACCCGAGCCCAAGAGGTAGTCAACGTACTCGTTGCCGCTTACGTCCCAGACACGACCGGCGCATCCCCGCGCCAGGATGACGTCATGGGATACGTTGCCGAAACCGCCGCCGGGTAGAACGCTTTGCGCGGTCTCCACCAGCGACCGCTCCGTTTCGCTCAGTTTTCGCTCCGCCATAGGTACTTTTCTCCCCGAGCCGCCCGCGCTCAATCCTCGCAACCGAACAACCGCGCAACGCTAACCGCGCCTGGCGGCTTCGGCAATCTGCCACCGCGGTTGGCAGCCATCGATTCTTGAGATCCCAAGCGCGACCCCCGGGGTAGGCCCCGGGCGCCCGCGACGGGCACGGCCCCGCGCCATGGCGGGCCCCACGTACGCAACGACGCTACCGGCGTTGCCGCAGGCTGTGCAGTCTCAGCAACGGTGGCGCGGTCGGCCAACAAATCCGGCGGCCACACCTCCCCCATGTCTTTCGGCCTTTTCCGCTGCGGCCGGCTGGTGCAAACTTCGGGCAACCGGGAGGCGGCCGATGCTCGATCTCATTCTACGCGGCGGCGATGTGGTGACCCCTGAGGGCGTTGTGCGCTGCGACGTTGCCATCAAGGGCGAGACGATCGCAGCGCTGACGGCATGCGGCACCCTTTCCGACAGCGATGCGGTCCGCGTCATCGCGGCCGCCGGCAAAATCCTGATGCCGGGGGGGATAGACCCGCATGTGCACATGCAGCATCCCTTCATGGTACCCGACGGCACAATTCTCTACACGCGCGGCATCGATCAGGTCGGCACGGCCGCGCTCTTCGGCGGCACCACCACGCTCATCGATTTCGCCTATGTGACCGGCGAGCGCAGCGTGCGCCAATCGATCGAGGCGCGCGACGCGGATTTTGCCCCGAAGGCCTGCTGCGACTGGGCCTACCACATGATGCTGAGCACCGATCCGCCGCCTCAGCAATTCGGCGAACTCGCCGAGGCGATCGAGGCGGGCTATCCAACCATCAAGATTTTCACGACCAACATCTGGCCGCATCGCAGCGGTCGCATGCTCGATTTCGGCGACATTTGGGAAGCGTTCAAGGTGTTGGCGAAGGCGGGTGGGCTAGGTGTCATTCATGCCGAGGACAACGACATCGTCATGCACATGTATGCCAAGCTGATCGGCGAAGGCCGGGTTGGTTTCGAGCATATGGCCGAGGTGCATAATGCGCTGTCGGAGGATCTGAGCTTTCGTCGCGTTTTGCGGCTTGCCGAAAGCGTGCCCGGAACCGCGCTCTACATGATGCATGTCTCGGCCGCCACCGGCGTCGCCGCTATCGGCGAGGCGCGTGCCAAGGGTCTGCCGATCTACGGCGAAAGCCTACACCAGTATATGCTCCACACCGCCGAGGACTACAAGCTTCCGAACGGGCAGATCTATCACACTTACCCCTCGCTCAAGTCGGAGGCTGACCGACGCGCCCTCTGGGATGGCACGCTCAGCGGTGCCATCAACTGCGTTGCCACCGATGAACTGTGCTGCACTCTCCGCGAAAAGACGATGGGTAAGCGCATCGACGATACCACCGGCGGCAACTCGGGCGTCGAGCCCCGCCTGGCCGTGATGTTTACGGAGATGGTGGAGCGACGTGGCTATTCCTTGCGACGCTTTGTCGACCTCGTCTCCACGAACGCCGCCAAGATTATGGGACTTTATCCGCGCAAGGGTGCCATTGCCGTCGGCAGCGACGCTGATATCGCCATGCTCGATCCGTCGCGGCGAGGCAAGCTGCGCAAGGAGGATTTGCACGAGACCGATTACACTCCTTGGGAAGGTCACGAAATTTTTGCCTGGCCGGTGCTTACGATCCTGCGCGGCAAGGTGGTGGTTGAGAACGGCCAATGCTACGCGCGCGAGGGCCAGGGCCGCTATCTGAAGCGCAAGATTGCCCCCGAAATCTTGGGCGGTGCACCGCTATGAGCCGGGCGATACCGGACTACCTTGCGGCCCTCTTGCAAGAGAGCCTGCCGGCCTGGGGCGTGGCCGGCGTCGTCAGCCGCAGCGCCGATGGTGGCCTCGAGCTGCGGGCGGCTTCCGTGCACCTCCAGATCGCCCGCGCCCCCCCGGGGCTGCCGTTTCGCTGGCTGGTCGGCGACGGCGATCGCAACCGCGCCGTCAGCGGCGTGCCGGGGCTGCTCAGGACGGTGCGCGCCAGTATCGATCCCAGCTATCGGCCGATCGCGGTGCGCATCGCCACCCTGCCGCTGGCGCCATGATCCCGGTCTGGGTGCTGACCGGTTTTCTCGGTAGCGGCAAGACCACGCTGCTCGGCCGGCTGCTGAAGAGCCCCGACTTTTCGCGCACCGCCGTGATCATCAACGAGTTCGGCGAAATCGGGCTCGACCACGACCTGATCGAAACCAGCGAGGAGAGCTTTGTCGCCCTGCAAACGGGCTGTCTATGCTGCGCCGTGCGCGACGATCTGGTGCTTACGCTTGAGGACTTGTTGCGGCGGCGGGCGGCGGGAACGGCGCCGCCGTTCGAGCGCATCGTCATCGAGACCAGCGGTCTTGCCGATCCGGCGCCGATCCTGCATGCGCTGATGCTGGGGCCTACCCTTGCCGGACAACTCGTCGTCGCCGGTGTGGTCACGACCGTCGATGCGGTCAATGGCTGGCGTACGTTCGACCGCCACCGGGAAGCGCTCAAGCAGGTCGCGGTTGCGGACCGCTTGCTCCTGACCAAGACCGATTTGCTGGACGCGCCGGCGACCCGGCTGACGGCGCGGTTGGCCGCCCTCAATCCGGCGGCTCGGCTCCTCACCGCAACCTTTGGCGAGGTCGAAGCCGCCGGGCTGTTCGACCTGGTTTGTGGGTCCAGGGCGCCGGCCGAGCTGGCGCGCTGGCTGGCGCTGAGCGCGCCCGGCGAGCGGCGGGGAACCGAGCACGGGCATGATCCCGAGATCACCAGTGTTGCCATTGTGCGTGACAGGCCGATGCGCGCTGTCGGCCTAACGCTGTTGCTCGAAGTCCTCGCCGACCACTGCGGTGGCGACCTGCTGCGCCTCAAGGGTCTCGTCAATATTGTCGAATGCCCGGAGCGTCCGGCCGTTATTCACGGGATGCAGCACGTCTTCCATCCGCCGGCCTGGCTCGCCCGCTGGCCCTCGCAAGATCGCCGCAGCCGTCTCGTTCTTATCGGTCGCAACTTGCGGCAGGCTTGGATCGAGGCGCTGCTGACGGCGCTGGAAATGGAAGTGGACGAGGTGCACGGCGTGGCGGCCAAGCTGCCAGCAACAGACGAGCAATGAAGCGATTGCTCAGGCGAGGGCCGCCACCGGATCGGGCTTCGCCTCCGGCTCGGTGAAGCCTCCCTCCGCCACCAGGCGCGCAAACAGGCCGTTGGCCGCCACTAGTTCCCTGAAGTTGCCGCGTTCGATGATGCGGCCGCCGTCGAGCACTAGGATCAGGTCGGCATCGGCAACGGTCGACAGCCGGTGCGCAATAATGAAGGTGGTGCGACCTTGGCGCACGCGGTCCATCGCACGTTTGATTCTCGCCTCGGTCTCCACGTCGAGCGCGCTGGTGGCTTCATCGAGGATGAGGATTGGCGCGTTCTTGAGGATCGCGCGGGCGATGGCGATGCGCTGCCGCTCGCCCCCGGAAAGGGAAGCTCCCCGCTCGCCGATCACGAAGCCGTAGCCGCCAGGCTTTCTGGCGATGAAATCGTGGGCCTCGGCCAGTCGCGCGGCCTGCTCGACCTCCGCATCGGTCGCCTCGGGCCGGCCAATGCGGATATTCTCGCCGATTGAACGGTTGAACAGTCCGGCGTCCTGGAACACCACGGCGATGCTGTGTCGCAGCGAGTTCAAGCTGACGGCATCGATGTCCTGGCCGTCGATCAAGATGCGGCCCTGATCGGGGCTGCGCAGGCGCTGCAGCAAAGCCAACGTCGTGGTTTTGCCGGCGCCCGTGGGTCCGACCAGGGCCACCGTTTGGCCGGCGGGGGCTTCGAAGGAGACGTCGAAAACACCCTGGTCGCTGTTGCGGAAGCGGAATGTCACGTGCTCGTAGGCGACGTTGCCCGCCGTGATCTTGAGGGGTTTGGCCTGCGGATGTTCAATCGCACCCTCGGTGGCATCAAGGAGTTCGAAGAAGCTGCGCAGCGTTGGCGCGTACTGAAATATGCGCACGGCAAAGCCAGACAGCAGATCGAGCTTGGTGATGAGCAGATTGGCGAAGGCCACGAAGGCCACGATCTCGCCAACGCTAATTTCGCCGCGCTGCACGAGCAGGGCGCCCACCGCGAAGATGGCAACCATGGTGATGGTTGCGGCCGCGCGAGTGAGTACCGTCAACAAGCCCCACCAGGTGAGGACTGGGTACTGGGCGGCGAGCAGCTCGCTCATCACCGTGCGCATCGCTTGCATCTCGGCGGCGAGCCGCGCGTAGCTTTGCACCACCGTAACATTGCCGAGCACATCGCCGACGCGGCCGTAAACGTTGTTATGATATTGCTCGACCGTCGCCTGCCCGTCGCTAGTGCGGCGCACGACGATGAGATTGAAAATGAGATAGAGGACGGCCAGCAGCATCAAGATCATCGCCATGCTCTTGTTCATGGTGATTGCGGTCGGCACGAGCACGGCAATCCCCACCACGGCCGTTAATTGCTCGCGCAAAAACGATAGCCAGTTCCAGAACAGGGCATCGGTGCCGGCAAGAATGGTACGCACGACCGCGCCGGAACCTTTTTCCGCGTGATAACTGATGGGAAGGATAATGGCCCGCTCGAAGGCGAGACCAAGGGCGCTGAGACGTTGCCGATGCGCCAGTCGATCGGCCACGACGGCTACCACCACGCTGGCGATGATGCCGAACAATCCGAGCGCGGCCCACAGCCCGATGGTCGGGAAGGCTTCCTGTCCGCGGGACAGGGCATCGACCACGCGGCCGAACAGGACAGGCTCGGCCAATTGCACCGCGGCGACGGCAACGCCGGAAAGCGCCACCCAGATGGTAAGGCCACGCTCGGCCGCCAGTAGCGAAAGCGCGCGACGATAGACTTGCAGGATCGTCATCTCGGGGCGGCGTGCTTTCTGATGACCCGGAGGCTCTTGAAGTTGTCTGCCGCCTGGAACGAACGCTTGCTGAGCTCGTTGGCGACCGCGTCGGCTTTGTCGTAGGCGAAGGAGCCGGTGTAGAACAGGATTTCGCCTCCCGCTTTGACCTTGTCGGCAAGGACGAGGGCCATCCCGAGATCGGTGAGGGCCCCGTAGGCGTCGTTCTCGGCGGTGCGATACTCACCAACGTGGAACAGGCTGACATAATCGAATTCGGGAAGTAGGCGCCCATCGAGCTGGTAAATATCGCCGAAGTAGGCCTTGTAGCTGTGCCCTAGGCGCGGGTTCTCGATCAACAGCTCGATGTAGGCCTGATACTCGTGCGGTGAAGCCGTGATCCCGAGCACGGCATTATCGGACCCGTTCTGCGCCGTCCTCAGCCCGACGATGTGATGGTTGCCGGTACCGAAATGAAAGATCGAGGCGCCTTTGGCACCCCTTGCATCCAGGTAGTCGAGGAAGTGCAGATCGCACGGGCACTGCGCCTCGTCGAGGCTCCAGGTTGTATTCCAAAAGTTCAAGGTGCTCATCGTTCACCGCCTCGCGCGCGCTGCTGCAATTGCCTATCGTGCGACCGCCATGCTCGGCGTTCCCGTGGGGCGCAAAATCGACTTATCCCCGTTCCGTTCCAGGTAGAGCTGGCGATCGTACAGCGCCGGTGGCGCGGGGCGCTGCGCCAGACTGATGATGATTGCGTCGGGCAGCTCCGCCCGCAAGTGCGCAAACAGCGTGGCTTGGGTGCCCTCGTCCAGGGCGGAGAGAGCATCATCCAATATGGCGGCTTTGGGGCGATGAATGGCCAGCCGTGCGATCCCGAGGCGCTGGCGTTCGCCATTGGAAAGCACCTGATCCCAGCGCGTCACCTCGGCCAGCCGCGGCACCAGAGCGTCGAGCCCAACACGCTCCAGGGCGGCAGCGAGCCTGTCGTCGCTGACCTCGAGGCTGGGGTCGGGATAGAGCAGTGCCCCCCTGAGCGAGCCCAACGGCAAATAGGTCTTTTGCGGTGCGATCATGATGTCGCCGGGCTCGGGCACGCTGACGGCACCGCCGGCACTTGGCCACAGCCCGGCCAACACGCGGACCAGGGTTGATTTGCCGGTGCTCGACTCGCCATGGATGTGCACCGCCTCGCCGCTGGCCGCGCTAAAGCCGGCGCCGGATAGCAGCGGCCGGTCGCGGCCATCGGCGATCTCGAAGTCCGTGATACGGATGGCGGGACCAGGCGATGGCGCCCCTTCCATTGCAGCCGCCGCATCGCTCGCCGCGCAGGCATCGACGATATCCATGACGCGGCGTGCCGAGGCGTACCACTCGGCCACTCGATTGTAGTTGTCGACCACCCAGGAAATGGCGATTTGCACCTCGACGAAGGCCGCCGCTAGCTGCGTCACCTGCCCGAGCGTCAGCTCACCTGACAGATATTTCGGCGCCAGGAACAGCAGCGGCACGATCGGTTTCATCGGTCCACTGGAATTGGTGATCCAGGTGAGATGGCCGTGCTGCCACACGATCGCCAGCCAGCGTGCCACCACGGTGTCGTAGAAGCGGCCGAGGATCGCCTGCTCGTAGCGGCCACCGTTCATCAGGGCAACGCTCTCGGCGTTGTCACGAATCCGCATCATGGCGAAGCGGAAGTAGCCCTCGGCTTCGTTCTTGCGGCCGACGAAGCCGACCAGCGGCGCGCCGACCCACAGCATCAAGCCGGAAGCCAGGGTGCCGTAGGCTAGCGCGACCCAAACCATGTAGGCGGGTATCGTAAATTTTCCCCAGGGGCCCAGCGCGACCACGATGGAGCCGCCCACGCTCCAAAGTATGCTGATGAAGGCCGCGGCACCGGCGATGGCAAGCACCAGCCCGATGCCGAGGTCGACGAGCGGTTCGGTGGCCCAGCGCGTGTCGTCGGAGATGCGGTATTCGGGATTGGGGGGCTCCCTGCCGCTGACATTGAGATGATAGAAGCGCCGTTTGCCAAGCCAACGATCGACGAGGTGCTCAACGATCCAGGCGCGCCAGCGCACTTGCAGGGTTTCGCGGGCCAGCACGATCAAGACGCCGATGGCGGCCATGGCCGCGATGATGAGAGCAAACACGAGTACGGCCCGCGTCACGGTCTCGACATCGCGCCGCTCGAGCGCGTCGAAGAACCAACGGTTCCACTGGTTCAGCGCCACCGTGGCCGCGGTCGAGGCCAATAGTGCGACGGCAAGGCCAATGGTTAGGGTCCAGGCCCGGACCGCGTTTTCGCCGCGCCAGTAGCCGCCGGCAAAGCGCACGAACGCCCCGATCACGCGAGGGTCGAGCCGAAAGCCGGGGGCATCAGGAGCTTGAAAGTGAGCTGCGGTCATCGAGGGTCACACGCGTCATAGGTTGTCGGGGTGTGCACGAAGCCAGGCGCCACCGCCTGTCGGATGTCACGGTAAGGCTGAAGGCGGCATGAACGAAGCAGCATGGAGGAAATCTCCGCGGCGCGATAGGGTGACAGGGACGCTCGCAGCGGGCTCTATCGTCGATGCGGCAGCGGCGACTGCTGCTTTTGCCGCAATTCCGCCCAGCCTCCCTGCAGGGGACGAAAGGTAAATCGGACCTCGTGGTGGCCCGCGGGTACGGCAACCGCGCGGAAGAGCACATTGGCGCGCAAAAGTTCCGCCGGCTTCCCGTCCAGGTCCACGTACCACCAAGGCTGCCAGACATCATTGAGCACGGCCCAGCCGCCGTCCGGGCTGTCCACCTCCAGGATCACTTCGGTGTTCTGATAGCCGACAATACTGACCTGACCGCGCCGACGTTGGCCCGGCTGGGTTGGGACACGCTCGAGCAGGACCGTGGAAGTGAGGTCGACGGCCGGCCACCGACCGTCACGCAGCATTTGGGCGAAATCGGCAGCGCGTGCCTGGGTGGCGAAGCCGACACGGTCCACGGCGCTCGCGTTCTCATAGATATAGCCGTCACGCGTACGCGCTAACAGGGCGAGGTCGCCGGGTCTCAAAGTATGATCGATCTCCTCGATCGGCACGGGACTGGCAATGAAGCGCAAGCCCAAGAGATTGGCGAGGGTGGAGCGATAGGAGGGAAACAGGGGCGAGAACTTGCGCTGCTCGGGCAGCCCTACGTGATCTTCGGCACCGACCGCCTCGCTGTAGAGCGCGAGGCGAAGGGGATTGTAGCCCAGTGTGTTCTCGAGACTGTGGGTCAGGCTCGCGTTTGGCCAATGAAAGCCGAGGCCGACCAGCTCGACACGGTCGCGGCGCCGGTCGTTCTCAACGACGCTGCTCTTGAGAATGTTAATGGTGGTGTTACTCGTGCGCGGCTCGAGCACGTCGTAGGTCTCGGGCGGTAGCGCGGACGAGCTACTTGGTCCATTGTGGTAGGCAAGATCGACAGTGGTCAGCGCGGCCAGCAGTGCCGCCGCAACCGCGGGCTTGGCGGCGAGCAGGCGCCCCGCCAGCCGCAGGGCAAAGCCGGCGGCGGCGAACGCCGCGACGGCTCCCGCCAGCGGCAGCAACAATCGCGGTGCGCGGTCGAGCCAGGCTCCGAGCGCGATCGCCGTGGCGCACGCCGCCGCCAACAGACCCGCCATGATCCGGTTCGCTCGCGGATCAAGGGCGACGCCGGGCGCCGAAATGAGCCGATGCCCGCCATAGCCGGCAAGGATTGCGCCGAGCCCGCCAATGAGGAAGACCGCATCGGCGGGGCGACGAAACAGCTGAACGCCCGGCACGAACTCGTAGATGATTTTGAACACCGGAGTATACCAGCCCAAGGCATAGAGCAGCGCCAGGCCGGCCGCCCAGGTGAAGAAGCGAATCTCGCGCCGCCAAAGGTCGCCGCGCAGCGCCGCCCATGCCAGCAGCAACAGCGGTACCGCGCCGATGTACAGCACCCCCATGTTCTGGGCAACGAATAGGCCGGTGCCTTGCCAGGCAAAGCTCGGCGGACCCCAGTAGTCCTCCATGCGGCCGGCCGCGCCGAACAGGTCCGGTGCGATCAACGTGAGCAGCAGCGCCGGATGCAGCGAGCCGCGGCCGGCGCCGACATAGTCGATGGCCGGACGGTTCGAATCGCCGGCGAAAAGCGCGGTCAGCAGGATGGGGATGGCGGCGAGCGCCAGTGCAACGAGCCCGGCTGCGCTGAGCGGCAGCAAGGCTCGACGCATGGCACCGCGTGGCTCGGCGGCCGCGGCGATCCGCCAGACCACAAATGCCGCAAGCAAATAGCTGGCGAGCAAGGCCACGTGATCACGGCCGAGTAGGATCGCAGCCGTGACGATGCCGGCGGCGATGCCCCACAGCAGCGAACAGCGCGCGAGCGCTCGATCGTAGGTCAGCACGGCCAGCGGCAGGTAGGCGAGACTCAACACCTGGCCGATGTGCTGAATGCGCCAGGCCATCGCGGCGCCGTAGCAAAAGGCCAAGGCGGCGAGCAACCCTCCGGCCCAATGCCACCCCTGATCGCGGAACCATAAGATCAGCGCGGCGCCGCTGAGGAAAAGCATTAGCAATAGCGTGGTATCGACAGCCCGCAGGCTAGGCGCACCGTTGACAAGCGCGAGGGCAAGAAACGGTGGGGCAAAGATCATTGATTGTGGATCGGCGATTTGTGGATGGCCGCTGAACACGTAGGGTGCCCAGAACGGGGACTGGCCTTCGGCGAGGCTTTGCGCCAGGAACTGGATCTGTGGTTGGAAGTGCGCCTTGGCATCCCAGGGAATCGTGACGCGCCCGGAAAGCCACGGCCAGCCGATTACCAGCGCGGCGAGCAGCAGGAACGCCAGCGCCAGCCGCGTCTCCTCCTTGCGGCCGGGCGGGCGATCGCGAAGCTCTCCTTGCCGTCGCGTCGAGGCAGGCGTCCGCAACTCGGTTTTGCCTGAATGCATGCGTTCGTTGCACCAACACAGGGAGCGACGCGGGGTCGTCTCTCTGCTCTACCCGGGCGCGGGGTATAGCGCCCGAGTTGGGCAAAGAGAGGCCCTTGAGGGAAGCCGGCTTCACGGCTGGGCCTGCCGTTTCCTAGCCGAACGCGACCAATTCCTCCACGCGGCCGATGGGCCCACTGTAAGGCGAGGCACTGTTTCCGTTGCATTTTTCGCCTCGGCCCGCTCGGTTCCCGTTGCCCGTGCCGTCCTGCCGACCGGCTCTCTGCCCGCGTCAGGGCGAATGTGATATGCGATTTGCAATTCTCTGCTCTGGGAAAAAAGCGAGGCCAGCAATGGAGGACAACCGGGCGCCGAGCGGCCATGCTGCGACCTACAGCAAAGTGGCGCGTCGCTTTCATTGGTGGACCGCGGCGCTCGTTGCCATCCAGGCCCCGGTCGGCTTTTACATGGTTTATCGCGGCCCCTCCTTGAATATTTGGGACGGGGTCACGAACACCCTCTACAATGCCCACAAGCTTACGGGCATTGTGATCTTTTTCCTGGTGCTGGCGCGCCTCGGCTATCGCTTGCTAAAGGGCGCTCCCGCCGACGAGCCGAGCCTCGAGCCCTGGCAGAAGGCGGCTTCGCATGCGACGCACTGGAGCCTCTATTTGCTTTTGCTGTTGGTGCCGATCGGCGGTTATCTCGGCATTTCGCTCTATCCAGCCCTCGACGTGTTCGGCATGCCTTTGCCCAGTATCACCGCGGCGGACCAGGCAGCGGCGGCGCGCGTTTTTTTCCTGCACTGGGTCGGTGCCGTCATGATCTTGCTATTGCTCGGCGCGCACATCTCCGCCGCGCTCTATCACTACTTCATTCGCAAGGACGGCGTATTGCAGCGAATGTGGCCAACGGCCGGCCGGCGCATCTAGTCAGATCACTTCGTCGGTCTTGTCGTCGGTCTCGCCGTAGCGCCGCATGATTGCCGGCTTGGTGCCGGCGTAAAGTTTGTCGATATTGGGAGCGATCTTGGCGTTCTCACGTTCGAACAGGGAATTTCCCGCAAGATCGCTGTCGGCAATGAAGGGACCGAAGTTCTCCACTTGCAGCACCCAAATCCCCTGGGCCAGCCCCAACTCCTGCGTCCAATGGGTCGCCAACACGTGCCTGATGCCGCGGCCAAGCAGGGCCCCCGTGCCGTAGCCCACGGTGGTAAGGTAGACGGCGTTGTTGGGCACAAACGAGCGCCGGTAGATTTCGCTCGTCATGCCTCCCTTGCCGATTATGATGTTGCAGCCCGAGAGTTTGAACCAGCCGTCGAGCCATTTGCCGAACCGAAAAGAGGCCGTGGCGGTCACCGCCCCGACGGTGGCGCTACCGTCGGGATTGAGCGTGGCGGCGGGTGAGCAGTGGAAGTTTGCCGAGCCGAGATCGGCGGCTGGCGCCGGCAGACCGGCCTGGTCCTCCACCGCCTTTTTGTAGGCGCCCTCCCGTGCCGTATAGATGCGGCCGCTCAGGTATACGACCGTGCCAATCTCAAGGCCGCGCAGTTGCGCGGTCGAGACGGGCAGGTCGAGGCGAACGGTTTTGAGAGGGGATGCTGCCACAGGCTCACCTTTGTGAGGTCTCGGCGGCTATCCTAACCCCCGCCTAGCCAAAAGTGGATAGCATTCCTCAGGCTCGACAGAACCGCGCCGCCCCGGCTCTCATGCCCGCCGGCTTCGCCGCCATCGGCGCCAGGTCCCTACGCAGTGCGGGTCGCAAGCCCGGCGTCGGAGGGGGCGCGCTTTGCGCGGGGTGGGCTGCCTGCCTGTCGGCGTGCGCGCCATCGTGGCGCCCGCCGTCGTGGCTTGGCAAGGCTCAGGCTCGCGCGCCCCTTGCCGCGGCGCCGTTTCGGTCGAGGCCGCCCCGACGGGGGACCGCGCGCCCCGCATGGCCCGCGGCGGGTTGCCTCGGGTCAGTTGAACGTGATTACGCCGCGCGCGACCGCGCCCGTCAGCAACAGCCGGAAACCTTCGTTGATCTCGTCGAACGCGTAGGTGCGGCTGATCAGTCCCTCCAGATCGATGCGCTTATCCATGTCCAGATCGGCCAGCACGGCGAAGTCGAGGGCCGGACGAATGGAGCCGTAGTAGGTACCGGTTAGTTTCTTTTCGCCATAAACCATGGCCGACGGCGAGATCGCGGCCCGTGCCGAAAAGGCGGGAATGCCGACCAGGACGGCATGGCCGGCGGCGGCAATGGCGTCGACCACCAGGGCGGCCGTCTGTTCGCCGCCTATGGCGTCGAAGGCGTAGTCGGCACCGAAGCCCGCGGTCAGTTCCTGCACGCGCTTGAGGACATCCTCATGCTTGGCGTTGATGGTATGCGTCGCACCGAACTGCCGCGCGTAGTGGAGCTTATTGTCGAGCAGGTCGCAGGCAATGATGACCTTGGCCCCGGCGAGTTTGGCCCCCTGCACGACGTTGAGCCCGACGCCGCCACAGCCGACCACCAATACCGAGGAGCCCGCCTCCACGTTGGCGTGGCGGATCACGGCGCCGACGCCGGTGGCGACGCTGCAGCCGATAATGGCGGCGTGCGTCCACGGCAAGTCTTTGCGTACCGCCACGACTTGCTCGGCCGGGCAGACGACGTATTCGGAAAAAGTGCCGATGCGGGCCATTTGGTTGACGGGTTCGCCGTTAAGCTTCACGCGCGCGGTGCCGTCATGCATACGCCAGCGCGGGGTATCATTGTGCCCGCTGCACAACACGGTGCGTCCCGTCGAACAGTAGCGGCAATGACCGCAGTGCGGACGGAACGAGAAGATGACATGGTCACCCCGCTTGACGTTGCCGACGCCGGCACCGAGCTCGGCGACGATACCCGCGGCCTCATGGCCGAGTACCATTGGCAAGGGCAGCGGCCAGTCGCCATTCATGATGTGCCAATCGCTCATGCACACCCCGGCGGCCTTGACTTCAACGCGCACCTCGCCGGCCTTAGGCCCCTCCTGCTCCAGGTCCAGGATTTGCAATGGCTTGTTGACCTCGGTCAGGACGGCGGCTCGCATGGCGCTTCTCCTCGGCTTATATCGCAAGAAAGTCACACGAAGGGTGCGCCCTTCGCAACCGACCGCAATGGGTCGGTGTCGGGCGCCGTCGCCTCGCGCTCGGATAGGGTGGCCCGGCGGATGCCTCGCGCGCAACCGGCCTGGCGCCAATGGCGAGTGCGGCCGCCGCCTAGCCGGTCTGGCGCGGCGAACCCGGCTCGGGGTCCTACTTGCAGCCCCGGCCACTCCGCCAGCGGCGCCGGCGCTCGATCCCGCTATTCGGCCGCGCCGGCATGGGCGGGCTCCTGCCACTCGACGCCGGTTCGGCGCATGTAGTCCGTGAACCATTGCGGGTCGCCGCGAAACTCGGCGCGGCCATCTGGATACAGGCGCGCCGTGGCGCGGCGCGAGGACAGGCAGAACATGTGTACGCTCATCGGCATGCCGCCGGTGTGGCAGTAGCCGACCTCGACATGGCAATCGACCACCATGGACGAGCCCATAAAACCCATGGCCCCCATGCCAATGGTGTTGCCGAGCTCTTTGAGCTCATCTTCGAGCGCGGCAATCTTGGCATCGGGATTGCGCGAGCCGACGCTGCGCAGGCAAGCGGCCTGTTTGCCCAGCACCATCGAAATGTCCTTTGAGCCGCCGAGGCCTACGCCGACGATGGCGGGCTGGCAGGCGAGGCCGCGCCGGCCGAACGCGATCAACGTATCAAGGTAAAAACGCTTGATGCCCTCGAGGCCATCGCCTGGAAAGAGCATGCGGTAGTCGGAGCCGAACAGGCCACCCTTATGCACGGTGGTGAGGTCGATCCAGTCGCCATCCGGATGGAACGAGTATTCGATCTCCGGTGCGCCGATCCCGCAGTTGTTGTTGTGATCGGTGCGCCAAAGCGGGTGCACGCGATTGGGCCTGAGCGGTACCTCGTGCGTAGCCTTGGCGGTGGCGCGGCGCAGGGCCGCCTCCAAGGCGACCGGGCCACCCTCAATGCGCGCTTCGTTGCCGAATTTGACGTACCAGCGGGGCACCCCGGTGTCGCCACACATGGCGCGCCGGTCTTCCTTGGCGGCTTCGTAGTTTTCCAGCATGGCCTGAATGACAAAGGCGGAGAGCTCGCCCTTTTCCGTGTCGGCGCAGCGGCGCAGCCCGGCCAGGTAGTCCTCGGGGATCTCGATGGCAGCCTTTGCCATCAAGGCCTCGGCGGTTTTTTGCAAGAAAGCAATGGGGATCATCGGCAGGCCTCGCCGGCGTTGCGAACGCTATGTTCTCTGCCCCAAGCGGGGAAGCAAGAAAAAAGGGGGCCGAGCCGTCCGGCGGCGCGGGTTGACGGTGGTGCCGGCCGCCCGCGAGCCCCGGCGCGTCGTCACGTCCTCGACGGTGCCGCCGGCTGCAACAGGCTCTCGCCCGGCCTGACGATCGTAAACTCTACCGGCTCCGCCCCGACCGTAAGGGCATCGCCGCACCGTCGCACCACGGTGAAGGTTGAGCTGGCGAGATCGCCCTCTTGCGGGAAATCCTCACGGAAATGAGCGCCGCGACTGTTCTCGCGCTTGAGCGCGGCCGCCACGATCGCCTTCGACACCTCGATCAGGGACTGGAGGTTTAGCCAATCGTGCCAGGTCAGATTGAATGGGCGGCTGCCGTCGGCGAGGCCGCTGGCCATGAGCTCACGCTCCAGCTCATCGATCCTCGCCAGGCCTTGCCGCAATCCCGCGCCCTCGCGAATGACGCCGACGTTGTCCCACATGACATCGAGCAACCGTTCGCGCAGCTGATTAAGATCGCCGCGCGGGCGGCTGAAGGGATGCTGCGCGCGCGCCAACGCAAATTGCAATACGGCTTCGTCGGGCGGCCGTTCCCCCGGGTTGCGCGCAATCCAGTTGGCCATGCTGTCTCCGGCAATGCCGCCGAACACCGTCGAGTTGGCAACACCGTTGCCGCCCAGGCGATTGGCACCATGCGCGCCGCCAGCGTCTTCGCCGGCCACGAACAGGCCGGCCAATTCGGTGGCGGTGTCGACGGAGCAAACCACGCCTCCCATCAGGTAATGCGCGGTCGGTACCACTTCGACCAGTCCGGCCGCCAGGTCGAAGCCGCAATCGGCGCAGCGTTCGACCATGCCCTTGAATTGCTTGGCGACCTGGTCCGGGCCGAGGTGCGCCATCTTGATGTAGACGCCGCCGTGTGGCGTGGTGCGTCCGGCACGCATCTCCTCATAGATTGAGCGCGATACGAAATCCCGCGTGGCCCGTTCGGCGCGCGGGTCTCGCGCCTGCATGAAGCGCTCACCTGCACCGTTGATAAGATGCCCGCCGGCGCCGCGGAGGCCTTCCTCGAGCACGGTTCCGGTCATGCGCGTGTCGGGGCCGGCCAGCAGGCCCGTCGGATGGAACTGGACCATCTCCATGTCGCGCAGCGGCAGGCCCAGGCGCAGCGCCATGGCAAGGCCATCCATGCTCTTGTCGCCGGAAGGCGTGTGGTAGCGATACATGGTTGGACCGCCGCCGGTTGCCAGGAGCACGGCCTTGGCGGCCACATAGCGAAAGCTGCCCGAACGCATGTCGATCAGCAAAACACCCGCCAGCGCCTGCCGGTCGGCCGTCGGGATCAGCGCGACCGCGCGATGTTCTTCGAGAAGCTGGATCGGCCGCGCCCAAACCTGCTCCATCAACCGGTTGATGATCTCGATCCCGGTCAGATCGCCCTTGTGCACGGTGCGATCGAAGGTCTGGCCGGCAAAAGCTTTGCCATGCAGCGTCCCGTCGGGGTTACGATCGAAAAAGCAGCCGATTTCGTTTTCCAGCTCCTGCACGCGCTCGATGGCCTTGCTCACCAACGTCCAGGCCATGTTCTGATTGGGTAACCACTTGCCACCTTCGATGGTGTCCATAAAGTGACGCTCGACGGAATCGCCTGGATTGAGCGCGACGTTGTAGCCGCCCTGGACCATGCGCGTGCAGCCGCATTTTCCGACGAGACCCTTGCTGGCGATGGTAATGCTGAGGTCGGGGTTGGCTTGATAGGCATGCAAGGCCGCGAACAAACCGGCACCGCCGGAGCCCAAAATCAAAACGTCGGTGGCAAACCGTTCGAGCATGATCCCTTCCCGGCAGTCAGGCGGCGCGCACAAGAAAGACGAGCGCCAGCATCGAGGCGGTCAGCAGCGCCCCCGCCACCAGCTGCTTGTGGCCGGCGAACCAGGGCAGGTTCTCAAGCAGCAGGATGCGGATGCCTCCCAGCAAGTGCAACGTGAGCAGGAACACCAGACCCATCTCGGCGAGCTTGACCGCGGGATTGGTCGTCCAGCGCAGAAAGCCCTCAAGCGCTGCCTCGCTCTTGAGGACCAGCGCAAACACCAGAAAGTGCAGGGGCAGGAAGGCGGCCAGCGCCAGGCCTGAAATGCGATGCAGCAAGGCGGCGACCCACAAGGGATCGCGACGATGGCCGCCGCTGTTGGGGGCACGCTGCGGCCGGCCCCGTTTGCCGTTCATACCAGTACCACCGCTGCGACCGCGGTTAGACCGAGAGCGACCAGCAGTAGGCCGCAAGCCCACATCAGCCTCTCGAGCGCCGCGCCATGCCAGCGCGTCCATTCGCTGGCAACGACACGCACGCCGATGGCAGCATGGGTGGCCGCTGCCACAACGAAGGTGGCATAGAAGGCGCCCCAAAGCGGGCTGCCGCGCGTTCGAGCCAGGATATCGGCGGCACTCAATCCGCGGTTGCTGGCGTAGAAGATGACGCCAAGATGTATCAACAGCAGGGGCGCCATGACAGCGGCGCTGACGCGCTGGAGGACATAAAGGCGCACGTTCACTCGAGCTCTCCCCTGAGGTAGGCCTGCATGGTGTGGCGCTTGAGGCCGGCGATGGACGCGGTCGGGTTCAATGCGTTTGGGCAGTGCTGCTGGCAGCTTTGATGCGAATGGCAACTATGGCAGCCGCCGGCGGCGGCCACGGCAGCCAATCGCTGGCTATTGCCCGTGTCGCGCACGTCGTTTACCAAGGTCCAGGCACGGTTGAGCGCGGCGGGTCCAAGGTAGTCAGCATTCCAGCGCACCGTATCGCAGGCGGCATAGCACACCGCGCAGTTGATGCATTCGATGGCGGCGTCCGCGGCCAGCCGCGGCGTCGTCGTTGGCGCAATGCGCTCGATCGCATCCTGCCGCGTCAGGCGCGGTGAGAAGACGGCCCTGGCTTTCTGCCACTTCTCGAAGAACGGCCGCAGGTCGCAGGCCAAGTCTTTGATGATTGGGAGATTGGCAAGCGGGCCGATCTCGAGCCGGCCATCTTTGATGACCTTTGTCGTATGCGTCCGACAGGTCCAGCGTGGGCGACCGTTCACCGTCATGGCGCAGCTGCCGCACATGCCCACGCGACAGGCAAACCGGTAGGCCAGCGTAGGATCGAGGTTGCGTTGCACCCAAGTGACGACGTCGAGGACGGTCTGATTGTCTCGCTGCGGCACGCGATATACCTGATAGCTGCCGTCCGCATTGCCGCGCCACAGCGATACTGCGATGTCACCCATTGCCGTTATCTTACCCAAACCCGTACGCGTTGCACGGCGTTGTTGCCGAACCCGCCCGAATCCCAGCGCGGCTCGAGCGGTTGGGTTTCCCCGTTGGCGTCGGTAGCCCGACAGGCCAACTCGTATTCGCCCGCTTGGGCTTGCCACATGTAGCGCCAGGCTTGCCAGGCAAATTTGCCTTGCGGCGGATCGAGGCGGGCCGGCTGCCAGCGGCCGTTGATGGCGACGTCCACCTGCGCAATCGGCACGCCGCCGCCCGACCAGGCGCGACCGAAAACCTCGGTGCCGCCCGCGTCGAGCAGACGATGGCGAGAATACCAGTCGGGAATACCGGGCGGCACCAGCAGGGCTTTGACGCGCATGTGCGTGACGGGAGTGCCCGGCAGGCCGGGTGCGGGGCGGTAATGATAACCGACGGCCTGCTGGAATCCCTGGTAGGGCTGCCGCAGGGCTTCAATGCGTGTTAGCCATTTGACATTGCCCATGCCGTACCAGCCTGGCACGATCAGGCGCAATGGATAGCCGTGCTGGGGCGGCAGCGGGTGGCCGTTCATGGCCCAAGCCAGCAGCACATCCTCGCCAAGCGCCAGCTCACGCTTGAGGCTGCGGCCAAAATTGTGTTCAACGCCTCGATCGAAGCCGCGGTCGGCGCCGATAAAGGCAATCTCATTCACATCATCGTCTAATTGCGCACGCTCAAGCACATGCTTGAGGGCGGTGCCGGTCCATTCCGCGGTTCCCACAGCTTCGTGCAGCCAGGGCATGCTGGGATAGCGCGGCGTCAGTAGCCCACGGCCGTTGCCGGCACATTCCATGGTCACGCGCAGCGTGCGGTTTGGCAATGCCTTTAGATCGGCGAGCGACAACGACATTGGCCTTAGGACGTGCCCTTGCAGGGCGAGCTGCCAGCAATCATCCGCAACGTAGGGAACGTCGAAGTGATTGAGCAGGTAGTGCAAGCCTACGGGGGTCACGTCGTGGCGCAAAGCCTCTAGCAGGATGCCCGCGTTGCGATTGGCGAGACGCACCTCATCGACGGCAAACGCCGCCTCAACATGCGCTCGTCGCTTGGCTTCGGTGAATGGATTGGGCTCGGCCATCGCCTGATTATAACCGCAATTCTTCCGATCGCGATTCTTGCTAGCAGCGGTTTTGTTGTCGCGGGGCCGAAGCCGCCGGCGGGCGGCAGCTCCTCGCCCGCGTGTTCACGTCGATGCCGCGAGTTCCGCAGCCGTCAGAGCGAAGACCTCGCCTTCGCTGTTGGCCGTGTCGAGCCACAGGAATGGCAGCCGGGGGAATTGCCGCTCCAGCCGCGCGCGGCCGCTGCCGACCTCGACCACCAGGATGCCGGCGGCTGAAAGATGATCGGCCGCCACAGCAAGGATACGTCGCACGCACTCGAGGCCATCGACGCCGCCGGCGTGTGCCAGCCTTGGCTCGGCCGCGTGCTCCGGCGGGAAGGCGGCAACAACATCTTCGCGCACGTAGGGGGGATTGGCCAAAACCAGATCGTAGCGCCGGCCCGAGAGCGCCGCGAACAGGTCGGATTGCAGCAGCTTGATGCGCTGTTCGAGCCCATAGTCAAGCACATTGCGCCGGGCCACGTCCAAAGCGGAGGCGGAGACGTCGCTGGCATCGATGCTGGCGTTTGGAAAAGCGATCGCTGCCAAGATCGCCAAGCAACCGGAACCGGTACAGAGATCGAGTGCGTGTCCGATTGCGTCGGGGTCCCTCACGATCTCCGCCAGGCGGCCCGCCAGCAATTCACCGATGTAGGAGCGCGGCACGATAACGCGCTCGTCCACGTAAAAGGAATGCCCCTGGATCCAAGCCTCGTTGGTCAAATAGGACGCGGGTTTGCGCGTGCTGATCCGGGTTTCAATGACCTTTGCTAAAGCCCGGCGCTCGGATGGCAGCAATTGCGCGTCGAGCCACGGTTCAAGCTGATCAATCGGTAGATGCAAAGTATGCAAAATGAGATAAGCCGCCTCGTCGACGGCGTTGGTTGTGCCATGACCATAACTAAGATCTGCCGCACGAAAACGGCTGACCGCATAACGCAGCCAGTCTCGTACGGTCTTAAACTGCCGATCTGGTCCGATCTCCACCCTAACCACCAATCATAATCCCCTGTTCGTGCGTTTTGCCTCGTCAATCCTCTATTTCAATGAATAGTTTTTACGCGCAATCATTCTGTAAAGCGCTCACCTGGGCCGCCGCAGGCGTTGGCGGCGCCACGCCTGCCGGCGAATATGCCGCCGGAAGGGAAACTACCAGTGATCGAATTTAAGCTCTTGTATATAATATGCAATTCATGCGCCAGTGCCGGTGAGCTGCTTTTGTTGGCCCTGCTGCAGCGGCCCTGCAATGCCTGCCTTTGGCGCTTTGCCGGCGCATCAGCGAGAGCCAAGCGAAGTTCCAACATTCTGTTAGCAGGGGCAGCTAGGAATCAATCGCAACTGCAAAATGGCGCGGACGCGCATCACCGATTTTTCTACTAGGACTCCCGCGTGAGAAAACGGTTGAGATTTGGAATATTTTAAGTCATTCAATCTAACTGGTGCGACAGGGACGGACTTCAAGGGAATATACAATTATGGCCAAAGACCTGGACAAAATGTCCTTCAAGGAGCTGCAGGAACTTGAGTTGAAGTTGAAGAAGGCCAAAGCAAGTGCGGAGGATCGGACGCGCGCTGAAGTTCGCAGCAAGGTGGAAGCGCTGATCGCCGGCGCGGGTTTTAAGGTGAGCGATATCTTTGGGGGACGCGGCGGAAAGGGGCGCACCGTGGCTGCGAAGTATGCCAATCCGGATGATCCATCCGAAACCTGGACCGGGCGTGGTCGCAAACCCAGGTGGCTTGCCGCCAAATTAAAGGGCGGCGATCGCATCGAGAAATTTTTGATCAAATGAATGCCGCAGCGACGGACAATCGTGGCGGTCGTTGGCACAGCCGCCGCGATGGGCCGCCGGTAAGCAAGGCGCAAGCGTGGTGAGGCCCAGCGCGGCGGCGCCGGCTCCTAGTGTGCGGCTTCCCAGTTGTCGGCAGCCTTGGCGTCGACGTGGATCGGTACCTGCAAGCGCACCGCCGGTTCAGCCGCCTTTTCCATGACGTGCGCAATCGTTTGCAAGGCCCTGTCGACCTCGACCTCTTTCGCCTCAAAGACCAGCTCATCGTGAACCTGTAAGAGCATTCGCACGGAGGCGAGCTGGGCGGCCGTGAGCGCGCCCGGCATGCGGATCATGGCGCGCCGGATGATATCAGCGGCCGAGCCCTGGATCGGCGCATTGATGGCCGCCCGCTCCAGGAAGCCGCGCATCGACGGGTTTTTGGTATTGATCTCGGGGTAATGCACGCGTCGACCAAAAATGGTTTCAACAAAGCCGCGCTGGCGCGCAAGTGATTTCATACTCTCCATGTAGTCGCGAATCCCGGGAAAGCGCTTGAAATAGGTAGAGATGTATTCGCCGGCCTCCTGCTTGGAAATGCCGAGTTGGGCGGCGAGGCCGAATGCCGAAATGCCGTATATTATTCCGAAATTGATGGCCTTGGCGCGACGCCGCACGTCGGCCGGCATGCCCTTTACGGGCACACCGAACATTTCCGACGCCGTCATGGCGTGGATGTCGAGGCCGTCGCTGAAGGCGCGCGTCAGCTGCGGAATATCGGCGATATGAGCAAGCACCCGCAGCTCGATCTGACTGTAGTCGGCCGAGATAAGCTTGTGGCCGCGCTCGGCGACAAACGCCGTACGTATTTCTCGCCCCTCCTTAGTGCGGATGGGAATGTTCTGCAGATTGGGATCGGTCGATGCCAAGCGTCCGGTCGTCGTCGAAGCCAGCGCATAGCTCGTGTGGATGCGGCCGGTGTCGGGATTGATGTGCTGCGGCAACGAGTCCGTGTAGGTCGACATCAGCTTGGTGAGTTGCCGCCACTCCAGCATCACATTGATGAGTTTGCGCGCATGCTCGGGCAAGTCTTCGCTGGCGGCGAGATCGTCGAGCAGCCCGGCCCGCGTTTCCCATTGGCCGGTCTTGGTCTTACGGCCGCCCGGCAGCTTGAGATTGTCAAACAGGAACTCACCTAGCTGCCGCGCCGAAGCCAAATTGAACTTGTGGCCGGCCAGGGTATAGATTTCCTCTTCAAGACGGGCGACGCGCTGTGCGAAGCTGGAACTCAGGCGTGACAGGATGCTTGGGTCGACCTTGATGCCGGCCCGCTCCATCTCGCCCAGGACGCACACCAGTGGTCGCTCCAGCGTTTCGTAGACGGTGGTCATACGTTCGGCGACCAGCCGAGGCTTGAGCAGCATCCATAGGCGCAAGGTGACGTCGGCATCCTCGCCGGCATATTCGGTGGCCTTGTCGAGGGGCACCTGGGCGAAGGTCTTGTCGGACTTTTTGGCACCGGGCGCATGCTGCAGCACGTCGCTGAAGGGAATGCAGGTGTGCCCGAGGTGGCGCTCGGCTAATTCATCCATGCCATGGTTACCGCGACCACCGTCGAGGGTGTAGGAGAGCAGCAGCGTATCGTCCATGGGAGCGAGCGCGATGCCATGCTGCGCCAGCACGACGCAATCGTACTTGAGATTCTGCCCGATCTTGAGGACGGAGGCATCTTCCAGCAGCGGGCGCATAATGCTCAAAGCATCACCGACGTGGACCTGCTTCAGCGCGCCTTCCCCGAAATCGAAGGCACCGCTCGCTGGTCGATGTCCAAGCGGGACGTAACAGGCCCTACCCGGTGCCACCGCCATCGCGAAGCCAACGAATTCGGCCCGCATCGGATCGAGGCTGGTTGTTTCGATATCGAAGGCGAAGCGGCCGGCGGCACGCGCTTGGGCGATCCAGCCTTCGAGGTTGGCAAGATCGGTCACGGTTTCGTATGTGCTGCGCTCGATTTTGCCGCTTGCCATTCGGCGGGCGATCGCGGCCTTGGCGCTCGGAGTCCAGGCACCGGCTGGGGCCGGCTTTTTCGCACGTGTGGCGTGGTCTTGCACGGCCGCTTCGCCGGGGCGGTCCGGGCTCGCGGCCGGCGCGCGTTGCGCCGGCGGGGGCGCGGCCGCACCGAGGCCCTCGGCAATGCGCTTGGTCAGCGTGGCGAATTCCATTTCCCGCAAGAATGCGAGCAAATGCTGGGCCTCGGGAGCGCGGACACCCAGCTGTTCCGGTGCGACCTCGAGCGCGACATCGTCCTTTAGCTTTACCAAATCGTAGGAGAGGCGGGCCTGGATGGCATACTCAGTCAAGCGCTCGCGGCGCTTGGGTTGTTTGATTTCGGTCGCGCGGCCCAGCAATGTCTCGAGGTCGCCGTATTCATTGATCAGCTCGGCCGCGGTCTTGATCCCAATGCCGGGCACGCCGGGCACGTTGTCGATCGAATCTCCAGCCAGCGCCTGCACGTCGACGACACGCTCGGGGGGCACCCCGAAACGCTCGCGTACCTCGTTGGGGCCGATGCTGCGATTTTTCATGGTGTCCAGCATCGAAATGCCGGGACGCACCAACTGCATGAGGTCCTTGTCGGAGGACACGATCGTTACATCGCCACCACACTCGATCGCGCGTTTGGCGTAGGTGGCGATCAAATCGTCCGCTTCGAAGCCGTATTGTTCGACGCAGGCTATATTGAATGCCTTGACGGCGTCGCGGATCAGCGAGAATTGCGGCACAAGCTCTTCTGGCGCCGGCGGGCGGTGCGCCTTGTAGTCCTTGTAGATCTCGTTACGGAAGGTCTTTTCGCTCGCGTCGAAAATGACCGCTATATGCGTCGGGCCGCTCGACTTGCGCGCATCCTGCAGCAATTTCCACAGCATGCCGCAGAAGCCATGCACGGCGCCGATGGGCAGTCCGTCCGATGGGCGCGTCAGCGGAGGCAGGGCGTGGAAAGCCCGGAAAATGTAGCCCGAGCCGTCGATCAAGTAGACTTGGCTGCCCTTGATGATGGGCACAGGTTCGCCGGCCGGGACCGAGCAGAGGCCGGC